>CAZWOU010000018.1:31851-40863 GCA_964635375.1 uncultured Pirellulaceae bacterium | reverse complement strand
GTGGAAACTGATTCGTGGAAACAATGTCATGGTCGGAAAGCTGCCAGTCCCGCAATTCTACCACCGCGATCTATTCGGCGATGGATGCGAAATCCATTTGGAAAGAGATTGCGATTAGCGAAACTCAACAGACGCCTTCAGTCTTACCTAATTCGAATAGTCCAGTGTTCGCCACGTCAACGAGAACGATTAGGCAAACACCACAATGATCGACCTCTTTGCGTATCCCAACGCTCAACCAAACAGAAGGGGCTAAGAAGCTCAATGAGCCATCAGCCATCTCGCTTGGATCCTCTTCGGAAACAAAGACAGAATCAGTGATGTAAGAAACAGCGCGGTTGTGTTCGCCGAACTGTGAAGGCGGGCGTTGAGGCAGGTACCCCCGTGCTCCAATTCCCCCTTGCAGGTGGTGGTCGCGACCGTCCGCTTGACGTGTTCTTATCGTGCGCGACGAGAAGCGCGACCCGAAAGCAATTCTAACCAGCCGGATTCCAAGGTCCACCCTGAGCGGTCCGCTTTCCCCAGAAATATCGGGAAAATTGGCGCCCAGCACCGCCAAACAACGGAACAAAACCCCTCAATTCGCCCGCTTGCCAATCGAGACCAACCCGGCCCAACCCCCGATTGCCCTCGCCTCTGGTCCTCCCGCCATCAGCCCGCTAGCCTAACCAACATCGAATTTGCTAGCAAATTTGACCGCCGCTGGGATAACCATTGCTCGAGAGGGGAAGCTGATTGTCATGAACCGACCTAACCTGAACGGACAAGTCGCCTTAGTCACCGGCGCGAGCTTGGGAATCGGGCGAGCCGCTGCGATCGCCCTGGCCCAAGCTGGCGCCCAGGTTGCTGTTAACTATCGGCAACACGCGGAAGCGGCCGATGAGGTGGTGCAGTGCATCCACGATGCCGGCGGTGAGGCGATCGCCGTGGCGGCCGATGTGGCCGACGACGAGCAGGTTGAGAAAATGGTGGCCCAAGTCGTCCGACGTTTTGGACATCTCAGCATCGCCGTCAGCAACGCCGCCTACAGCGAACGAGAGACGTTCTATGAGGCTGACATGGCTGGGTTTAGACGTACCGTCGACGTCACCATGTGGGGCGCCTTTCACACGCTGCGCGCCTCCGCGAGACAAATGGTCTCCCAGGGCGATGGCGGCGCCATCGTGCTGGTCAGCTCGCCCCACGCCTACACGCCCGTGCCTCGCTCAATGGCCTATAACCTCAGTAAAGCAGCCGTCGAACAGATGTCGCGAACCGCCGCCATCGAGCTGGCTGAGCATCGAATTCGCGTCAATGTGCTACAGCCGGGTTGGACCGACACGCCTGGAGAACGCAAATTCGCCAGCGAGGAAACCCTCCAAAACGCAGGCCCCAAGATCCCTCTCGGCAGACTCGGCACGCCCGAGGAAATGGCCCAAGGGTTGCTGTTCTTCTGCGACCCCGATCAGTCTTATGTGACTGGCTCCGCGCTCCTGATCGACGGCGGAATCACTCTTCCCTGGTGGGCCAACCGAGGGTCCGCGGCTCCCGAATAGCGGAACCAAGGGGCGCCGTCGCAGCATGACCAAACCATCAACGGTCATTTTCCATTCTTCGCTGGAACTCGTCGGTCACTTCGGACCAGCCGCCAATCCAACGCATTCCCGTCGCCAACCGAATCAATTCGAGCGGCTCCTTGCGAACCACCACTAGCAACCGCCGAACCAAGGCGCCTGCCGTCAAGATGTAAGCCTGTTCGGATTCGCCAATCTTCCACGACGACCAACGAGACAGCCTAGGGAATTCACCAATCAATCGAGCCAGCCGAGCGTCGTCTTGGTTGACGGGCGCCAGGTTTTGGCAAACTTGACACCGCCCACTGCGCAACACCCCGGGCGACACCGCCTGGAAGCACATGTTGCACTCGACCAATTCTGTAGCGAGTAGGCTCACCCCAGTCACCGGACAGTCACTAAAGTGCTCGGGTAATGCCCACCGGCCCGCAGCGGGGCACCTGAGCATCTTCGTTTGCAAGAGCCGTCGTCCCGATTGGCAGCAAACTTCGATCGCTTCGCTCGGCCCAATGTCACCCTCGTCATCCAGTTCCGCACGATAGGAGGTCGCCGCAGAGCCGTCGCTGCGGAAGGGAGGCAATTCGCGGCTGCCGTTAGCGATCGCTTTTGCCCACCCGTCGAATTCGACGGTCAACGATTGTTCATCGATTTCCGCGACCACCTTACCGCTCGCCCAACAACACCAGACGACCGTCTTCAACAGTGTCTCACCCTCGCCGCCAAACTCGGGCGGCGCGACGTCGCGGGTAGGCGGCGAGTCCATTACGGACATCGCATCCAGCCCGGCTTCCTTGATGACGTCGGGCCCCACTCGATCGCCGTTGGCGGTCGTGAACACCGTTGTCAATTCTGCTTCCGGCCCTTCACTCACAAAGACGAAACGCCAGAGCGGGACCCAATCGAGGGCGCAGCCGCCCAGATGCACATGACCATTCTTAGCGCTATACGGCGCAAGCAAACTCGCTGAGAATTCGTGTAGTCGATCAGGTTGATCGAGCGGCGTCGTATGGTTCCAGCCGTTCTCGCTTGCCGCCGCCAGCAGAGACTCAAGCAACTCGCTCGGCCATTTCCAATCCTCTGGGGGTGCGGAGAGGCGGCGTTCGGCTGTCGACGCGTCATCGCTGGCAAGAGCCTCTTCGCCAAGCCCTCCCCATTTGACCGTAATCGCCTCTTCCGATTGTGATAGCGACCCGCCCAACGCCTGGACCGCCAGGGGGATCAGCGCGGACGCGATCTTGCCGGGCGCCGATCCCTCATCCGCCCCAACAGAAGATGGCCCGCCGCGCGAAGCTGATTCAGGGCCCGCGTCGCTTTCAGCAGCGCCGCTTTCAGCAGCGCCGCTCGGCGAATCGTCGGTGCTCCCAACGGCGGATGGTTGGTCATCGGGAGACGCCTGGTTGGACGATGCCTGCGCCACGAGTAACGCCCTTTAACAAAAGGGAGGACAGGGGTGGGGCGAGTGGGGCCGGCGAAAAAATCGCCGCGGGGCATTCCGCTGCTTCTCGCCTTGCATGCAGTGTACGGCGGATGGTCGATCAAACAAGCCCGGAAGTTCCCGACTGGGAAACACTGGGCGAATCCAACCTGACAATGCGGACGCCACCCAGCAAGAACGGACGCCCCAGTCGTTAGTTCGCCGAGCCATTCCCTCGATTCTCGCTGCCGTCAGCTGACCTTCTGAAGCACAAAGACGGTGTCTTCCGTCCTTGAGTGCGGCTCAATCGGCTTCCCCAGATCATAGGCAAAGTCATAGATCGCCGCGATCTTCATGTTGGGCGCCTTGTTCAGTAGTCGACGAAACTGGTCGAGTGTATAGGTTCGAAAGGCGATCTCGTCGGCCAACTGAAACGACCTGGTGGGCGTATGCACATAATACGACATTTGGAATCGCTCGCGGCGCTTCTTCAGATCACGTTCGCTCAGGCCCATGTGCATGTTCACGCATAGGTGGCCGCGTCTCGCCGACCACGACTCTTCGTCCGACGGCTTGCCCGAGGTCGGCGTCAGGTGCAGTCCCAAGACATAGACTCCGCCTTTTCTCAGCGACTGCGACATGCAGCGCAAGTGCTCCAGGGAGGCCTTCTCCGTGGCCAAGTGGCGAAAACTGTTGATCATGTTGAACGAGGCGTCCGCTTTCTTGGGCAACTTAAAATCGGTCATGTCCCCCACGAAAACGGATCGCTGATGCCCGCGTCGTTCGAGCCGATCGTTGCAATAGTCGACCGATTTCTGATTGAGGTCCAACCCCGACACGCCGTAGCCCGCGTCGGCCAGTCGATACAGCAGTCGCCCTGTCCCGCAAGCCGGTTCAAAGACCCTCTCCACTTCCCGCTTCACGTGTTTCTCAAAAACACCTTCGAGAAAATTGAACTCCGCCTTCCAATCCGAACCAAACACGAGGTCGTAGTAGTTGGGATAGTCATAGATGTCGCCTGCGACTTTTTCCATCGTCTTCGCGGCTTCCTTGTTCGTTTGAGATGATTTTCAAAACCGGCGACTGATAAGTTCACTGTGGGCAACTATAGCAGACCCGGGCAACGGGCGGACTCTGCCCTATACGGACGTTGCACCAATCAACGATCACGGCCATCAGGTGTCTCGAAGCGAGATAATCTTGAGCTGAATCTTGCTTATCAAATTGGCGCATTGGGCAAGAAAGATGCGGAAGACGTGATCGCCCCGAAGTTCCTCTTCAGTGAACTCGTGGAGAACTTGCAGCTTGATGTTCGTGACCTGGTTGAGCAATTCGTACAACTCCGGCACCTCGTCGGACTCCATCTGAGCCTCCTCGATCCGCAGGGTCTTTTCGAGGAATACGTCGAGGTGTTCTTTTTGGGCGGAGAGCGCAGATTCGACTTCGCGTTCCCGCGCCAACCGCCATCGGCGCCAAACCAAATAGAAACCGGCCCCGATCGCGAACAACAGTTCCTTGCCCGCCGCCAGCGTCTCCATCACGTTTGCCATGAATCCAATCTCATCCGCCGGATGAAAATACCGTTGCGAGACTGGGTGAAACGCCGTCGACGTACGACGAGTCGCGTCGGCTCGTGTAATCAACATGGGAGATTTCAGCCGCAAGTTCTCGGCATGGATCGCCAGCAGAGCGGCGTTGACAAGGCGGTCTGAAGCGGCGGGAGTTGCGACGAGAAACGACGTGGTCGCAATCGTCTGTGTGTCCGTTGCCGGAATGAAGGGCCTTGTTCCAAAGACTCCCTTGGGGATCACGGTGGCTCGAAAATAAGGGTCGAGAAGCTCAATCGACTTCGCGTTCTCAATCGGTACGATTCGCAATTCGCGCGATTGCAACAGTTGGCCAACATCGCGATTCCCGGCCCCCGTGGTGATGATCGCGGCCTCGATGGAATCGTCGGTGAGAATCGCCTTGAAGTACGCCTCGACTGGCTCAAAGTCGTCATCGCTAATGTCCAGACTCGCCAACAAAGTTCGTGAGCTCGCGTACATCCCAGATCCTGGCTTTCCAATCGCAACGCGATGGCCGACCAATTCCGACGCCTCCTGAATCTTGCTCTCGCTACGAACCACGACTAGCATCCACTCTGGATAGAGCGGAGTCACCAAGGCAGCTCGCTCCAACGGGGCGGAGCCGCCTTGAATGATGGCCAGATCCGCCGTCCCGTGTTCAATTCGAGTAAAATTTTCGATCGATCCGTCAGTCGTTTGCAACTCGACCTTTCGCCCCAAACGACGCGCCAGCGACTGCTGCAGGAACTCGCCGACCTCGTGATACAAACCACCCTCTTCCCCCGAAGCGATTCGGATTGTCCAGGGCAACCGCTCTCGCCGAACGAACCAAACGCCGAGGCTCAACACGATCAACCCAATGATCCCCCAAACCAACAAACGGCCCGTTGTCTTCGATTCAATCATCGTGCGCGATCCCTTGGGTCAGCGATTCTCCTTTGGCGGTTTATCAACCGTCGCCCGCAAGGTTATTCTCTGTAGCCGGAGATTACGACCCTCGCAGCGCTGTATGGCAAGAACTGGCAAGACCCGAAAGCTAAAACATGCGAATTTCGAGAATAGAATCGATCCAGGTGCGGATCCCGCTCAAGCCCGAGAGACGGATGGTTTCGGCCCTGGGGCGACACGACGTTTCTGATTTCGTCCTCGTCAGACTCACCACCGAATGCGGCGTCGTCGGTGTGGGTGAAGCGACCGTGACCGCACGCTGGAGCGGCGAGACCATGCGAGGCGCCAAGGCGATCATCGATCATCTCCTCGCCCCGTCGGTCGTTGGCTGCGACCCCGCCGACATCGACGAGATTGACAGTCGGATGAGGGCGGTGGCAATCGGAAACCCATTCGCCAAGTCGGCCGTCGAAATGGCCTGCTGGGACGCCGTCGGTCAAGAAGTCGGCAAACCGGTATATGAACTGCTTGGAGGCCCCGTTCGAGAGCGGACGATTCGCTGCCGCTTCTCGCTTGGCGCCTATGCCCCCGATCTGGCCGCAGAGAGAGCCGCGGAACTAGTCCAGCAAGGGTTCGAAACGATCAAAGTCAAAGTCGGCACGGATCCCGATGAGGATGTTCGCCGAGTGCGGGCGGTACGGGGGGCGATCGGCAAGGCAAATTCGCTGACCATCGATGCCAACGGCGGCTGGAGCTTCGAGGACGCAGCCGATTGTCTCAAGAAACTTGAGGACTGCCGCATCGAAATCGTCGAGCAACCTCTCGAGCGAGGAGACTACACCGGCATGAAACGACTTCGCGATGAACTGGGATGCCGAATTCTCGCGGATGAAAGCTGCTTCGGAATGATCGAAGCCGTCGAACTAATCCGGCACGATTGCTGCGATGCCCTGACCGTCTATCCTGGAAAACACGGCGGCATTTTGAAAGCCGTTCGCATCGCCAAACTGGCCGAGCAACATGGCCTCCCCTGCACCATTGGCTCCAATCTTGAGTGGGACCTCGGCGCCGCGGCCATGATGCACTTTGTCGTGGCAACTTCCAATGTCGCCATCGAGGACCTGCCCGGCGACTGTCTCGGTCCCTCCTATCATGCCCAATCCATCGCCACAAACCCGCTTCAAATCGACGGCCCCCTCGTCACGCTTAGCGACCGCCCCGGGCTCGGTATCGACATCGATTGGCAATCTGTGGAAGCCCACCGAGTCGGCGATTAAACGCCCGTGAAGATGGGACGAACCACACCTGCCGAGCCGATGACCTTCCGAGCCGATGTGTCCCAGCCATCGCTCCAATTTGCCGGGCAAACGGGCCGATTTAGGCCGACGTAACCGGTGTGTGCAAAGCGACTTACGCCGTTCTCTGATTTGCGGTTAAAATTTTGGCTTTTCTTACTTGCCTTGACGGGCCGATAAGGTTAAAAATTTAACTCACCAGCCGACCAGGTCGTTGAGTTGGTCGGCCTGTTGTCGCGACTTCTTTCGGGGAGACTATTCAGGTGGCGAGAGAATCCATTCAGGACGAACTACAGACGCTCAGCCGACGCGAACGGCAGATCATGGATGCGATCTTTGCCCTCGGCGAGGCGTCCGTAAACCAAGTCTGGGAGGCGATCGCTGACGCGCCGAGTCGCACGGCGGTGCGAACGATGGTCCGTATTCTGGAGGAGAAGGGCCACCTGTCGCACACTCAGCAGGGTCGCGAGTTCATTTATCGGCCGACTCAACCGCGGGACACGGTGGGGCGTTCGGCCCTCAACCGTGTGCTCGACACGTTCTACAACGGCTCATTGGCCGACGCTTTGGCTGCCCAGCTTTTCAACGACACAGACCCGTTGAATGATGACCAGCTTGAGAAGCTCGGAAAACTAATCCAAGACGCAAAGCATCAGGGGCGATAGTGATGGCGAATTGGATTTGGGAATTAGGCTACTTGTGGTGGAACGTAATTGTTTTGTCCGCGGCCAAGGCGACGCTGTTGATCGGCGTGGCTGCCGTGTTGGCGAGAATGATGCGGAGCCGGTCGCCGTCAGCTCGATGTTGGGTTTGGGGCGGAGCATTGGCGGCTGCGGCGGCGATGCCGTTTGTCGGCGCCATGATGCCGAGCTGGCAAGTTCTTCCTCAATGGTTGGACGCCAGGAATCTATCCCCCTCCTTGAGCGGTTTCTCTGATGCAGTTTCACTGGGCGAGTTGACATCCCCCGCGCTTTCCTGGTTGGCCGGCGTTGTCGCGGTTACTTGGCTGTTCGGCGTCGCTCTGCTTGCCGTTCGTTCCCTTTTGGCGGCGTCCTTATTAAGGTATTGGGCGAAGGGGAGCGAAACGCTTCAGCCGAGCCACCGTCTCGCCATCGCCTGTCGAGATATCCAAGATGAGCTGGGAATACGATCTACCATATCGATCTTGCACTCTCCGCGGAACGTCGTCCCTATGACCTGGGGCCTGTTTCGAACCCAACTGCTTTTGCCCCGCGCGTCAGAGAATTGGGACGCGATACGATTACGAGCGGTCTTGCTTCACGAGTTGGGGCACGTGCGCCGCCGAGACGGTCTTGGTCAGATTCTCGTGCAATGGGTTTGCGCCTGTTACTGGTTTCACCCGATGGTTTGGTGGGCCTGCGAGCAGTTGCGATACGAGCGCGAGGCAGCCTGTGACGACGTCGTGCTTGGGGCGGGCGTTCGAGCGACCGATTACGCGGAGAGCCTTTTACAACTTTCTCATCCTCTATCGACGGCCTGGCGAACCCCTTTGACGGCGGTGGCGATGGCAGAGCCCAAGGCGCTTGAGTCGCGGATTCAGGAGATCTTGTCCGCGAATCGCCGACGATCGCAGCTCCCACTCACGCATGCAGTGATCGCTTTCGGGGTGATCGCGGCGAGCCTATTGGGCCTGTCGGTCATGACGCCCGCCGAAACAACTCTGCCCGAGACCGCAACGGCCAAGAGCGGATCGACTGGATTGCCCAACTCCCAGGCGCTGGAATCGAGCCAGTTCGTCGAAGAGCCGGTGGACGTGGACGCCAACCGATTCGATATTGACCAGATTGGGGGCGAAGATGCCAAGTCACAATTGGGTGCGGCGCCGAATGTGGCGGACTCGATTCGCTCGAACCGAACCGTGAAGGACCTAATTGAGAACACTCAGGAACCGTCATTGCTGCGACGTCTCAATCCAGCTCGCGCTGAGGCGATGTTGTCGGATGTGATCGGTCCGGAGGAAAGTTGGAGCGACGCGAGTTTGCTTCCCGATTCTCCGCTTCGTCGCGCGTCGCCCTCGTCTCGGCGGATCCGTACGGCTGGCGGTTATCACTCGACGGGCGGCCGACCTCGCCAGCGTGACCCTTTGGACACGCGGGACCAAGTTTCTCAGGCTTCGCCGAGGAGCACATCTCGGCTGTCTAGTCGGAGGCCCATGGCGCTCTGACAGGCGGATCAGTACAGGCTTTTTTTGGATACTTCAACTTACCCGGAAGCCCAATCAAGAGTTTAGTTTTTGGACAAGATTTTCTTTGTGAGAATCATCGCCGTCGACA
>CAZWOU010000018.1:25638-31841 GCA_964635375.1 uncultured Pirellulaceae bacterium | reverse complement strand
CAAAATTCCCCGCTTGGGCGTCAATGCCCATAGCGAACTCCACCGTTAAGGAGCACTCAATGCGAACGCCGATTCAAACCGTACTTCTCGCCATGCTGGCTGTCGGCATCTTCGGTTCGACGCTCAAGGCTGATCTCACGGGGCCGCGATCTTCAGATCAGCGGATCGTCTTCATCGTCTCCAAGTTGATTCAGGGCGAGCACATTGCGAAGCCAGAGTTGAATGACGAGATTTCTCGCCGCATCGCGAGTAAGTTCATTGAGGGCTACGACCCCTTCAAGCTCTATTTCACCCAGTCGGACGTGGACGTCTTCAACAAGAAGAAAGACCAGCTCGACGACCTTCTCAAAGCCAAGGATCTGAGTTTCCCCTACGAGGTTTTTCGCAAACTGCTAACGCGAATTGAGGAGCGAGTGAAGTTGGCCGAGGAACTGCTCGACGCGGAACTCGATTTTGCCAAGGACGAGCAGTTCACAACAGAGCCAGACGAGATCAAATACGTTCAAGCGGGAGAGAAGATGACGGCTCGTTGGCGCCGCAGAATCAAGTACGACCTTCTCCAATTGAAAGCGGACGAGGTTGAGATCAAGGAAGCCAAAGACCGCCTGCGAAAGCGATACACGACGTTCCTCAGTCGGATGAAGCAGACAGACGACGACGACTTGGTTGAGCGCTACCTGAACAATGTTGCCGCCAGCCTCGACCCCCACTCCTCGTACTTCTCGCCGAATACGCTAGAAGATTTCCGCATCCGCCTGGGGCTCAACTACCAGGGCATCGGAGCGGAATTGGAGGAGAAGGAAGGCGCTGCAACGATCCGCCGGATCATCCCAGGCGGCGCGGCTGAAGAGGCAGGCGAGCTGAAAGCTGGCGACCAGATCGTCGAAGTCGGGCAAGGCGCTGAAGGCGAAATGGTCAAGGTAGTCGAGGAACGACTGTCCGACATCATTGACAAGATTCGCGGACCGGAAGGGACGATCGTTCGCATGGGCGTCATTCCAGCGGGCGAGAAGAAGATGAAAATCTACAGCATCACCCGAGCGAAGATTACGCTCGCTGACAACGCAGCCAAAGGCAAGATAATCGAGCAAGAAGGAAAAGACGGTCCGGTCAAAGTCGGCGTTATCGATCTCCGCAGCTTCTACGTTGACATGAGCGGCGCCAAGCAAGGGCGAGGCGACTACACCAGTACGACGCGAGACGTGCGAAAGATCCTGGGCGATTTTCGCACAAAGGACGTGGACGTCGTCTTGCTTGATTTGCGGCACAACGGCGGCGGCAGTTTGTCGGAGGCCATTCGCTTGACCGGCCTGTTCATTGACATTGGTCCCGTCGTTCAGGTTAAGGACTCGGCTGGTCGAATTGAAAAGTACGATGACCCCGAATCCGGCATGGAATGGGACGGTCCTCTGGTCGTGGCGACGAGTCGCTTTAGCGCCAGTGCCAGCGAGATCCTCGCCGGCGCCATCCAGGACTACGGACGAGGAATTATTGTGGGCGATCCCACAACCCACGGAAAAGGCACTGTCCAGAGTCTGCTTGAACTCGGTCCGCGGTTATTCGGTTTCCGCACAGGCAAGAATCTCGGCGCTTTGAAAATCACTATTCAGAAGTTCTATCGCCCCAACGGCGAAAGCACTCAACGTCGCGGCGTCAAATCCGACGTGGTAATCCCTTCGCTCACCACCCACATCTCCGATGGCGAGGCCGACTTGGACTACGCATTGGCGTTTGACAAAGTGCCCGAAGCAAAGCACAAGAATTACGCGATGCTGACCAACGAAATAGTTCGCGACCTCAGCACGGCGTCCGCCACGCGACGAAAGGCGTCGAAGGACTTCAAGGAACTCACAACGAGCATCGCCGATTATGTGAAGCAAAAGAAGCGACACAGCGTGCCGCTCAACGAAAAGGCGTTCCTGGCCAGGCAAGGCGAACTCGAAGCTCGCCGGAAAGAGCTGGCCAAACTCCAAGACAGCAAGAGCGACGATTACGACTTTCTCTTGAATGAAATCACGGCGGTCGCTGGCGACTACTTCGCATCACTTGGCGACAAGACCAAAGCGTCGCCCAAATAGTCTTTTATCGACGACCTGGAAGACTAAGCGGGAGGGCGGGCCGAATTCACATTCGGCCCGCTTGTTTTCTTGCGTCGTCGTGAGGCGGGCGCGGGGCGCCCGAAGCGGCCGGTTCTCGCTACAATCTGCAGTTGGAGAGCGTAACGAAAACGACTTCTTGCGAGCGAGAATCGATGAATCCAACCGACCGCGTGTTGAAAGTCGCCATCATTGGCGGCGGGATGTTTTTCGACGATATCATCGGACAAAGTTTTAAGGACTTCTTGCGAGGCGGCTTGGGCGGCGCCCTGACAAGCATCGGGATGAGCCACTTGGCCGCGGACGTCGCCGACATCGAAATTGATCTAGTCGCCGTGGGGACTCGCAGTGAAAAAAGCGGAACGGCAGGGAAGATCCGGGACTGGTTCGCGGCGGACTTTCCCGATCAGTCGATATCAGCCTGTTATGGCGAAACGGTCTGGCGGGATATCCTACAGCGGCACCAACCTGACGTGCTGTTCGTGGCCACGCCCGACCACGTCCACACCCAGCCCATCCTCGATGCGATCGAATTCGGTTGCGACGTGATCACTGAAAAGCCCCTTTGCCTGACGACAGCCGAGGCGGACGAGATTACCGCTCGGGCCAAGGCGAAGGGCTGCATCGTGGCGGTCGACATGCACAAGCGGTACGACCCATTCTTGCGTGAGATGATGCAGAAGGCCCCGACCGCGTACGGCCCCATCAATCGCATTCGCGCAGTCCTTGAGGAACCACTCGAAGTCAGTGCTGAGATATTTGCCTGGGCGGAGAAGAGCAATCCGTTCGCCTACGTCGGCTGCCATTGGCTCGATGTCGTTCATCATTACCTGCAAGTCAAGCCGGTCTCCGTGTTCGCGACAGGGCAAAAGAACCTCTTGTTGCACTGGGATCAAAACCACTTGGAAGTCGCCCGGCGGAGAAATCTCGACCCCAAGGAATTCCCCAAACAGGGCGTCATCCAAACTTGGGACAGCATCGACGTCGCCGTCACCTACGACAACGGGATGCGAGGCGACTACAACAACAACTGGATTAATCCAGCCGAGTTCGAAGGCGCCGTCAACCAGGAACTAGAAGTCTACGGCGTGTACGGGCGAGGTCTCGTGGACCAGCAGGATCGCGGGTATCGCGAGGCGATTATTGGCGATGGATCGAGGACCCGAAACCCATCATTCGGCGGACGCATCCATCACCATGGCGGCCATCTGGAAATCTTTGGTTATGGAAAGGCCTCCATCGTGGCGGGCCTTTTGGCCATCATGAGAAAGCGGTTCCTGGGCGCCACCCGCGAGGAGCTTGATGAGTCCTACCCAACGGCCGAGAGCCAATGGGACGTGGTCCAAGTGATCGAAGCCGCCTCCATCGTCGCTGAAATGAACTACGAACATTTTCTCGCAGGCCGCGGCGCGCCCGTGACCGCATTGCTCAGCGACGCTGGGATTCAAATCGTCGACCCCGATGAGTAAGTCCATGTTTCCGAAACCGCTCGTTCCGCTCTGTCTCTGCGCCTATTCGCTCCTGCCCATATTCCAACCCGTTTTGGCCGCTGATCACGATGGCCATCAACACAGCCAGGAGGAAAAGGCCCCGCCGCCGCGAATCTTCTTGGACAAGAGCCCGCGAATCGTCGCTTACCAACTCAAACGATTGAACAACTCGCGGTTGCTGCAAGTTGAACGAGTCGCCGACGAGAAGAAATACAAGCCGATTTATCAAGCCATTCTGACTCGAGCGGGGATGTCGAACCAACATCGCGAAGAAGCGATTTCGGCCTTGGCCAGGATGGACGAGACGAAGCCTATCTTGGTCCTCTGGCAGGCAATGAACTCACTCGACGGCGACGATCGAGCGGGACGGCGAGTGACTCTACAACTCGCCCGTCTTGTGCTCGCCTACCCGCAAGAGACGCTCGCATCCGAACTCGATGCAATCCTTGCAGCTTGCCAGTCGACGAACCCAGTCACGCGTTCGGCTGGCTTCGCGTCGCTAATCGCAACTGGGCGCGGCGAACAAGCGGGCGAGTTGTCGGCCGCGAGCAAACAATCGACGCTCGATTTTCTCGGCGCCGTCGTGATGACTCGAAAAGGAGCGAGTCGAGGAGCCTTGCGGCCGCAGGTCGTCGGCCTCACCGGCGACTCCCACTCCATGATCGTACGTCGGGCTGCTGTCAGCGCTTTGGGGTATATCGACCGAGAGCAAGCGGACACATTTTCGCACGTTGCGCCGCTCTTTGACAACACCGACCTGCGAGCGGTTGCCGTGACGACGATGCTGAGAGTTCCGCTCAAGCACCGCCGCGAAACCGAGGCCTCGCTGCTGCTCGACAAGCTTGTCAGGTATGCGGAATCAACGCCGGCTCCCAAGCGCACAACCGACGCCTTTATCGATGCAATGCAACTGGCCGACCAATTGATGGTCAAGGCGCCCGTCGCGGAAGCCAAGGCATACCGTCAAAGGCTGCGAGCGGTGACGGTTCGGGTGGTTGTAATTCACACCGTTGAAGAGGAAATGCGTTACGACCGCCGCCATTTCGCCGTGGAAGCGGGCCTGCCGGTTCAAATCGTGCTGAACAACGAGGACTTGATGCCTCACAATCTGGTGGTCACTGAGCCAGGCGCATTGAAGGACGTTGCCCTGGCCGGCGCTGAGGTTGGCCCGACAACGTCCGTCAGCGGAAAACAGTACGTGCCTGACTCCAAGAGAGTACTGTTCGCCACGCCCATGGTCGCGTCCAGGCAACAGTTTCGGCTGACCTTCACGGCGCCCACTGAGCCGGGAGAGTACCCGTTTGTGTGTACGTTTCCTAAACACTGGATGCGGATGTACGGCGTGATGATTGTTGTCAAAGACTTGGAAGCGTTCGCCTTGAACCCCATCGAACCGAAAGATCCCACGGGCAACAACCGCTCGTTCGTTAAGCAGTGGACGATTGAAGACTTGGCCAGCAACGTCGGCAGCGGGCTGCGCGGTCGCTCCGCAGAAATCGGTCAACGCATCTTCACTCAAGCCACTTGCGCTCAGTGCCACAAGATGAATGAAGTCGGCGGCGCCGTCGGGCCAGATCTTACAGATGTCCTCAAACGCTGGAAGGGAGATCGAGTCGGCGTGTTGCGGGAAATCCTCGATCCATCACACAAAGTGGATCCCCAGTTTGCTCTTCAACTGATCGCTACTGACGACGGACGCGTGCTTTCCGGTATCGTTGTCGCCGAAGATAAAGAATCGCTGTCGATCGTGATTAATCCTGAGGACCCAAAACCGGTCGTGGTAAGAAAGGATACGATCGAAGAGGTGATCAAATCGACCAAGTCATTGATGCCGAAAGCCCTACTCGATCGCTTCACGGAGGACGAGATCTTCGAATTGCTGGCGTACATCACCAAGACGTAGAGCGCTCGGTCATTAGGCGTCACCGCGAAAGTCGGAACACGCAATGATCGAAAAGGAACACGCAATGACCGAAGACTCAAAACTCGACCCCCGCGCGGGCAGGTTTCAGATTCACCTGAAAGAGATCCTCATTTGGATCGCGGGTTTGAGTGTCATCTTGGCAATTGCCAGGTTGGTTGGAGCGGTTGGAATGGTCGAAGTGGGTCTTCTCGCGATTGTGTTCGTGTCCATCAGTCTTTCCGGCCTGATGCCTCAACGACTCTACGTCTGGGCGTTAGTCGGATTGGCACTCGCGTTTCCAAGCATTCTGGCGACCGATCTGCCCTCAAGCGAGATAGTTTTCGCAATTCTATTGGGCGTGTACGGGCTGGCGGGAGCGCCTATCGCCATCTCGTGGGCTCGAGGGCGAGGCACACGAGGGCTGGTCCTCGCAGCTTTGGTCAGTGCCGCCATCGCCGTCGCCTTCACTCCCGCCGACCCGATATCGATGCTGATCGCCTACTTTCCGCTACAACTCGGCCTGCTCGGTTATGCCGTTTTCATTCCCCGCCCTTCGTCTCGTGAGAGTGGCGATTAGGTCGCGAGTCGTCACTTGAGGCGTTTGCAATTCAACTGGCCTGGCAGCGGTGGTAGAATGCGGAATTCGATTTCCGCGTCGGCCAATTCATCGCCCTGCCACTCCGCAACTGCCACTCCGCAACTGCCACTCCGCAA
>CAZWOU010000018.1:14700-25538 GCA_964635375.1 uncultured Pirellulaceae bacterium | reverse complement strand
CCAATTCATCGCCCTGCCACTCCGCAACTGCCACTCCGCAACTGCCACTCCGCAATGACACGAACATCACGAAACTTACGAACACCCTTGTTTTTCGCATCGCTGCTACTGCTCAGCCTGCTGCACCCCGCGTGGGCTCAAAAGGTCAACTTCAACCGCGACGTTCGTCCAGTTTTGTCGGACCGGTGTTTTCGCTGTCACGGTCCGGATAGCGATGCGCGGGAGGCCGAGCTTCGGTTAGATGAGCGCGAGGGTCTTTTTTCGGATCGGGACGGATTCGTTGTGGTCAAGCCTGGATCGCCGGACAAGAGCGATCTCTGGGAGCGAATCACTTCCGACGACCCGGACATCGTCATGCCTCCGCCGGACGCCAACAAGCCACTTACGAAGAGCACCATCGAAATGCTGCGGCGTTGGATCGAACAAGGCGCGCCGTGGAATGAGCATTGGGCGTTCGTCAAGCCGAAGAAAACCCCACCTCCCCAAGTGGGGCAGGGGTGGGCGACAAATGAAATCGATCGTTTCGTCTACGCTCGGATGTCAAAGGCCGGACTGAAGCCGTCAGGGCTGGCCGATCCAGTAACATTGGTGCGTCGTTTGCACCTCGACTTAGTCGGATTGCCCCCAACGCCGGAAGTTGCCGATCGCTGGTCATCTCGCCTCAATCGCAACGGCCGTTTTCAAGTGATGGCATGGGAACAACTCGTCGATCAATTGCTCAAGTCGCCGGAGTACGGGCCGCGCTGGGCTCGTCGCTGGCTAGACCTAGCTCGTTATGCTGACACGAACGGCTACGAAAAAGATCGCGACCGGTCCATTTGGCCTTACCGCGACTACGTCATTCGCGCAATCAACGAAGACATTCCATTTGATCAGTTTACTGTCGAACAGATCGCCGGCGACATGCTGCCCGATGCGACGCAGCGGCAACGGGTGGCGACTGGATTCCACCGCAACACCATGCTCAATGAAGAGGGCGGTATTGATCCGCTCGAGTATCGCTTCCACGCCATGACGGATCGCGTAGCGACAACGGGCACGGCTTGGCTAGGGCTGACGCTTACTTGTGTGCAGTGCCATACCCACAAGTACGATCCCATTTCACAGCGCGAGTACTATCAGCTAATGGCGTTTCTGAACAACGCGGACGAACCGTACCTAGAGATTCCAACCGAGGCACAGACAAGTCAGTTCAAGAGTAATCAATCGCGCGCACAAGTTCTGCTTGAGAAGCTGAAGCAGGAATGGCCAAGTGATGAGAATGCGCCGTCCTTCGAGAACGAGTTTGATAAGTGGTGGAAAGCAAATCGCTCAAACGCTCGATGGATAGTAATGCAGGCAACCAGGTTGAAATCGAACTTGCCCCACTTGGCGCAACAACAGGACGGCTCCGTATTCGCCTCGGGCGATTCGGCCAAACACGACACTTATCATGTCGGTTTCGCAGACCCTCCAGGCAAGATCTCCGCTATTCGACTTGAGGCGTTGCCCGATGATCGCCTGCCGGCTCGAGGGCCAGGAATGACGTACTACGAAGGTACGATCGGCGATTTCTTCCTGGGCGAGATCCAAATCAAGGCGGATGGAGCGAAAGTGGAGATTGCCGACGCGTCTCACAGTTACGCAAAGAACCGTTATGCCAATGACCGCAACCCCGTGTCCGCTCGTCTTGCCACCGATGGCGACTTGCAGACCGGCTGGTCGGTTCACGAGCGTCAGGGTGAACGGCACTCGGCCGTGTTTGTTTTCAAGGAACCGATTGAGAACGCCAAACAACTAGAAATCCGGATGGACTTCGGACGACACTTCGGCAGTGCCTTGGGCCGTTTTCGCGTCTCCGCGACCGCTGCGAACGAGCCGCCGCGAGCGCGCGACTTGCCGCTCGACGTGGAACAGATTCTCGACAAAGGCGGCGACTCTCTCGCCACGAAGGAGCGAGCGCAGCTTGAGCAGGCTTTTCTGATGCAAGCGGCGGAAACGAAGAAGCAGGCAGAGGCGATTCGGAAGCTTCAGGCCCGGCCCGCCTTCCGAACAACGCTGGTGATGGCGGAGCGGCCAGCCGATAACCCTCGGCCGACCCATCTGCATCATCGGGGCGAGTATCTTCAGCCGAAGGAACAAGTCACGGCGGCCGTATTCGACTTTATGCACGACTACGACGACAGGCTTCCCCGCAACCGCCTTGGTTTCGCCAAGTGGCTTGCCTCGAGGGAAAACACGCTCACCGCCCGCGTCACGGTAAACCGACATTGGGCAGCCTTTTTTGGCCGTGGCATCGTCACGACGTTGGACGACTTTGGGCTGCAAGGGCAACCGCCGACCCACCCGCAACTGCTCGATTGGCTAGCTGTTGAATTCATGGAGCAAGGCTGGTCCATGAAGCAATTGCACAAGTCAATTGTGATGAGCAACACCTACCGGCAGTCGAGTCGAGTTTCTGAGCAGGCGATTGATAAGGACCCGGGCAACACTTGGTGGGCCCGGGCGCCTCGCTTTCGGCTGGAAGCAGAGGTAATTCGCGACTCGGCGCTCTCCTCGTCAGGGCTGCTATCGCTGAAGGCCTTTGGGCCGCCAGTGCGGCCGCCTCAACCCAAGGGGGTCACCGAAGCCGCTTATGGTCGGCCAAAATGGAACGCCAGTCTGGGCGAAGACCGGTTCAGGCGAAGCATCTACACCTTCGCCAAGAGGACGGCGCCGTTTGCTATGTTCAACACGTTTGATGCGCCGACGGGCGAGTCCTGCACCGCCAAGCGGAATCAATCCAACACCGCACTGCAGGCCCTCACGCTGCTCAACGATGTCATGTTTATCGAGATCGCCCAAAACATGGGCGACGTCTCGTCAAAACAGGCAAAAGGCGATGCCCAACGAGTTGAGTGGGTCTTTCGCCGAATTCTGACTCGGCGCCCGAGCAATTCTGAACAATCTCGGCTCCTCGCTTTCGTCGCTCTGCAAAGGCAGCACCTTCAAGCTGGAACGATCAACGCCACGCAGATTGCTTCAGCCGATAAGCCGGACGCAACTGAACGAGCGGTTTGGACACTGCTCGCTCGCGCCCTGTTTGCACTCGATGAGAACATCACTCGGAACTAGAATCATGTCTCAATTCAATAGTCACGCGGTCGCCAATCTGCTGTCGCGACGACAGTTTCTTGAACAATCCCAACTCGGTCTTGGCCAAGCTGCTCTAGCCGGGTTGCTCGGCGCCGGCGCATGTCAACAGACACGGGCTGACACCGACCAGCCGCGGATCTTGGCGCCCAAGAAACCTCATTTTCAAGGAAAGGCCAAGGCGGTCATCCACTTGTTCATGGCCGGTGCGCCAAGCCAATTGGAGTTGTTTGACTACAAGCCGATGCTTGCCAAGTTAGCAGGGAATCCGCTGCCCCCATCGATCATTGGCGACCAGCGATACGCTTTTATCCGGCCCGATGCGGCCGTACTTGGGCCTCAATTCAAGTTTGCCAGTCACGGTGAATCTGGAGCAGAGGTGTCAGACGTCGCACCGCATTTCAGCAAGATCGTGGACGACGTTTGCATCGTGCGCTCGGTGACAACCGACCTGTTCAACCACGCTCCCGCTCAGATCATGATGAACACAGGATTCTCTCAGCCAGGCCGCCCCAGCCTTGGTTCGTGGGTGCTCTACGGCTTGGGCTCTGAAACGGCCAACTTGCCGGCCTACGTCGTGATGTCGAGTGGCGGCGGCGTGAGTGGCGGAGCCGCCCTGTGGTCGAGCGGATTCCTGCCCACCGTTTACACCGGCGTCCCCTTTAGGAGCAGCGGCCCGCCGATCCTGAATGTAAGCAGCCCCAAGGGACTGAACAAACGAGCTCAGCAGGATGCGTACGACTTAGTTAACGGTCTCAATCGCGAGCGTCTCGCAAGCGTTGGCGACCCGGAGATCGCTACTCGCATCGCCGCTTTTGAAATGGCGGCTCGGCTGCAAACATCGGCGCCGGAATTGATGGACCTTAGCAAGGAGTCCAAGGAGACCATGGAATTGTACGGTTGCCAGCCGGACAAGCCCTCCTTTGCTCGAACCTGTTTGTTGGCGCGACGCATGGTCCAGCGTGGAGTTCGCTTTGTCAATATCTACCACCAAGGATGGGATGCGCACAGCGACGTCGAAGGCAACGTGCGCCGCAACTGCAAGGCGACCGACCAAGCTTCAGCAGCGCTCGTCACGGATCTCAAACGCTTGGGAATGCTCGACGAGACGTTGGTCGTTTGGGGTGGCGAGTTCGGGCGAACTCCCATGGTTGAGACCAATCCGGCGCTCGGCCGCGCGCGAGGCCGCGACCATCATCCCCAAGCGTTCACCATGTGGATGGCCGGTGGCGGGTTCAAGGCAGGACTGCAACACGGTCGAACGGATGAGTTTGGTTTTCACATCGTCGATGGCAAAGTGCACGCCTACGACGTTCAGGCGACATTGCTACACAGCCTGGGTTTCGACCACGAACGGCTCACCTTTCGCCACGCGGGACGCGATTTCCGCTTGACCGATGTTCACGGCAATGTTCGCCGTGAACTGCTCGCATAGATTCCATTCAGGCCCCGGACTCGCTAGGGCCGCACAGTTTGTGCAGTGCAAGTCTGAGGTTTCGAATCTTCAGAGGGAACGGCAGAAGGGCCCGATGCGCTGCGGTTTCAGCCGCGTCAGCCTGGCCCTGAGTGCCGACGATCAGGATGGCGGGGATGTCCTTCGTGTAGTCCTCGGCGCCAAAACGGTTGAAAGAGTCAACCGCGCTATCACCCAATTCCGTTGTGGAAAAAACCACGCAATCCGCAACATTCTCGTCATTCTCGAATCGCGGAAAGACCCGATCCGGGTTCCCCATGATCATGACCCGATAGCCTCGCTTCTTTAGTTGGTCGCGAAGCGAGTCCTGCGTGGGCGCATGCGATTCGACGATCAGCACCGTATTGCCGCCGCCCTCCTCGGCCATCTTCTCCGCCGCCAGAACTTCGTCTAGCGATTGCGATCCTTCGCCGCCGTCTTCGGCATTCCCTTGGCTCGTTGAATCACGGGTCTGCAGCCGGCGGCTGATGACCTTGATTTCGTGATTCATCTCGGCGGCGGACTGAAATCGCTTTTTCGGATCCAACTCCATGGCCCGAGCCATGAACTGAATTAGCGGCATGGGAAGATCCGGCACTAACTGGCCAGCCGGCACGATGTCGCGAAAGCGGGCGAAATTCAGCCGCATCATGCGATCCTTCGTCTCCAGGAGCGCGGGCTTTCCAGTCAGACAGTTGTACATGATGCAACCAGTGAAGAATAAGTCACTGCGGGTGTCGTCCTTCCGCACGCCCGTGCTTCGCTCAAGCGCCGCATAGTCGATCGCTCTAGCGTTCGGGCAATCGGCGATCTCTTTGTCATTCTTCAGGTTGCTGGCGGCGGCGAGCCCAAAGTCGACCAACTTTCCCCGCCCCATGCTGGTCATCAAAACATTGGACATCTTCAAGTCGCGATGGGTGATGCCTTGCTCAGCTGCATAGGCCAGACCGGCCGTGACATCTGCGATGATGCGAGTCGTCGTCACCGCGTCGAAGGACTTGCGGACGCGAACAAAGTCGCGGAGATTCTCACCTTCCACGAACTCCATCACCATGAACGGCGCCCGCGAGTCACCCTCCACCTCATAGATCGGCACCACATTGGGGTGTCGCAATTGGGCGCCCATTCGACCTTCGCGAAGGAACTGTTCCAGATCGGGAAGGCTCTCCCGATACCGTTTGCGAAGCACCTTGACAGCGCGAATTTCACCCGTCTCGCGATGGTTCGCGCGGTAGACACGGGCAAAGGAGCCGGTCCCGACCAGATATCGCGCTTTCCACTTGCCAAAGAAGAATCCGTGACGCTCGCCCCGAAGCACCCGGTCGATTTGGAGATTCGTCAGCAACTCGCGGCCGATCAGCGTCTTGATGAACTGCTCGAGTTCGTCTTCCTCGGACGTCGTGCTTCTGGCCTGATCCAGGTCACGCCGCACCACGAGCCCCAATTCGGTGACCCGGTGAATGAACTTATCGATGGTCCAGTCAGACATAACAGTGACGCTCAATGGATAGAGAATCTCGGCGAATGCCGACCAACCTATCCTAAGCCAGTTGCGAGCCCATCGCAACGCAGATGGTTGCAGCCAGAGGCCCGGGCGGTGCTGCCGAGGTCTTGATGGTTGGCTAGCTCTGGTCGCCGGAATCGTCCGCCGAGTCACCCAAGTCGCCCTCGTCCTCTGTCCTCGACGTCAAGGCGTCGCGTTCGCGACGAGTCGCTTCCAAGTCGAAGACGAGGTATTTCATGTCGAGGCGAAGCTGTGAGAGCGCCTCCTGGACGAGTTGCAGGATGCGGCGACGACGACGCGTGCTGTCGACGACCCGTTGCAGGACTGGCTCGAGCGAGCTCTTCTGTTTCTGCGGAAGCGCGGCTACCAGATTCGCAAGTTCGACTAGGTCTTTGGGAAGTTCTTCGTTCTGGTTTTGGAATCGGTGGGTAGCTTTGCTCATCTGCTTCTCCTCGGTGCGGAATCGGTGGATGTGATTTCCATATGATGCACCGCGCGTGCCAGAAATCGGCCGAAACAGACGTCGGCCATCCTAACTGTCATGTCAGTAACAACTTGCGCGTATTCGCATTTGCCGGCGCTGAGCCCGCCTGTGGCAGAAACGCCACAGCTTTGCTCTAGCCGCGTGCCGCAAATCCTGATACAAGCCCGCGTTACGTCAAACGCACCCGCGTTCACCGGGTGTGTGGCGTCATCGCAACAAGCCGGGAAAAAAGGGACTAACGTTGCCGTGAGACAACATCCCCAGGCAACTCGAACCATCTTGGTCTGCTTGGCCTTGGTCGCGGCGACGTCGATGTCGCAGTTGCCGGCCGAGGAAACCGATTCGTTTGAAACGCCAAACAAGTCTTGGGTGATGCACGGGACAGATTGCCCCCGTCTTCGTGTCGCGGTTCACGAGCGAATCTGGGGCGTCGCGCGGACGGGCAAACGAGCCGAACACATTCAGATCCACGGCGACAGCGGGTCGTACGCCTATCTGACTTACGACATTCGCGAGTCGCGATTGATCGACGAATTCGAGCCGAGGATATGGGTCAAGTCGAACCGGCCAGGCATCCAGTTCCACATCCGCGTGGTTTTGCCCCGATCGATTAACCCCAAGACAGGACGCCCCTTGACGACGCTTCTTCCGGGCGAGTCCGTGGAGCATGCGGGGGTCTGGTCGCTGCTGAGCATTCGCCACGTTCGCAAACTGCTTGATCAAGCCATACCCCGATTGCGACGCGAATTTGGTTCGTTTGTCGACGGTCGCGAGGCGATTGTCGACAAGCTGGTCATAAACGTGTACGGCGGTCCGGGAACGACCAAAGTCTGGCTCGACGATCTCGCCTATCCGTGGTTTCCACCGCCGGCGTTCGTGGACTACGCGGTGCGGCCGGCGCAGACGCAATCGGGTGCTCCGCCAGCACCCCGATCGGGCCAAGCGGTCGGGCAAGTTCGAGGTGATCTCCTGATCGTGAAAGAGCGACCGTGGCTGGCGAAAGTGATCGAGCATAACGGGGAGCCCTTCGCTTGGTTAAAGGAGCAAGGATTCAACGCAATTATGTTGCCCGCCCCGGCGACGGCGAGCCAGTTGGCCTTGGCGAACGAGTTGGAGTTGTGGCTCATCGCCCCACCGCCGAGCGGCGACATCACTCGATTGCACGATCGCATTCTTGCCTGGAAATTAGGCGAAGGACTGGGCAGTCGAGAAGTAGATTCCGTTCGCCGAATGTCTAAGGAGCTGCGACGGCGAGATCCACAACAACATCGCCCGTTGCTTGCGGGGCCCAAGTCCAACGCTTGGGACTACCGCCGCAGTGCAGACATCTTTCTTCTTGAGCGCCCAGTGCTCTCTTCGCAACGCCAACTGGCGGAGCAAGGAGCATGGTGGCGGGAGGAACCGGAGCGTTCGCGTCTGGCGGGTCCAATATGGGCGTCCATCCCGACTCAACTTGCCCCTTCTCTGGCCGAGCAGGCCGTCGCCCATCAAGCTGGCCAGTCATTGCAGTACGCCTATGTCGAGCCGGATCAGATCCGCGCGTTGGCGTTTCATGCAGCAGCCTCGGGAGTTCGGGGTTTTGTGTTTCGCTCCCGCGGTCCGCTCGATCGAGAGGACGCGGCGACGCGAATGCGGGCAAAGTCGCTTGAGTTGCTGCTGCATGAGCTCAACTTGATTGAGCCGTGGGTGGCGGGCGGTGTGAGCGAAGGCGACATATCCCTGCAGAACGATCGCGTTCGCGCCAGCGTGTTGCGGACAGAGCGAGCTCAGTTGCTTGTGATCACTCGAACGGCCGAGGATCAACAGTTCGTCATCGGGTCTGCTGAGCGACAGCAGCTCGGCTTCACCACGTCGTCCATCTCGACGTCGGCCGAGGCGCATCGGATCACGTTCACGACGATGCAGCCGATGCGAAGCCATCGCGTACCGGGCGGGTTCCGAATTCAGCTGGACGACGGAGAATTGACGTCGCTGATCCTGCTAACCCAGAACCCGCGTGTCATGGAGCACGTTGGGCGGACCTTGCTGGAACAAGGCCCGATGATTGCCCACTTGCGTTACGAGATCACTGAAATGCACTGGGATCGCACTCGGCAGATACTCGAGCGACTCGCCGCGCTCGGCGTCGCCTTGCCGCGCTCGGAAGCGAGAATCCAAGAGGCCCGAGCATTGTTGGATCAGAGTCGAGAGCGTCTGCAGGGCAACGATCTCGACTGGTCGCTGGCGTTGGCCAACCGCGCGATGGCTGCGGTCGCAGCGTTGCGACGAGGCCATTGGGAACAGGCCGCTTCGGCTTTTTCGTCTCCGAACTCGGCCCCACTTTGCGCCGACTTCGCCCTCCTGCCTGAACACTGGGGCCTCTCGCAGAGAATGCGAAAATCGCATTGGGGCCCAAGCATCCTGCCCGCAGGAAGCTTCGAGAATCTTGAGCACATGCTCCAATCGGGCTGGCAGAGAAGCGTCGCCGAGCACGATGATGCAACTTGTCTCGTAGAGCTTTCCCTCAGCAGCCCCCGTTCTGGCCGCCGCGCGTTGCGGATGGTGGCGACGCCCAACGAGATCCGCCAGCGGCATCAGCGGGACGAACCCTGGCTGAGCGTCGCAGCAGCTCCGGTGGCGATGAGACAGGGGCAGGTCGCTCGCATCCATGGTTGGGTGCGCACAGCGAAACCTTTTGCCAGGGGCGTCAAAGGACTAATCATCTCTGATAGTTTTACTGGGAGAGCCTTCGGCGAGCAGATCGCCGATTCGCCAGGTTGGAGCGAATTCACCCTCTATCGAGCCGCTCCCAAGGACGACTACCTCGTCGTGCGGTTCGAGCTCTCCGAATTTGGCGACGTGATGATCGACGACCTCTCGATCAGTCTGTTGCAGACGCCTGAGTCGAGACGCATCAACACGCCGGGCAGCGGACGCGGTCCTGACGTGCAAGCTCCCCGATCGCTGCCACCGGGATTTTCACCGCCTGAGCTAGGGCCGCCAAGGTCCGCGGTTCGACCAAGCCGGCGCCCTTGAGCCCCGCAATTTCCCTCTCACTGCAGACTTACTCGATCTGGGGTTGGATTCGTTCCACGAGCGCAACGCGAATGTCGCAGACGTTCGTGTGAGTCGGACCGGTCTTGAGCAGTCCGTCGCGGCTTGCAAAGAAATGGTAGGCGTCGTTGCGATTTAGCGAGTCAGCAACCTGCTCGTTGTCAGCTGCGGATTGTTGCATGAGTCGAGCGCCGCAAATGGCGCCGGCGGCATCCGTCGGTCCGTCCTCGCCGTCGGTGCCTCCGGAGAGGATCACAAATCCGCCCAACACTTGCTGCTCGATGAGCCGCTGAATCGAGGCCAAGATCAGCTGTTGATTGCGGCCTCCTTTCCCCCTTAGACCTTCGGGCGCCAGTTTCACGGTAGGCTCGCCACCCGTAATCAAGCAGTCTGGCCCCGATTCCGAACGCATCCGAATCACCATGTCTGCCAAATGCCGCCCAACGATTTCCGCGTCGCGATCAACTTCTGTGGCAGCCCACATCGCGTGCGAATATCCTCGACGCTCTGCCTCCATGCCGGCCGAATCGACTGCCAACGCGTTGTTTGCAATCACGAAGTTATCGACCTGACCCGAATAGGCTGGCTCGCTTGCCTCGTTTGATTCCGCCTTGCGGGTCAGGTATTCAATCACCGCGGGCGGAGTCTGCTGGACTAGCTGCAAGTCGGTTAGCACCTGCAAAGCACCTGCGGCTGTGCTAGAGTCCTCGACGGTTGGGCCGGAGGCGATCACGTCCAGCGGGTCGCCAATCACATCGGATATGATCAAAGTCACCAGAGGCGCTCGGCAGCGACGAGCGAGGCCTCCGCCCTTGATCGTGCTGAGCTGTTTTCGTACCGTGTTCAGCTCGCGAATGTTGGCGCCGGCCGCGCTCAGCAACCGCGTGACGACCTGCTTATCCTCCAACGAGACGCCTTCAACTGGCGATGGGAGGAGCGCCGATCCGCCTCCCGACAAAAGGCAGATAACGAGGTCGTCTTGTTCCGCGGACTCGACTAGCTGCAGAATCCTCGCAGCTCCAACGACGCCTTCTTGAGTTGGTTCGTTGACCCCAGCCGGCCGGGAAGCATGCAGCATGATCCGCCCGCCGGGCCTCACGCAGTCGGCGGGAACATTGATCGAGCCGGACACCGATTTGGCTGCGCAAAGAGCATCCCCCAAGGCCTGCTCCACTCCGCCTGCCATCCCCGCCCCGGCCTTACCGGCGCCAACGACGAAGATTCGCCCGATCGATGCGATTGGAAACGTGGCG
>CAZWOU010000018.1:0-14690 GCA_964635375.1 uncultured Pirellulaceae bacterium | reverse complement strand
CTGCAACACGTCGCCGCGAACGCTGATCGAATCGGCGACGAGTTGACGGCTATCGACGGCGCGGACTCCGGCCTGCCAGATTTCAACTGCGTCCTCAAGTAGCTGGGCATCGCTGCGTCCTGGGCCCATGCTATGCCTCGTGTTCAGTGCTTGAGTCCGCGATCGGCTGGGGAGACCGGCTGGCTGAGTTAAGCAGGGGGAGTATTCTTGGTTGTGGTTAACGATGTCTGCTACTGAGAACGGATCCGCAGCACATCGAGCCATCCCCCTTCATGCTCCAGTGTGACTTCGCCAAGCCCATTGGCTCTTTCGGCGGCGCAGATGAAGCCAGCGAGATAGGGGCGGCCGTCGATGGAGAAGCGGCCGACCACGCCGCACCAGGGCGTACCCTTGCCTCGTTCTCCCGGTAACCTCAAGTTGTTGAAAAAGACATGACCAAACCCGGTCGTGGACAGCTGTGGCGGCCAGAGTCTAAAGATCGGTTGATGCGTTTTGAGCAGCGACATCAGGCCGGGCAGTAGGTGTTCCGCCATCTTGGGCAATTCCGATCGGTCGGGTGACTGACCACGGCCGGCTGGCGCAATGACCAACACCATCAAGCGGACCGGAGTGCCGTAGAACTCCAATGAGGCCCCAGCGGTTGGGAGCGCCGTATCCGACAAAGCCAAGAGGTTGATTGACAAATCGTCGTCCGCCGCCGAGGCCCGGCCGGCTCCTCGGTTGGCGAGCACCATAAATACGACGAGCACGATCACGAACAGGGCAATCGCGCCACCGCCCAACATCAGCAAGGATGTCATGGATGTTCCCATCTAATGTGAGTCCAATCGTTACCGTCGAAAAGCGTCCCCCGACAACCTCACTCGGCAGCAAACCACATTCAGATTACCGGCTAGACCGAGCAGAACGCAACCGGCGAGGGACTTATTCGTGTCCGCGCATGAATAAAGCCGCAGTCCAGCGGACTGCGGCTTTCGAGAGCTAAGGCTGATCCGAGACAGCTCAGTCCCACCACCACTGAATCTTGTCCAGGCGGCTGGTGTCGATCTGCCGGCGAACGCCATCGATGACACCATCCGTTTCTCGGGTGATCGCGTCGGCGTGGATCGCGTGCGTGGGATGAATCTCAACGCCCCCGCCAATGGGAGTCATCAAGGTTCGACCCTTCCAGACCGCGTTCACGGCCGTTTCAACCTGACGCGGAGCAACGTAAGTTTCCACTTGGTAGTTTTCTTCACTGCCCAGGAAGTCCATGTTCCATCCGGCTTGACCGTAATAGTCCATCCGCTGAATGAAAGCAGCGGTGATGGCCATGTCGACCATATTGCGAAGCTGTCCGTAGACGGGCACAGACGCCGCCATTTGGTCGTAGTTCTTCGTGAACGACTGGGTGAACTCGCTGCTCGCTTTGTTGCCTCGAACTGTCGAGACTCTTGCACCGTCGGCCGAGACCATTTCGTTGGCGCCGATCAGCTTGATTGTGCTGCCTTCCAACTGCATGCCCAAATTGTCTTCACTGACTCGAACGCACTTGTAGTTGGGAACGAAGTACCAACGCTGCATCGCGTTGCGGGAGACGTCGCGCGGTTTGGCGCGTTCGACGTACGTCTTGATTTTGACGGGCGGTCTCTCCAGCCCAATGCCGATCAACTTCATGCGGTAGTCGGCCTCAACCAAGACTTGGGCGAAGTGGGTCTTCGGCGAAACGCCTTGGACTTTCACCCGTTGCTTGCCGAGACTCTCTTGCAAGCCCGCCACAATCGCTCGCGTGTCGCCGGGCGTGGCATGGCCGCCAACCTTGGCGAGAAACTGCTGCATTCTCTGCAAGCCTTCCGTAGTTGGATCGATCGAAACACTGATTACGCTAGTGCGATCGCCAGCTGGCGGATACGCCCTCAAGGCAGTTACCAAATCTTGCAATTCGAGAATGGCCTTACCGGTTTCCATTCCAATGACGCGGCCGTTGATGTGCTCAACGAATCCTTCGGCAGGCCCTGCGATCACAATGTCGTTCGTCTCCGGGTAGAAGAAGACGTGGGTGATCTGAGTCAAGCCGGCCAAGTACTTCATCTCGGCGCTAGCCAATTCGCCGCGAGATTTGAGCTGAGCAATGGCCGCTTCCAATCGGTTTAGCGACACCTTGCGAAGCTTGCTCGGACGAGTCATGTCCGATGACAACATGGTCCTCGCCGATTCCACGCGTCGGCGAAAAATGAGCCCAGCGGGATCGCGAAACAACTTTGTTCGAAAAACCCCATCCGGACTGACCTCAACGCCAGCGGGAGCTGTGCCAACACCCCCCTCGCAAACCCGTGTGGGCGCGAAGGACGCCACGCAGGAGCCGCAAACCGCCAGCATCAGGTAGAAACGCATTCGACCCGAGAACATGAAAATCTCCTCTTCTGTTACCCTTAGGTTTCCGCCCCGCAGGAAGATCCCCTTGAGGTGTCCGGTGCACCCCCACGCCATTATCGACGACGCGGGGGCGCTATTTGGATGAAACATTGGCCCGCTCTGCCGGGCGCAATTGAGAATTGGTTCCTAACCCGATGGTAGTTAGGAAAGCTGGGTAAAGCAAGCAAAGAGCGGAGAAGCCCGTCGAATCAAAGATCACGAGCACCTATTGAGCCCCCATCGGAGAACGGTCGCGAACGCTTGGAATCGCCGCAAACGATTTGAGAACCTCATCTTACGATGGCCTGCGTTGCCGGTGGCCGTTGCCCGCGGGCGCGCGGGCGACTTCCGGCTTGGCCGTGATTATTCGCAAATGGCCAGGGCCCAACAGGTCGTCGACTCGACTCGTCAATTGGGAATTGACCTCAACCTGGACTCGGTGCGAGCGGAGGAAGACCTGGCTCCCATCCTGTAATCGCAGAACAAGTTGCAATTCGCACTTCCCCGGGTAGCCACGGACAATCTCGTGCACCTGGCGGAGGATGCCCTTGGGGTGTTTCGTCTCGTCGACGCTGATCACGACGCCCTTGGTGTAGCGAGCATCGAGCTCCTCGACGGGTATGATCTCGTTCACGATTAAGTTGGCTTCATCGCCACCGCCGCGCCGATCGAGAGCTCCGCGAATAACAACCACCGACTCGCTGACAATCATCTGGCCATATTGTTCAAAGCCATCTGGCCAACAAATGCAGCGAATGATTCCGTCGCCGTCCTCCAGGTCGAAGTTGGCGTATTTGGTGGGCGCCCCGGGCCGGCCGTTCTTGGTGTGGGCGAGTTTGATGGAGGCGATCATGCCTCCCATAACCACTTCAGCTCGATGCTTGAGGTCGCCAAGCTTCGTTGTCGTGTGCGTGCAAAAGGTAGCTAGTTTTTCCTGGAACTGTTCGAGTGGGTGGCTCGTGAGATAGAAGCCCAAGACGTCGCGTTCTTGGATCAAAAGTTCCTTTTCCTCCAGTTCCGGGATCTTGGGGAGCGGCGTTTCCGGTTCCTCATCTTCAGACTCCTCGAACGCGCCAAACAGGTTCTTCTGCCCGCTTCTTCGATCGGCGAGGGCTGAAGCGCCCGACTGCATTGCACGTTCCAAGACGGCCAGATTCTGAGAGCGGAAAGCCCCAAAGCTGTCGAAGGCTCCGGCTTTGATCAGAGTTTCCGTGGCTGCGCGGTTACATGAAGATGGATCGACGCGTTCACAGAAATCGAAAATATCCTTGAAGCGCCCATCGCGTTTACGAGACCGAACGATCGTTTCGGCTGCTCCTCCTCCGCACCCTTTGATAGCCGACAGGCCAAAGAAGATGTTGTCCTTACCGACGGAGAATTCGACGCTCGAGCTATTCACATCCGGCGGGACAACCTCGATTTCCATGCGTTGGCAATCCTCCAAGTGTTCGACCAGCGCGTCTTTGGTCTTGAAGTTGCGCCCAGGAATATCGCCGGTCAACAGTGCGGCCATGAACTCGACGGGGTAATGCGCTTTGAGATAAGCCGTTTGATAGGCGATCAAGGCGTAGGCCGTTGAGTGGCTCTTGTTGAACCCGTATCCGGCGAACTTGATGATCAGTTCCCAGATCTCGACCGCATCCTGCTTCTTCATCCCGCTTTCGACAGCGCCGCTGAGAAACTTCTCACGATTCTCATTGATCATCGACTCCTTCTTCTTGGAGATCGCTTTGATGCAGGTGTACGCTCTGGCCAACTGGATGCCGCCAAGCCGGTTCAGGATTCGCATGACTTGTTCTTGATAAACCATCACGCCGTTGGTTTCGGCAAGTACGTCCTCCAGCACCTGGTGTTTATAATGGGGCTCTTTTCGCCCGTGTTTGACGGCGACGTAGTCATCAACCATGCCGCCCTCCAAGGGGCCAGGGCGATAGAGAGCGTTGGTCGCGATGACATCGGAAAAATGATCGGGCTTCATTTTTTGAAGTAGATCGCGGATACCGCCGCTCTCAAGCTGGAACACGCCTTTGGTCTCGCCGCGGCACAAGAGCTCAAACGTCGCCGTGTCGTCGAGCGGGAACTTGTGAGGGTCAATGGTCTCGCCGGTGGTTTCTTCAATCAGACCAACGGCTTTTGAGAGAATCGTCAGGTTGCGAAGCCCCAGGAAATCCATCTTCAGCAGGCCGGCCGCTTCCACATCGTTCATCGACCACTGGGTGATGATGTCCGTCTTCCCACTCACGCGTCCAAGCGGAACATACTCAGTCAACGACTTGTCGGCGATCACGACTGCGGCGGCGTGGGTACCGACGTTCCGCGCTAAGCCCTCAATCTTCTTGGCTAGATCGAGCAATTCGCGAACTTCGCCATCGGCCTCATAGGCCTGCCCCAACTCAGCACTCACTTCAATCGCCTTGGCCAGAGAAATGCCATGCTGATCCGGCACCATCGCGATGACCTGGTTGACCCGAGTCAAAGGGATGCCCAACACGCGGCCGACATCACGAATTGCAGCCCGAGCCGCCAACGTGCCAAAGGTTCCTATCTGAGCGACGTTCTCTTCCCCGTACTTGTCCTTGACGTAGCGAATGATGTCGCCTCGACGTTCTTTGCAGAAATCGATGTCGATGTCCGGAGCTTCCAAACGGCTCTCATCCAAGAATCGCTCGAACAGCAGGTCGTACTTGATGGGACAAACATGGCTCAGATAAAGGGCGTAACAAACCAAGGCGCCGACGCCGCTGCCGCGCGCGGTTGTGGGAACGGATTGATCGCGCGCGTGCCGCACAAAGTCCCAGACAATCAGGAAGTAATTGGGGAATCCCAACTTGTTGATCACGCCAAGCTCGCGATCGAGCCGCTGCATCACTTCCTCGGACAGCTCTCCGCCCGGCGCCATCTCAGGATTGTCGGTGTAACGCTCCTTCAAGCCCTCAATGCACAACTCGCGAAGATACGTCCCGGGATCGTCATCATTGGGAATGGCGTACGTCGGAAAGTGACGTTTGCCCAACTCCAGGTTAATATGAACCGTGTCGGCTATCTCTTGACTTCTTGACACCGCATCTTCGTGTCCGACAAAGACGTCGTACATTTCCTCGGGCGAGCGAAGATAGTACTGGTTGCCGTCCATCTTCATTCGCGACGAGTCGGTGCGAAACTTCCCGGTATTGATGCACAGCATCACATCCTGGGCCTCAGCGTCGCTCTGGTCGGCGTAGTGGGCGTCGCTCGTCGCCACCAAAGGCAGCCCCATTTGGTTCGCCACGTCGACAGCGCCTTGCATGGCAAGCCGCTGGATCTCGGCGCCGTTGTTCATTACCTCGACGAAATAGCGATCATTGAACACGCGGTGAAACCAAGCCGCGACGTCCTTCGCCTTCTCCAACTCATCCTCGCCCCCATGTCCGCGAAGGATCGATCGATTAAATTCGCTCGACACGCAACCACTCAGACAGACAATGCCCTCGCTGTGGGCCTCGAGAAGCTCCTTGTCGATTCGCGGCTTGAAGTAGAAACCTTCTAGCGACGCGGCGGACGCCATCTTCACGAGGTTGTGGAAGCCGGTGGCGTTTTGCGCGAGCAGAGTGAGATGGAAACTTGCCTCCCTCATGCTGCCCGCGTCTTTTTGAAACCGGCTCTTAGGGGCGATGTAAGCCTCATACCCGATGATGGGATTGATGCCGACGTCCTTCGCCTTGCGATAGAACTCCAACGCCCCGTGAAGATTTCCATGGTCTGTCAGCGCCAAGGAGTTCATCCCATGGCTCTTCGCGCGATTGAGTAGTTTGTCGATGGACGCGGCGCCGTCGAGCAAACTGTAGTGGCTGTGGCAGTGAAGATGAACGAATGGCCGGTCGGTCATCGCGGGCGATCCATCGGGAAGGGGCCTAGAATGTAAACTCAATCGCCGATCTTACCGCGCATTGCCGACCGCGTGAGCTAGGGATCTCAACTGCCCAGTGGAATTCACTGTAGAATTCGGCGGTGGGCGAACACCCGCGACATGCCTGTCCTTCGCGTTTTCACGGCTGAGCGGCGGCGAAGCGGATTCTAATCCAGCCACATAAAAATTAGCGCGACATGGTTCGTTTCACCGCGCCGCGTTGTGGGACGCTCGAGAAACAACAGGCGGATTCCGCCTTGTCGCGCCCCAGACGGCCGAAATGCTCAAGCGGTCTCTAGGTCGAGATGCCGCGAGAATTCGGATCTCCAACCGATCGCAAGTATTCAGCGAGACGAGCTTGTAAATCCAAGACCGATTGCCAACGCTCCAAGTCAAACTGAACCAAGCTGCTGTCTTTTTGAATCGAGACGGAATTGGCAAGATTTCGAATGCGCAGATGAAGATACTCAAGCACTTCAACCATTTGCGCTGCCTGACCAGGCGAGAGTCTCTCTGGCAACTCGGGCGGCTCGAGTTTGTGAATCGGCGATTCGCCGTTGGCTTCATCCTGCCAGTTCAATTCGAAATCGTAGTTGGAGCGCTGTGAACCCTGCTCGGGATCCATCGTTCGACTCAGCTCCTCCGACCCGCCTCGAATCTCCTTAAGGCGCCCCGCAATCTGTGAGCGTGAACCGAAGAGCATCACGGACCGACCGACCGAAATCAGATCCCCATAGCGGAGAATCTTGAGCTGAATGTCCTCGCCGTTGACCTTCGTACCATTCGTGCTTTCAAGATCGGTTAGCACTAAGCGGTCATGATCCTCTTGGATCTTGACATGGTATCGACTGACGCGATCATCATTCAATTGGACCGCGTTGCCTTCCTCGCGCCCGATCGAGATCGGCGTCACCATCTCGTCGTAGACTTGGCCTCGATCGGCGCCGTCGAGCACTCGAAGGGTGACATTGGGCATGTTCAAGCAGTCCGCAATGGTAAAAGACAGGGAACAGGCAATACACGATTGCCAACTGGCGCTTATAACATCCCGGCAAAATAGGGGTCAAGTCATTTCCGGATTTTTGGCGTTTCGTTCTACACTCCGTTGCAAATCTGGACAGCGTCTCGTATCTTCACCTAAGGGTACGCGCCCGTGGCGCAATTGGATAGCGCATCGGTCTTCGGAACCGAGGGTTGTAGGTTCGAATCCTACCGGGCGTGCCTTCTTCTTATCGGCGGATTCTCCCCCGACCACGAAACAAAACGACCCCTCCCGGCCTGGGTGTCATTGTCGTAATGCCTTTCTGTGAAACATCTTACGGCAAATATTCCAGCTTGGACGTTTTTCCAAGGCGGGGGGCAATGTAGGGACGAGTCAAAGTTGAACGGTGTGGACACTTCGTTCTCGCCAGCAACGCCGGGCGGCCAACCAGCGAAATGGGGCGTGTCAGCTCGAAACCCTCGCGATTGGCCGGTCCCGCGGCGGATGGGCAGCGGAATAAAGATTGAATCAATCGGCCTATTTCAGTCGCCATCCGCCGACGGATCTTCGTCAGTGCCGGTTTCCTCGTAGCCTGTGATCATCTGTTGGGTCGCGGAGTCGATGGCCGCTACCCATTGGGCCTTCAACGGCTCATCCCAATCATCAGCATGGTGATTGGCTAACGCGTCGATCAGCGCTTCGCGGAAATAGGGATACAACTCCTTGGGGATCTGCCACTCGCGGTGCTTGGCGCCCAAGTCCGCGAGGTACGCGGCTGTCGCTTCATATTGGTTTTGGGCCTGTTGTTCGATAACCAGCAAGGACATCATCAGCAACACAGATTGCCGATCCAGATCGACGCCGTCGAAATAACGGCGTACTTGCGGGTACCGCCCAAGAAAGACATCGTAAAAGTCATGCCCGAAGCTGACATCGCCCGACAAGACCGACTCGATACTCTCTGAAAGGTTCAAAGGCGCCTCACATTCCCAACGTGTCTAACATCGATTTCAGTCGTGGGTCTGTCGCGTTTTACGTTTTGTGCCCTGTCGGCGCCCGAACGCTCGATCGACGACCGCGAACATATCCTACCAATCTTATCCCGAGGCGTTCGCGGTTCGCTCGCTGGGCCTCCTATACGTTAACACCGGGCAACTCGACTGGCGCACCACCGACTCCGCCACGCTTCCCATGAGGAACCGCGACACGCCCGTTCGACCGTGGGTGCCCATGACAATCATATCCACCTGCTCTTCACTAGCCAGCTCGGTGATCGCCGAGGCGGGTTCGCCTTTGATCAAGCGGTGCTCACAAGGAACGTTGGAGTCGGTTGGCCGGACCTCCTCCAACATCCGCCGCAGGTCGTCGGTCGCCGGCTCGTCCACGCCGTAGTAGAACTCGCCGCCGCCGTAAGCGAGCGTCCGTTCCTCGACATGTACGATCAACAGCGTCGCACCGGCGTCACGGGCGAGTGACGTGGCCATTTCCAACGCGGCGTCGCCGGTATGGGAGAAATCGCTGGGAAATAGAATCTTCGTGGCTTTCATCACCAACTCCCCTCATTTCTCGGGTTTGACTCGGAGTCTCCTTTTCCAGCCCGTTCATCCATTCTCTAATTCGCGTCCATCTCATCGAAGGCGTTTAGCATCGCGGCCACAAGGTCCATCGTGCTGACGATCCCCACCACGCGATCGCGTTCAAGAACGGGAAGGTGATGCACCCGAGCAACGCACATCATCCGTCCAGCGTCGAGCAGTGAAACGTCGGCTGTTATCGACTGAACTCCCGCCCCCATGTAACAGCTGACCGCATCATTGGCCGAAACGATTCGCAACGACTCGCCGGGCTCATCCTCAACCAGCGAGTGCCCCTGAAGGGCGACGCCCGACTTGCCGTTTTCATCTTGGGGGCAGTCGCGTCTGAGAAAGTCGGATGAGCTGAGCATGCCGACACAACGACCCTGCTCATCGACCACCGGCGCCGACGACATTCCATGGGCGGCAAACAGCTTGGCGGCTTCCTCCATGGTCTGGTTCTTGGAAACCTCGACACGTTCTTCGCCATGACATCGGCCACGGTCAAAGTTCTCAAACGCACAATCGCGTTCGACATGACACACTCCAACTCGAAGAGAATTCAGCAATCAAGATCAGGTATCAGCGTTCTCGGATGCAGCGTTCGGCTGCTTCACCGTGAGGACGGGGCAGCGTGCGTGCCGGACAATCGCCTCGGCAACGCTGCCGAGCAACAGGCGTGTTACGCCCTTGCGGCCATGAGAGCCAACCACGATCAAATCGACTCCCTGCTCATCCGCGTACTGCACAATCGCAGCCGCCGGCGAGCCTTCAAGCAGCTTGTGGGCGCAGGCGACTTGGGCGTCGGACGGCGCCGTTTCGTCGAGTTGTCGCTGGGCGGCTTCCGTAGCCTCGTCCTCTGCAACATACCCGCCAAAGCCGCGGTCCGCGCTGACCGGAGCGGGCTCGACGGTGTGGGCGATGATCATTTGCGCCCCGGAGTCACGGGCCAGCGATGTGGCCAGCCGACTCGCCACCTCGGCCTGGTCGGAGAAGTCCGTGGCGAAGAGAATCTTCTGGAGTTTCATTTGAGTCCTCCTATCGAAAGTGGGAGCGGGCTGTCTGCTAGATTGTTCTGCAACTGCTGGGCCAATTGGCGACTGGCCATTTCGGCCCAAGAAGGCGGGTCGAGGGGCGTGCGATATCGCACGCTGTGGGCGGAGACGCGCGCCCCTTCGGCGGGATTGGCCCAATCGCCAGCGAATAGAGCCGCTGGCGCAAGTTTTGCCCAATAGAGGTTTCCCCGCGCGGTGCGGGATTCACGCTGTCGTGTGATGCCGGAATTGGAGAAGTTCATGGTGAATTCCCTAGCGATTGATCTTTTGGTTGTCGATGACGACGACGAGTTTCGAGATACGTTGGTGAGACGTTTCGCCCGAGTTGGTTTCCAGGTGTCGGACGCGCCAAATGGCGAGCAGGCCCTGGAGATGGTTCAGAGGCGGGACTTTGAGGTGGCAGTGTTCGACATGATGATGCCCGGGCTGACAGGCTTGGAATTGTTGAAGAAATTCCGAGAGAACAAGGCCGAGTGCGAAGTGATCATGCTGACGGGCAAGGGGACGATCGAAACGGCTGTCCAGGCGATGAAGTTGGGTGCGTTCGATTACTTACAGAAACCATTTCCACTTCAAGAACTGGAAACGGTGATCCAGCGAGCCAATGAACGGCGGCGCCTTCGCAAGGAGAATCAGCAACTCAGAGCATTGCTTGAGCGTTCCCAGCCGACATCGGAAATGATTGGTGACTCGCCTGCGATGCGCGAGGTGTTCCGGTTGATTGAACGGGCCGGCCCTAGCGACAAGGCGATCCTGATCCAAGGCGAAAGCGGAACGGGCAAGGAATTGGTTGCTCGCGCCTTGCACCGACACAGCACGCGCAATGGCAGTCCGCTTGTTGTAATCAATTGTGCGGCGCTGCCCGCGTCGTTGCTTGAGAGCGAGCTATTTGGTCATGAGAAAGGGGCTTTCACCGGCGCAATTGGAACCAAGCCAGGGCTCTTCGAGGTAGCCGATGGCGGCACGTTGTTTATCGATGAAATCGGCGAGATGCCCGGCGAGTTACAGGCCAAGCTGCTGCGCGTGCTGGAGGACGGCTCGCTACGGCGAGTCGGCTCGATCCGTGAACGCAAGGTCAATGTTCGTCTGCTTGCAGCGACAAACCGTAATCTGGCCGAGGACGTTCAGGTGGGCCGATTTCGAGAAGATCTTTACTACCGCATCAATGTCATGTCGTTAGAGTTGCCTCCACTCCGCGAACGCGACGGGGATGTCTCGATCCTAGTGTCTCACTTTCTCAGCCCAGGTTGGGAAATCGAGGAAGACGCCATGCAGGCGCTTGAGCAGTTCCATTGGCCCGGCAACGTTAGACATCTCATCAACACGATTGAGCGGGCGAAGATCATGGCTGAGGATGAGACGATCCGGCTTCAAGACCTCTCCAAGGAAGTGATCGTCGGGAGGAACAAGGACCTGAGCTTCCAACAGACGGCTCGGGCGGACGACCTAGCCTCTATTGAGCGGGCGAAGGTGATTGAAGTGTTGCAGCGCGAAGGGGGCAATAAGACCCACGCTGCCCGCGCCCTGGGTATCGAGCGGCGAAAGCTCTATCGGCTGGTGGAAAAATACAGCATCACCAAGTCCGAAATGAAATTGGACTCTCGTTAACTCAGACCAGTCCTTGCAAGAAACACCCGACAGCATAGGCGAGACTCGCGGCGGCGCCGCCGATGAAGACGGTTTCAATTCCTGCAACCAGCGGCTTGTCGTCAACAACGCGGCCTCGCCACCAGCCGATACCGAAGAAGGTGACGGCAGTGAGCGCTGCGGAGAAAAAAAACGAGTCGTGGGCGAGACCGCTGGTCGTGAAGAACAGCGGCAACAACGGCACTAGGCCGGCGGCGACAAACGCGACCATCGTCGTCGCTCCAGCTCGCCACGGCGTGGGCGGATCCAGTTGCAAACCGAGCTCTTCGGTCAACATCGTGTCGATCCAAAGTTCACGATCGTTTGTGATTACCTTAACGACTGCCTCCAGAAGGTCGCCGTCAAATCCTTTGGCCTCGAAGATCTGGCGAATCTCCTCGCGCTCGCCCTCGGGAATCCTCTCGATGTGCATTTCCTCCATACGGCGAAACTGCTCGACTGTCTGACGGTCCGCTCTGGCCTTGAGGAAATTGCCGGCGGCCATGCTGAAACCATCAGCTAACACGTTGGCCAGTCCCAGTACGATCGCCACGCCGCTCGATAGGCCGGCTCCGGCAGCGCCCGCCACGATCGCGAATGTCGTCACAGCGCCATCGACGGCGCCGAGGATGAAGTCGCCGAGATAGCTGTGCCCAGTCGCGGCGGCGATCCTCGCTGCAATCGCTTCATCCGTGTGCAGCTCCGCCAACTTTCGCTGTTCCATCTAGCTGTTCCTCGAACCGGCTGTACCAAAGGTCTTGAGATTGAACTGAACGCGGACGCGGCTTAGACGGAAACGGACAGAGAGGTTGAATTGGGCGTTGAATTGGGCGGGGCGTATGGAGTCACTCGGGTCCGAATCGGGATTGCCGCAAGTCAGCGTCCCGATTCTGGTCGGCTAGGCCCTGAAGAAAGCGTGCAAGTTCGTCCGCATCGTCTGTTCCAATACGCAGCGTTCGCCCGTTGATGTCAAGCTCTACGCAATCAAAGCCCCACAGATTGAAGGTCCAGCCACGTCCGGGGATCCAGTGGATGCCCCAGCCATCAATGAGCGAACTTCGGCTTCGCCTCACTGACAGGATATCGGAATACCGCACGCTCGTGCCGAACAACGGCAACGGTCCATATCGGATTGAAAGGGAATCTCCCCAGTCGCGCACGGTCAATCTCGCGAACATCAAGCCGAGTAGGGAGAAGAGTCCCCCCACGCTGGCCAGCAGAACCGCCAGCCAAGGTTGGTCCATCGACGACCAAGCCGCCACAATCATCGCCGCCGCGATGAGATGCAACAGCAAGTGCAGGGGCGCCCGCTGGTCGTGTTCATATCGTGGGTTTGCGTCGCCCATGCCAGCATCGCTCGTCACAAGCTCTAAGGTTGACCGCCTTCTAGAGCTTAGCGTCTTCGATAGCCGCTGTGAAGGCGTTCTCCAATTCCGCGATGGCAGCTTCCTCAGCCGCAGAGGTCTTGTGAATCCCAAGTATCCCGCCCGCGGATTCAGCCACCCGACGCGAACGACTGATCAAACTAAACTTGACGGTGCGGCGAGCGACCGGCGTCAAGGTGCGCATCAAGGCCGCCACGTAGTGCCGCCAAGCCGTAAACAGATCGTCGCACGGCCGTTTCTTCAGCCAAACCTCCAACAGCTGGCGACTCGGCTCGCTGATCCCGCGGTCGGCCCCCTCAAGGGACGCGAGCACCGCAGCCCTTTCGTTTTCGTCCACGGTTCCGTCCGACCAGGCAACATGCACCAAGGGGTAGAGCGAGAGCGCGAGAACAGACTGGCTGCGAATGCCCAGCGAGTCCAATTCCTGTAACACGCTCGCCTCCTCGATACCAGTCGCTTGCGACAGCGCTCGCTGTCGCTCTTCGGAATCGAGTTGTTCGCGTAGCCGAGCCAGCAGCTTCCGATCCACTTTGTGGCAGAACTCAAATTCAAAAGCGCTCTCTCGGTCTCGCAGGATGTCACGTGTCATCGTTTCAGCCTTTCTTCGAGAGACATGAGTTTCAACTGGCCGCTGCAACAGACGAATTGCAGCAGACAATCCATGTAGAATGGTGCAAACCATGTGCCGATTAGCGCGAGATAGGATGGTCGAAAACGCGCAGTGGCGGGCGGCGCCGCACAGCCGCGCGACGCCCCGGGCACCCATTCTCTCTACGGGCGGATGCTCGACACAAACCCCTCTGGTTTGACAGCCAACACCGAACACTCGACTTTGTTCAGTATCCGTTCTGCTGTGTTCCCCATCAGCAGGCCGGCGATCCCAGACCGCCCAATCGTGCCGAGCACGAGTAGGTCAATGCGATTCTCGTTGGCGAACACGGGAATTTGCTCGCCACTTCGCCGTGCAGCAGACGACAATGCTCAGCCTTCGCGCCCGCTTCCGATTTGTCAACGAGTTCGTCGAATCTCGTCTTCGCCATCGCTTTGGTCTTCTCGCAAAGCAGCTCGAATTCCTCTTCCTTCATATGGCTCTTTAGCAGATTTTCGCTCTGGACGCTCCAGGCGCTGACGATCTCAAAGGCACAACCCTCCGGGCGGCAAACAGCCTCCGCGTGGGCGATAATTCGCTCGTTGAGATCCATGTAGAGTTCGTCGTGGGAATCTGCGTCGACGGCCGCGACAACACGAGCGAATCGGCCTCGAGAGCCCTGATCGCCAAGCTCTGGTTTGACGAGCAGCGTGGGGCAGGGTGAGTGGCGAAGCAATCTCGTCGCCGTCGTGCCGAATAGTCCCCACATGCTGCTGGCGTCGCCCTTCGAATCCTTGACGAGCAGATCATAGTCGCCGCGAACGGCTTCGCGGATCAGGCTCAGAGAAGTTGGTGCCGGAAGTAGCGTATAGGAGGCGGAAATACCGCTCGCCTCTGCAGCCTCGCAAAGCGACTTCAATTTATGGGATTTCGCTTCCGAAATCTGATCCGCGATATGTTTGGTCTCTCCGGGAAACAGGCGAGCCTGAGCCGCGACATCCGGAATTATGTCGGCGAGCATCAATTCCGCCTGATTCGCCTTGGCAATCTCCGTAGCAATCGCCAAGGCAGGATGCTCAGCCTGTCTGCTATCGATGTGAACGAGGATCTTCTTGAATCGCAACATAGGTGACCTCGAAATGCTCTCGTACAACTCGTTTCGTGAGTCGTAGTGCAACCTTTGGGCCAAACGGAGGCCC
>CAZWOU010000017.1:59583-62013 GCA_964635375.1 uncultured Pirellulaceae bacterium | reverse complement strand
TGCCGCCATGAATTCGGGGCATTGCTGTCCCCGATATCGAACAATTCTTGAACCGCGACCTGAGGCGCGTATTTGTCCAAGATTTCTTGAGGTGAAGCAAACGTCGTGAGGGCGAGCAGTTCCGGATCGTACTCGTCGATCACACCTCGAGCCGAGTTGTTCGTACTCAGCAAGTGCCAGACGCCGTCTTCGCCGGACAAATAGGCTCGCACCGAATCTTGCATCTCAGTCAGACTATTTTGATTCTGCGAGTCGATGAAGTAGTTGTAATACACGACCGGAGCGTCTGACGCCGAATAGCCGACCAGGCTGAACGGCTCGGACTCCACCGCACCTTGAATACCGCCAACCAAGTCGATGCTATTTGATATTTGCGGAACGTAGCCAGAGTTGTTGACTGGGCCCGGGTAGCCAAAGTACAGGCTGCTTCCGCCCCCCTCGTCGACCCGACTGCCGTCGAACGCAGCGACAATGCCGTGCCCGGCGTCGTCTTTGCGGTTTTCACTAACATGCCAGGGATTAAAGACGCCAGACCCAAAGTCGAGACCATCGACGTTACTCAATCCGGTTTCGATCACCGACTGGCCATCGACAAAAATGGGTTGCAATTCACCCATGGTATTGAAGGCGTACAGTCGGCCGTCACTATCGCTGCCGATAAGAATATCGTCGTAATAGTTGGCTTGGCCGCCAATGTCGTTGAGGAAACTCGCTTCAAGTAGTTCGCCCGTGTACTGATGGGGAATCGACGTGAGTCCAGTGAACTGAACGGGCGTGCCGCCTGGGCCGGCAAACTGAAGGTCCACAGCCGATTCAACGTAATCGGCTTTCGTATCCGCGCCCGCAGGTCCTCGCGATGGCGAAACACCGCCGGGGTTGAGGATGTGAAACAGACCGCCGGTGTCCGAAACAGCGTACAGTTGGTTCAGTGTAGTACCGAGAAAGGTCATTCCGGTGATCGTTCCGCCGGGCGCTTCGCCGCCGACGATCAACGGGGGATCCGAGATATCCACCAACTGAACATTGCCGTCAGTAAATCGAACGCCAGATAGAAGCTGCGTCACCCCCAATGTCGTATTGATCGTAATGGCCTGGAAGGCGTGCGCGGCTAAGTCGTCAGGACCATCCGCCGCATCGAAGGGAATGCTGATAAAGCCAGCTGTCGTGTTTCCATCCGCCCCCGTATCGACAAAAACACCTGGTCGATTGGTATCCAGGAAGGTGAAGTCGCCCGATATTGCACCGCGGAAATTAAGGCGAGTCCCCTCGAAGCTAGCGTTCACCGTGAATGACTGGAAAGCCGAGACAATCGCGCTGCCAAACTCGGACCGTGACATAACCTCTTCAACTGGAATCACAAGGCCAATCCCGTCCGGCGCCCCTTCAACCGTCAAACCGGCCGAGGAAACAGTGGCCGCCTGGGCAGCCACGGAAGTCTCATTGATCAGCGAAATGCGAGCGCCATTTGCGGTCGCTGTGGCATTAAAGGACGCAGCACCGTTGATGGCGTCCACGATCGATTGAACTATCGTCGCTTGATTGTCCGCCTTGCTGAAATTGATCAGGATGCGACCGCCTGCGGGAGGTCCACCCGGGGCATTCACATCGTTGAACTCGAAAACGCGCGTATCGACAACGGCCGTTTTGTCGTCTGTGATCGTGATAGTGTCGCCGTCATTGAACGAGACCCCAGCAGGAGTGCCAGGCGTATCTGTCGCGGTCACGACGATCATGGTGCCTGTGTCGAATTCGTATCGAGCGCCGTCGAGGCGGAAGTAGTCACCGTCGCGAACGGTCAGGTTTGCCGCCGGATTGTGGTCGAAGTTAACGTCCGGGCCAGAGTTGAATTCAAAACTGTAATCCGCATTGCCATCGCCGTTGTCATCGACGCCAAACGTAACGCGAGGAGAGGCCAAGCCGCCAGTCTGATCTCCAATCAGCCGCGTCGTATTGGGGTCAACGATCGTGGCCTGTGGGAAAATCAGCGTATTGCGAGCATTGTTGAACGGATCAACCGATGTATCGAGGCGAGCCCGCTCTCGAATATCCGTACCGGCGCCGAAAAATCGGCGGTCAAAAGGACTGTCAGTGTCTACGCGATCGGAACCACGACTGCTCGTGGCGGCGCCTGTGTCTTCATTGAAAACATAAAGCAGGTTCTCGTTCCATTGACCGCCGTTATCCCACCGGTTGCCGATGGCATAGAGATTCAAATCCGAGTTACTGCCAACGTTGATCCCAAAGTGGTTCCCGTAGTCCAATGCCTCAAACCATACGCCGCTGCCGTTCATCGATCCATTTGAAGAGAATGCCTTGTCCGAGTTTCCGTCGGAGTTCGGGACATACGTATCAATGCCATCATCGCCAAGCACAGACCCCAATGCCGTCGTTGTGTCCAATCGAGGGTCGATTTGGATATAGTTCCCGACC
>CAZWOU010000017.1:0-59573 GCA_964635375.1 uncultured Pirellulaceae bacterium | reverse complement strand
ACAAACCATAGAGGAATCCGTCATCAGGCCGCACAGCTATGTCCTGAACATTCACGCCGAAAGTGCCGACGACGCCGACGAACTCACCGGTAAACGGGTTGATCATCGAAAGTCGGTTCTGATCGGGACTCTGTCGGTGATCCTGTTCCACAAACAGAGTTAGATCGCTGAGGAAGTATTCCACCTCACTGGCGCCATGCACAAAGTCGGGAACGATGGCGTCCGCGGCAATCCCAGAACCATTAGACACATCGATGTGATCTTCCACGATCCGCTGCACCGAGTTGATTGGCTCGAGCCGTAAGAACTCGTTGTCCGGATCGGCCGTGGTGAACTGGTTCGTCTGAACGAGGAAGGGGGCTTTGGAAGCAACCGCAATCAGGTACTTGCCTGTATCGTCGCCTCCGGCCGCCGGCAGCATCACGGTGCCGACGAACGGGTCGCCGGTCCCAAACGAACCGCGACTGAGGTCGTCGCCGTTGAGGCCCTGCAGGGCGGCGGGCAAGTCTTCAATGATGTTTGAATCCGCTGTCACGAGCACGAGCTCGGCGGGGTTTCCGCTCGCATCAGCCGTGAAGACGTAGACGTTCGAATCGACTCGGCCCAATCCGTCCGCGTAATCCAAATCCAAGGTCACCGCCGCGTGAAACGGGTCGGTCGGCACGGTAGCCGTCGTGCTCGCTTGCGTCGAATCGAAATGCAAATCGAGTTCATACCAATCGACATCGAGCGGATCCGGATCAGTGGCCGTGCCGATCGAACCGCTAATAGCCAAGGTGCCTCGCTCAGCGTTAAGTAGATTGCCCAGGGGCGTGGCTGTGGTGGGCGTATTATTGTTGTCCGTACCATCGACGTTGATGACTTCAGCCGCCTCGCCTTGCAGCGGCGAATGGGTGGGATGCCCGAGGACTTCGATACCGTTGGTGGCAAAGCGAATATCCGCGTAGCGAACATTGGAGCCAGCGAATTCATCGACTTCTTGGAGTCGAATCTGCATTTCGTATCCGCCGCGAGTCACACCAGCGTCAAGATCGTTGATCGTCGGGCTGTTCGAACGAACTCGAACGAAATACGTATTTCGCGTACCTGGCGTTCCGTGCAAGATCACACGCATACCGGCGTCGCGGGGGTTCGTGGTCCAGCTATCCGGTATGTTATACTGCGATTTCTGCAGCGGGTTCACATGATTGTCGGGGATCACACTCGAGTCGTTGAACAGCAGGGCCGGCGTGGCAAGTTCGTCGGCTGAATTGATCGTTCGAGCGAGCACGCGATTGTCGGCGTCAATCAGCTCGATCACGGTGTCGACCGCGTGGGTCGAGCGATCGATATCAAGCCAGATTTCGCTTCCGGCTGTCGCGTTGAAGGTGTAGACGTCGATGTCGGCTGGATCGCTAAGCAGACCCTTGACTTCAAAGCCAAGCCGCAGCGTCTCGTCGCTGCCGTTTTCATGCGGCGCGAGTTCCCCAAGGAATTCGGCGTTGTCGGCATCGAAGTTCGGGCCGGGCGAAAGAACATCGCCAGCTTCCAATTCCGTCGTCAAGACAAAGTTACGATCATGGGCGTATTGGTCGATCTTGACGCTGCGCCAGTCGCCGGCGAAGTTGGGCGTCGGATCTTGGGGAATCAGTTCCAGGAACGTCGTGATCGTAGCCGTATTCGAGGCATCATCGACCGTCCAGGCGAAGGCCGTCGTGATATCGTCCAAGCCATAGACATTGCCCAGCGACGGGTCGTTAAACGGCGGCAAGTCGACTAAGTCGATGTTTCCGGGGACGGTATAAGTCGTGCCGCTGCCCTGGATGGCGGCTTCCAAATCGAAGTACTCGTCCGCGGCGAAGCCGTCGTAGGTTGCGTTGACCAAACCCGGCCCAGCGTTGTAAATGCCGCCTTGACTAAAGCCCACTCGCTCGGCGTCGTCCAGCGTGTAGGCGCGGAAATCTGCCTGGCCCGGCGTGCCGGACAACCACAGCAGGTCGTCGGAGATGCCGCGAACATCCTCATCCAGGTAGTTGATGAACTGCAGATCGCCTAGGGGCCCGCTGCTGGTCAGTGTGATCGTGTTGAAGACGATCGCCACCCCATCGTCCATCCGGGATTCTACGTGCCAGTTGATCGTTCCGTTTTCGCCCGCGAAATTCCCTTCACTGATGACAAGGTCATCTGAGACCAGGGTCGCCGGCTGGGTAACGGTTGTCGTCGAAAGGTCGATCGCGTTGCCGTCGCTCCCCACATCGACGTAGTTCGTGAAATCAAAGAGGACGTTTTCGTTGACAAAGTTCGAGGTATTTCCTTGCGCGCTGATTCCGCCCAATCCGAAGAAGCTGCTGTTGCCGCCGTTCTCCACGTCGAAGCCGAACTGGCCGGGGGTCCCGACTGCGACGTCGTCGTCGATCAAATTCCCGTTGTCGACTTCCGGGCCAGTAGGTAACAGCGTTCCACCACTGTTGCCATTATTGTTGGTGTCCGTGTTGGGGACCCCTAGGGGCGTGAATCCGGCTCCCACGGAATCGTCCTGCAACGCCGTCAGGATCACGGGCGAGCTAGGCTGGCCAATGATCTGCAGCATACCGCCAATACGGTCCACAATCTCCAATGGTCGGCCAGTCGCAGTGAAGCCAGCGTTGGCCCCTTCCAGCTTGACCACCAAGCTCTCGGTGGTCTTGCTCTCCAGCGTCAAGCCGCCGAAGGTATGGAAATCGGGGACATTCACTTCATCTAGCAAAACGTGCACGATGTTGGTGTCATCCCAGACGCCTTCAGTGGTCAGCGTGCCGCCGCGAACAACAAGGCCGTTGATCGCATTGCCGTCGAGCTCGTTGCCGTCCACCAAGGGACCTTGGTTGCCAGGGGAACCATCGTAGAAGTCGGCATCTCCGGTTGTTCGCCCGGTATCTATGACCTCAAAGTGATTCAACGAATTGACGTCGATACTGATCGCCGGACCGTCGTTCGCGACAATCGTATTGGCGACAATAACCGGCTGGGCGCCGCGAACGAAAATCGTTGCGGGCACATTGAAACCGCGGCCGAACCGCGTTCCGCCGCCAGGCTCCACACCGTCGCCGTTGTACTCGAACGTCGAATTGCCGATGCGAGCTTCCGCCTGTCGAACTTCAATCGTGTTGAAACTGCGGAATTCGCCACTGACTCGAGTCGAACCGCCGCCATAGGAGAAGCGAGCGTTATCGATGTGCAGCGTGGAGAGAATGTCGCCGTACACGCCCGCCCAATCGCCCGGAGCTGGCGAAGCTTGCCCGCTCAACTCGCTGGTGTCAAACGTTCCGCCGGCGCCGTAACGCTCGTCGAGCGTCGAGGTGAAGATAATCTCTCGCCCATCGACGCCTTCCGCGATGAACTGGGCGTCCATCTGGACGTCAATGATCGCGGCCTGAAGCTTGACCACGGTCCCCGCATCAACTCGGAGACGAGCGTCAAACCGAGCGCGAAGGCTTTGAACAAACTCGACCAACACGCCGCCTTCCGTGGTTCCGTCGTCGTCGTAGACCGTGTCGTTCGCGTTGATCTGTTCGACCAGGTTATACGAACCGGCATAGACCGTATTGGGCGTGAACGGATCACTGCGATAGATGCGCCGCGCAACGAATCCACTTCCCACTCCGACGCGGGGAAGCTGGTCGAGTCGGACGCCGTCGTCGCCAGCGCCGATAACAACGTCGCGAGTCGCAGCCGAAGCTGGACCTTCGTTGCCTTGGGCGTCGACGAACACAATCTTGTAGCTGTAGGCGAAGCCGGCCAGCAACGGCGTCGCACCGCCTTGGATGGACGAGTTGAGTCGGACCAAGCCAACGGGAGGCGAATCGTCTTCGGCCAAGGGACCGCCCGGCGTGCCGGCAATCTCCAAGTTCTCTCGAACGACGTGCACAATGTCGTTGTCGTTCCAGCGACCTGAGACCGTTAGTTGCTCAAGCGTTTGTCCAGCCGGGTTGTTGATCCGAATAAACAAACCATTGATCGAGTTGTCGACAATGTAGTTACCATGAACATCGGGGCCAATACGCGAGTAGTCCGAAGTAAACGCACCCGGCAACTGGAAATCGGTCGAGTGGAAATTGGATTCTTCAAAGCTGTTCGGGTTGGCCGATATGGCCGACTCGGCACTCATTTGAATCGAGTTGTAAGAAATGGTTGGACGAATGTCGGTCAACTGAATCGGAGCAATGCTCTCTTCCGTCCCATCGACTCGGACGTTGCCGCCGCCGTAGTGGAAGGAAGCGTGGTTGACGTGATTCAAGAAAACGCCGACCTCTTCGTAGTCGAAACGATTGGCGTCGTTCTTGTCCACGCGAGCTCGAAAATCCAGCCCGCCCCAATCACTTTGTCGCGGAACGGGAGGTGAGTTATCGGGGTTGTTGTCTTGCCCAATTTCCGAATCGTGAAGCGAGGTGAAGAAGACGCTGCCTTCGATCGGCTGATTCTGAGCGTCAACAATGATCGCGCCCGTCGCGTCAAACAGGCGAGGTACGCCAAAGACCTGCAGAGCGCTTCCGCTACGATCGACATTCGGCGTGGTGCTGCCGATCCCAACTCGAGCTCGACGAAACTTAAAGATCGCGTTGGCGTCGACCTGGACAGTAACGCCGCGGGGGATGTCGAAAGTCGAACCGTCATCCAGTTCGATGCCATTCAAACCGCTGAATCCGATATCGTACGAGAGGTTGTCTTCCAACGTCGTCAGGTCGCCATCGGCGCCGCCATTTCCAACGATGCGAAGGATGTCACCCGCCTTGGCCGAATTGACGTCAAGCGGATTGATCGCGTCATCAATATTGCGGAACGGCGAGGCCATCGTGCCATCGAATACGAGTCCTGTCGCTGCCTTGTCGACGAACACCGTGCGAGGGGCGCCGGGGGCGGCCAAGCTTGATTCGGTGGCGGCGCGGAACCAAAAATTGAACGTTCCGCCAGGAACTCCGTCACTGTCGCCGTCGAGCGGCGTTGATGCTGAGAGAGCACTGGCGCCCGGAAGACTCGCATTGTCGGCATCGACAATCGCGTTGTCCGCGTCAGGGCGATAATTGAAACGTACGTCGTACTCGCCTTCCGTCACGCCGCCAAATCCGCTGTCCTCGATCGCCGGATCGTATTGGTCGTTCCCACTGGCGCTGACGCCCAAGTAATAGACGCCGGGCGTCAAGGAAAGCTCCAAGAACGAATCGCTGCTGAAGTAATCGTCGTTCTGAGCGATAAGCGTGCGTTCACCCGAGTCCGAATCTTCACGGTAAAGCGTGAGGTACGTGTCGAGCAAGCTCGGATTCTCTGATCGCTCGGCAATCGTCTCGGCGGAGAACACGCCGTTGTCCGTGACCTCAAATCGATAGAGGTCGATGTCCTTGCTTTCGGGACGGTGCAAGTACTGACCGTGAGTGATGTCATGATCGCCAGGAAACACTGGCTCGGCGCCTTGCCCGAAGGCCAGTGCCGCTTCCGACCCCTGCACCGTGCCGGGTGGGAGGTCGTAACTGTGCCCTAGGCCAAGCAGGTGGCCAATCTCGTGAACGGCTGTGCTGAACCAGGGGCCACCGAACTCATCGTCACCCGGATTCTGAAAATCGACGAAATCCATGATCGCCATGCCGAACGCCGCAAAGCCGAGCGGTTCGCCAAATCCACTCACAAGCCCCATCGCCGCCAAGTCGCCCGTGACGATCGTCAGCCCCTGATCTGGCGACTCAACAAACTGAACACCCAACGACTCGCCATAGATCCCAAAAATGGCCCGAGCCAAGTCTTTTTCGTTCTCGGTAATCCCGTTGTGCAAAGGCGAAGAAGGCGTGCCGCCGTAAACGTCTTGGAAGTTGTACAAGATGGTCGAGATGCCGACGGCGCTGTCAGCGCCCGTCAAGAAGTGTGATTCCGGACTCGCGAACTCAATGAAGTCGTCACGGTGACCCGGCTCATCCACTGCGCCTGGAAGGGGCAGCTCGAAGTTCTGCCCTACGTTCGTAATGTCCTGAGTGGCAATCAGACCTTGGGTCCGCTTCAGCATTCCGCCAGTCGCTAAATCGAAACTCACACCGACATCATTGGCCAAGAAGACCTCCGTCGCCGCTTGGGTCGCCGTCACCGTAAAGGCAGGCGTGTTATTGACCGCGTCGTTGATCGCGGTCGAGACAATTTGAGCCATCTGAGTTGGCGTAAACAGAGGATTGAAAGGAATCGGCTCGTTCCCCGCAGTCACACCTGGGATTCCACCCAAAACATCCTCAAACTCAAACGTCACCGAATTGCCGGCGTCATCCACAATCGTGAACTTATCCTCGTCGACGAACTTATTCCCGGAGCCCGAGTTGGAACGAACCATCGTCAGGATCGCACCGGTTTCAAAACTGCCGCTGAGGTCCATGGCAGTGGCGAAACTCGAACCCGGATCGGCGCCGACAGCCAATGTCGCTGGCGCCAGCGGCTGGCCTTCATCTGTGCCTATTCGAAGCCGGAACGTGCCATCTCCGCCCGCCAAATCCTCCAACTGAGAATTGAAACGCAAGACCGCAAGATGCTTGACCGCGTCGTACTCGACCGAATCCGGCGTGTAGATTTCGTCGTCCGTGTTGCGGACCGTGTTTTGGGTCACCATCAACTGATAGAACTTGGGATCTTCCGCAGCCGTCGGGTCCAACGGATCTTCGTTGAAGTAGACGTGAATCTCGTCACGCAACTGCTGCAAGTCTCCCTGCGCGTCGCGAACGGTGGGCTGAGGAACTACGGAGACGATTCTCGCGCCGAGATCCAATTGAAATTCAAACTGGGTATCCTCGCCATCGTTGTACGCTTCGGCGGAGATGTTTCGCAGAGCCGACTTGACGGGGCTGTCGCCGCCGTACACGTCGATGCGGTAATCGTCGTCCGGAAGCGACTCCGCGAATCTCATCACGACTTCGTTCGGTAGATCGCCAATCCCAATGTATCCAGGCACAATCGGCACGTCGTTGGCGCCGCCCAATACCAGACTGGCCTGAGGCGATATCGTGACATTGGTGTCCGCATCACCCACGTTCAATGCCGCACGAACCAGCGCCGACGAGTCGGGGTCGTTATTGATCGCTGAAACCAACTGCCGCGCAGTCGTCTCGTTATCGAGATTGGTGTTGAGCGTCACATCGATGACGTCATCGGTAACCGAAATCAACGGGGAACCCGCGCCGCCAAAATCGGCTCGCGAGAAATTGATCGTCAGCCCATTGCCCGCGATGCCGGTCTGAACCGCAGTGAAACTCACCTCCAGCGCAGTACCCAGGCCGAAATCCGCCGTAGCGCTAGCCGTGTTGGCGCCCGAAAGGAACAGCGGTGAATAACTCTGGTCGCCCGTGACCACCGAACTGAACGCGTTGCCCCTAACGATGCTCGAAGTTATCAAAGCGCGAACGTCCGCGTTCGCGTTCAACGCGTTCCGCAAAGCGAACGCAGTCGTGCGGTTGAAGGCGTTGTTATTCAACTGAACCGCGATGATGCGGCCCGGCAGGACCTCTACCAGAGGACCCGACGACGAGCCCAGATCGTCCTCGCTGAAGTCGAGGCGTATCCCCTCTCCCGAGGGTCCAGACAGCGCGGCGGAGAACTCAAGCACAACGATGCCGTCGGTGCCTAAGTCCGAAACCGTCGACGCATGCTCGAATTGCCCGTCAAACCCGCTGCGGGTGAGCTGGATGCCCCCCAGAGTTTGGGGGTCAATGGCCGACGAATCGTCAAAACGGAAATGCAACTCGCGCAAATCCGTGTTGCGAATATCGTCCGGCAACAGCAATGAGCCGTCTGCGGGTTGGACACCAATCAGGTCGAACGCCAACAGGCGCCGATCCTCAAGCTGTTCCAAAAGCATCCGCCGGTCATGGCGTTGTTTGGATTGCAACTTACGTTGACGGAAGGAATTAAGAGACTTTCGCGATCGGCGGATGGTCATGAACCATACCCTAAGAAAAGCTATCGGACGTGTCTGTTCCTGGCCTATGGGCACACAATCGGCTTGGATGCCGACGGTTTAGACGCAACGAGCCCAAAATTAATTCCCTGAAAACCACAGAATCACCATGTCAATACAGGCAATATAGGGAGTACAGGTGGACTCTTAGCGTCAAATGCCGCGTAACTTTGGATTGTAATTGAGATGCATTGGAATGCAATCAAAAACACGATCCGGGCCCAAGCACGCGAAACCGCTTTCGCTGACTGATGTTACATCGGCCATAGGTAGACCAACATTTGGTGTTCCGGCCCTGGGACCCAAAAAATAACGGAGAACGTAAAGCGTTACAAGAAAGCGGCTTAAGTCAACTGTGTCAAGCCTTCGCCAGTTCAACACCGCGGCCACCCGACTGATGGTGTCGTATCCTGAAAGTACCCAACACTTTAGGGCCCGATAACCCACATATCCGTTGCCCCACTCACGACCGTCCTAGCCGTCAGTGAGTCCTCGACGTCAGTGAGCGTGAAATGGGGCCCGATTGATGGCCAAGCATTCTCTCATCCCGTCAAGGGTTGTGTGCACGTCCACTAGACCTTGGGGGCCCAGCCCGGTTCGTAGTCCCGGCGCCAGAGTTTCATCGCATCTTCGTCCAGGATTCGGCCTTTGGGGCCGCACTGAATCGATCCGGTGGTCCGCTGGGCAATGTTCCCCAGATGGCAAAGAAGCGTGCTCGCGTGGCCAATCTCGATCTCGGCGTTCAATTTGAGCGGTTGATCGTTACGTATCGCCGACAAGAAATTGGCGATATGCTCGCGGTCGCCTCGAACCAAGCCTGACTTCTCCGCCACCTCTTTCCGGCGCTCATCGAGAATTCGATAGCCGCCGTTGGCGTCGAGGTGCAGGGAGCCGTTCTCGCCGAAGAAGGCGACAAAATCATCGGTTCCGCGATGGCAACTTAGGCCCTGCCAGACAATCTGCTTGCGATCGGCGAACTCGAAGCAAACCGTGTTCGCGTCGGGGGTTTGTTGATCATCTTGGTAGCGGTATCGGCCGCCCGACGAGGTCACGCGCGTGGGAAAATCAACATTCAGTCCCCAGCGGCAGATGTCGATTGTGTGGACGCCATTGTTTCCCAGTTCGCCATTGCCCCATTGCCAGAACCAATGCCAATTGTAGTGGATGCGGTTGTCTACATAGGGGGCCCTGGGCGCCGGCCCCTGCCAAAGGTCGTAGTTGAGACTGTCGGGAGGAGTGCCAGGTTTGCCGGTTCCGATGGAGCCACGAACGTTGTTGTACGCAGCTTTGGCGAGGTAGACGCGGCCAATCGCGCCGTCCTGTAGCGCCTTGACAGCGGCCTGGAAACCGCCGCCGCTTCGTCGCTGAGTACCGACCTGGACCGCCCGGCGATGCTTGCGGGCCGCCTCGATCATCATCTCGCCCTCAGCTGGGTTATGGCAACAGGGCTTCTCGACGTAGACGTGCTTCCCGGCTTGGCAAGCCAGAATGGTCGCTGGCCCGTGCCAGTGATTCGGGGCGGCGCAAACCAAAGCGTCCACCGAATTGTCGTCCAGGATGCGTCGGAAGTCCGTTACCCCTTGCGGTGAAGGCTTCTTCTCGCCCTCAATCACCTTCACGCCGCTTTCAATTCGATTCGTATCGACGTCGCAGACGTACTTGATCTCAACGTTAGGCATGCGGGCGAAGCTGACGGCCAGGGAACGGCCTCGCTGGAGCCCCATGACGCCGACAACCACTTTCTCGTTGGCGCTAGCGCGGGCCAGACCGGCTTGGCCGGCGGCGATCCCAACGGCAGCGGCCGCGGCGGACTTGCTGACGAACTCACGACGATCTAGCGGCTTAGGCATTGGGGTTCCTGTCTTCAGGCGGGCTGGGGGCTCGTGTTAGGCAAGCTCGCATGGGAGGGTTGACGTCAGGCAGAGCCTGACTGGGTGCGGTTACCAACGACCTGCGACTGCCCATCGTACCGCAACCGCCGGGAAAGTCGAATCTGCCGGCGGTTTTGCCCGCCGCTTCCCCTCTCACGTCTCCCCTCTCCAGGTCTCCGCCAGGCGTCTATAATCGCTGATCCACTGTTTGGCGCCATCGACTCTGGGATTGCTCTATGCGAGTTGGTCTTTTCGTTCCTTGCTACATTGACCAGTTCTATCCCCAAGTGGGGATGGCCACGCTTGAGTTGCTGGAGCGGCATGGCGTCGAGGTCGAGTACCCGGCGAGTCAAACCTGCTGTGGCCAGCCGATGGCCAACACCGGCTGCATCGAGGATGCTCGTCCGCTGGCGGAGATGTACTTCCGCACCTTCAATGACTTCACCCACGTTGTCTGTCCATCGGGCAGTTGCACGGCGATGGTGCGTCGGCACTACAAGCACTATCTTCAGGGCAACCAGGCGTTCGGCGCCCTTTGCCAGAGGACGTATGAGCTGTGCGAGTTCTTAGTTGATGTGATTGAGGTCGATCGGATCCAGGCGACTTTTCCGCATCGAGTCGGCCTGCACGAAAGTTGCCACGGGTTGCGCGAGCTGCGGATGGGTTCGTGCAGCGAGCGGGTCGAGCCCGATTTCGGCAAGACGCGACAACTGCTTCGGTTGGTCGAAGGGGTCGAAATTGTGACGTTAAGCCGTCGGGACGAGTGCTGCGGTTTTGGCGGCACGTTCGCGGTCGGAGAAGAGGCCGTCTCTTGCCGCATGGGTCTCGACCGCATCGCCGACCATCGATCTGCGGGGGCCGAAGTGATCACAGCAGCCGACATGTCCTGCCTGATGCACCTGTCAGGCCTGATGCGACGGCGCGAACAAGATTCGCGGGGGGGGCAAACGTCGCCTGAAACGAGCCTGCCCGTCATGCACATCGCCGAGATTCTCGCTGGCCGCTCGCTGCCTCAGGTCGAGGGGGTGGCTGGATGAGTCCATCCTTCGAGCACGCTCGCAATGCGGCCAGTTTTGTCGCCGACGCCAAGCGAACCCAGTGGCACGACGAGTCCCTTTGGTTCGTCCGTTCCAAGCGCGACAAGGCGGCTCAGACGCTTCCCGAATGGGAACGGTTGCGGGGACATGCCGCCGAGATCAAGGCCCACACCCTCTCCCGACTAGCCGAGTACCTGGAGGAATTTGAGTCCAACGCGAGACGAAATGGGGCCCACGTTCACTGGGCCGGCACGCCGGAAGAGCACAACGAAATCGTGCTCGAGATTCTCCGTAAACACGGTGCATCGCGGATCGTGAAGAGCAAATCGATGCTGACTGAGGAATGTGGTCTCAATCCGTTTCTCGAACGCCACGGCTTGCAGGTCACCGATACCGACTTGGGTGAGCGGATCGTGCAATTGCGGGAGGAACCGCCCAGCCATATCGTGCTGCCAGCGATCCACATCAAGAAGGAAGAGGTGGGCGAGCTATTCCACAAACACCTGGGCACGGACAAAGGGTCCGCAGATCCCAAGTACCTGACCGAGGCGGCGCGAGCCCATTTGCGAGACCGGTTTTTGGGTGCGGACGCAGGCATCACTGGCGTCAATTTCGCCGTGGCCTCAAGCGGAGGTATCGTCGTTTGCACGAACGAGGGCAACGCGGACTTGGGCGCCTCGCTCCCCAGGCTGCACATTGCCTGCATGGGGCTGGAGAAACTCGTCCCCAACCTCGAACACTTGGCCGTCTTCCTTCGCCTATTGGCGAGATCCGCCACGGGTCAACCCATCACGGCCTACACATCGCATTTCCAGGGCCCGCGCCCCGATGGCGAACTGCACATCGTGATGATCGACAACCGGCGAAGCCGACTGCGCGGCGACCCGGTCTTTCGTTCCGCGTTGCAGTGCATACGATGCGGCGCTTGCATGAACACCTGCCCCGTCTATCGGCGCAGCGGCGGCTACAGTTACCAAGCGACGGTGCCGGGCCCCATTGGATCAGTGCTCAACTCAAGGCAGGATGCGGCGACTTACCGCAGCTTGCCGTTCGCTTGCAGCCTCTGCGGTTCCTGCAGCGATGTCTGCCCGGTACAGATCCCCTTGCACAGCCACTTGCTCAGCCTGCGAAACGAAGTGACTCGCCAAGGCTACTTGCCCAAGACCAAGCGGCTGGCCATGTGGGCGGCGCGGCTTGTGTTTGCCCGCCCGTGGCTCTACCGCTGGGCGGGGCGACTGGGGCGGCTCATGCTTCGGTGGCTGCCGCGCCCGATGGTTTACAACCGACTCAACGCCTGGGGCCGCCAGCGGGAGCTACCGCCGGTTCCTGAGCGCGCATTCCGAGACCAATATCGAAACCATGTCAAACAAAAAGAAGATTCTGGACGCGATACGTAGCCACGCCGTCGAGGAAATTGCCGCTCCGGTTTTGGACTCGGCCGATTGGATTCGTTACGACGACTGCGTAGGCCAATTCCGCTCGACCGTCGAAGCTGTCGGGGGCCGGTGCGTTGACCTCGCGGATGCGGCCGCGAGCATTCCGGCCGCCATCGAATCGCTCGACATCTATCAAAGCGAGAGCGCCGTCTACTCTTTGCTCGACGAGTTCCCTGGGAATGTTGACCCGGCGACGATCCAAGATCCGCACGAGCTGGCGCATATCGACCTCTGTTGCGCCGAAGGAACTTTGGGCGTGGCCGAAAACGGGGCAGTCTGGACAGCGGGCGATCTGCCTCATCGCGTCGTCCTTTTTCTGTCCCAGCACTTGGTGCTTAAGCTCTCCGCGGCGGACATCGTCCACAACCTGCACGAAGCCTACGCCCAGCTCGAGCCCGGCCCCCCATTTGACTCGCCAGGATTCGGCGTTTTCATCTCTGGCCCCTCCAAGACGGCCGATATCGAACAATCGCTTGTGATCGGCGCCCACGGAGCAAGATCATTGCATGTTCTGCTGACGCCATGATTCGCTGCGACGCCCGCTTGCCCCCGCGGCGGGCCAAACTTCCCGCGCATGGGAATCGCGAGTATGCTAGATTGTTGCGAGTGATTCGCCGGCGGTGAGGCGTATCGATTCATCATTTTGCAAGCAATGGACGACTGGTTGACTTACGTAAACATTTCGCTGGCCTTGTTGCTAGTCGTGGTCAACGGATTCTTCGTCGCAGCGGAATTCGCCTTGGTGCGGTTGCGGGGCGGCCAACTCGACGCTCTGAAGAAGACCGGCCGAGTGTTCGGCGGCGTCGCTTATTGGTTAGGCCAACGACTGGACGCGTCCCTCTCGTGTTGCCAACTGGGCGTGACGATTGCCTCCCTGGGCTTGGGGTGGGTGGGCGAACCGGCTTTCGCCGCTCTCGTCGAACCGCTGCTGCACAGCATGGGCGTCACCTCGGAAACCGCGATCCACACAACTTCATTCGCCTTCGCCTTTACCACTATCACCGCGCTCCATTTGGTGATTGGCGAGCAGGCCCCGAAGATCTTTGCCATCCGCAAACCTGAGCAGATGATTCTTTGGTGCGCCCCGCCGCTGGCGATATTCTATTTTGTTTCCTTTCCGCTCCTCATCGCACTCAATTGGATAACCTCCGTACTGCTCCGACTGGTCGGCGTTGGAGCGAGCGGCGAACACGACTCGCCACATACCGAAGAGGAGATCCGGGCGTTAGTCGCCCAGGCTCATGCGCATGGCGAGCTCACTGGCTCGGAACACAGCTTGATCAACGCCGTGTTCGAATTCGACGACCTAATCTGCCGACGTGTGATGGTTCCCCGAAGCGAAGTTGTGTTCTTCAAGGTCGGGCAACCCGTCGAGGAATGCTTGGCGATCGTCCAAGAGAGCCGGCATTCGCGGTTTCCGGTCTGTGACGATTCACTCGACAACGTCGTCGGGATTCTCCACATCAAGGATCTGGTTGGCATCGACTTGGACTCGTTCGACATCGCAGAGGTCTCGCGGCCGGCCCACCACATCCCTGAGTCGTATCCAATCAGCAGCCTGTTGCGGCACTTTCAATCGACCCATCAGCTGATGGCGATCGTGGACGACGAGCACGGCACCGTTGTGGGCATCGTGATGTTGGAAAACGTGCTGGAACAGATTGTCGGATCGGTCGAGGACGAATTTGACCACGAGGAGCAGGTGATTGCGGGCGACGGCGCCAACCAACACATCGTGCTGGGCTCCGCACCTCTCAACCAACTGCGGGCTGAATTGGGGCTGAGCTGGAAGTCCGAAGGTGTTGACACGCTGTCCGGATATATCACCAGCCATGTTGGTCGAGTGGCTGGCGTGGGCGAGAAGTTCAAAGTGGACGATGTGCTTGGCGAGGTCTTGGAGATGGCGGGAACGCGGATTACCAAGGTGCGACTGACAATCCTCGGGGCGAGCGAGAAGAAACAGCCGAAGGAGATTCAAAGCGAATCGTCGTCCTCACGCGCACCCCAACGATGACAACGCATTTCGTCGCTCTCGCTGCCTCGCATTTTGACAACAGCAACACCCATAACCGAAGGACATCGATCCATGACGAGTCAGTTCACCCGACGTGATTTCAGCAAGTCCCTGTTGGCCGCGGGTGCGGTCTCACCTTTGTTGCTAGGCTCCGCCAAGGCGAAAGACGCCAATGGCGAGCTGACGATCGCGGCCATTGGCGTGGGCGGGAGTCGCGGCAAATACAAGCGAGGCGCCAAGATCGCCAGGGATGCCGCCAAGTTTGGGAAGATGGTCGCCGTTTGCGATGTCGATGATCTCCACGCGGCCGAATTCAACGGCGGCTTCCAGGACAAGTTGCATGTCTACAAGGACTATCGCAAGTTGCTCGAGAATGAGAAAGTCGACATCGTGACGATTGGCACGCCCGATCATTGGCATGCCAACATCGCTATCGCGGCGTTGCGAGCTGGCTGCGACGTCTACTGCGAAAAGCCGCTAACGCTGACGATCGACGAGGGAAAGCGAATTCGCAAAGTCGTCGAGGAAACGGGCAAGGTGTTTCAAGTCGGCACACAACAGCGCAGCGAGTACGGAAGCAAGTTTCTCAAAGCCGTGGCGATCGCCCGCAGTGGTCGATTGGGAACGAACCTGAAGGCCTTTGTCGGCATCGGCGGCGGCCCAAGCGGAGGCCCATACGGTGCAACTGCGGCGCCCAAGGATCTCGATTGGGACCTATGGTTGGGCCCCGCGCCCAAGGTGGAATACACCAAGGAGCGCTCGCACGCCACTTTTCGCTGGTGGCTGGAATACTCGGGTGGGAAGATGACCGACTGGGGCGCCCACAATATCGACATCGCCATGTGGGCCCTGGGCCTCGACGACACTGGCCCGGACCAAGTCACGGGAACCGGCAAGTTCCCGTCGTACCTGCCGGAAGACAGTGATCCAGTGGCCTTTTTCGCCGGCGAACAACCGCTCCCCAACGGCTACAATTCGGCGACCACGTTCGACATTGATCTGGCGTTCGCCAATAACTCGAACATCAATGTGCAGCCGAGTGCGCGAGGTGAGAATGGCAACGGCGTCTTGATCGAGGGCGACAAGGGACGGATTTTTGTAAACCGAGGCAAACTGGTCGGCAAGCCGATCGAGGAAATGTCCGAGGCCGAAAACAAGCAACTCGATGACGAGGTGCTCAAGCTCTACAACGGCCGCCAGCCCGGAAGCCACATGAAGGACTTCTTCCAGAGCGTCGCCGATCGCTCCAAGCCGATCTCAGACGTGTGGTCGCACCATCGAATCATGACGGCTTGCCACCTTTGCAACCTCGTCCTGCTCCTTGACCGGAAACTGAAGTGGGACCCCAAGGCCGAACAGTTCATTGGCGATGACCAAGCCAACGCTTTGCTCGCGCGGCCGCAGCGAAAAGGCTTCGAGGGCTAGCGGAAGGAAATCGAGCTGCGAGACGTCACGTTCGCAGCGGGACCGCCTGTTCGCGAGAAGCGAGCGTCAAATAAACGCGGGCTCCCACTTGCCAAAGCGGGAGCCCGCGCTACGATAAGGCAGCCGCGCCGCAAGGGCGACGAAAATGTCTCGCGACTCAGAACCCGAGGCATCTCACCTCAGCCAACCTCGGAAAGCTCTTCGCCTGCCCGTGCCAGGCGCCGTCAATTAAATTGGATTTGATGAGCGAAAACGACCACGAAGTCCATTTGGCGGACACTATCGTCTCACCGAGCAGCCAAGTTGGCCATGCTCACAACGCCGACGCTTCAGGACCGAATCGAGCAGACAATATCGGATTGCTCCGCGAATCCGACCAGCACCTGACTCGAGAGATTGACGCCGTTCTTTGCGAGCGGCTGCGGATCGCTTCGCTTCTGCTATTTGGCGGCTTTAGCGCGTTCTTGCTCAAGCAATTGCTCGCTGGCATGCCATGGAGTTCGCCGATCGAAGTCGCGGCGTTCTGGACGCATGTCGCGGTGACCGTCATCACCGGCATAGTGGCCCAACGGTTGTGTGCCCACTGCAAGTACGCAGTTCGCCACTTGAGAATGATCGAACTGACGGTTTTCATCTCATCGGCTGCTTTCCTCGCATTGATAACCTACGTTCGCACCGTGAGTGCCGCCGAACATGGATACATCCAGTCGATCACCGGCCCCTGGACGCTGCTGATTCTGACCTACGCCATGTTCATTCCAAATCGATGGAAACGCGGGATGCTGGTGATCATCCCCATGGCGCTCACGCCGATCGTTGTCTTGCTTTCCGTCCGAGCTACCTCCCGTGACTTTCTCAATCTGTTGAGGACCGACCCCGATTTTCAGTTCATGATTCTGGAGTCGATGATCAGCATGATACTCACCGCGACGGTTGCGATCTGGGGCATACGGAAGATGACGACGCTCCGCACTGCGGCGTTTGAAGCCAAGCAGTTCGGACAGTACCGTCTGCGGCAGAGGATTGGCGTCGGCGGTATGGGCGCGGTCTATATTGGCGAACACAAACTGCTGCGTCGGCCTTGCGCGATCAAGCTGATTCACCCGGAAAAGGCCGGCGACCCTAAGGTTCTCGCCAGGTTTGAACGCGAGGTTCAAGCTACTGCTCAGCTGACCCATTGGAACACAGTCGACATCTACGACTTTGGTCGGGCCGACGACGGCACGTTCTACTATGTCATGGAGTACCTGCCAGGTCTTTGCCTACAAGACCTCGTCGATCGACAAGGGCCGATGCCTGCTGGCCGCGTCATTCATCTGCTAACGCAAACCTGCGACGCCTTGAGCGAAGCCCACGCAGAGGGCATGATTCATCGAGACATCAAGCCCGCCAACATCTTCGCTGCCCGCCGCGGGCACCGGCACGACGTGGCGAAACTGCTCGACTTCGGCCTGGTTCGACAAGCCGAATCGAAACAGGATTCGTCGTTGACGAGTGAACATACCTTGCTCGGCTCGCCTCTCTATATGTCGCCCGAGCAGGCTGCGGGCGACGATCTTGATCAGCGGTCCGACATCTATTCGCTCGGCGCCGTCGCCTTCACTCTGCTCACCGGCCGTCCTCCGTTTGACGGCAGTCGGCCGCTTCAAGTCATCATTGCCCATGCGCAAACGCCGCCGCCGAAACTGTCGAAGATACAGCAGGGGATCCCCGCGGACATCGAAGCCGTGGTGCTCAAGGCCTTAGAGAAATCGCCTGACGCTCGTTTTCAGACCGCCGCTGAATTCCACGACGCCCTCAGCCGATGCGAAAGCGCCGGCCAATGGGGTTGGGATCAAGCCGAGCAGTGGTGGGCTAGCCACGGCTGCCCAAACAAGAAACGGCTCGATGACGCCATTGATCAGCAGTGGAACGAGAACATCGAAGAGCAGGGCGCCGTGGGCTGATCCCGACCTGCATCTCGCACCGTGAAGACTGCGGGGTCTCAGCCCGGAAAGGGCGATTGTGATGTTCGCGGCCGGAACCTCGATTCAGAATCTCGGTTCAATGCTTGCGAGTCGCTCGAGCAAGTGGATAATTGAGCCATCTCGGCCCGTGTTGCTTTTCTAGGCCGCTTCTTTATTTGGTCCGACCGCTTCCTTAAGGAATTGAACAATGAATCGCTTTGTCTGGGTGAATTTAGGATTGGTATTGGCAATCTCAATGACCGCTCCCGCTCGAGCGGCCGACTTCCTCGGAATGGAGGAGGGCGCCCCCAAGATTCAAAACGCGGGTCCATTGGCCTTCGGTCCCTTCGGCGTGCTCTTTGTCGGCGACGCGCGATCGGCGACCGTTTTTGCGTTGGCGACCGGCGACGACGACGAGAACAAGACCAAAGCGGCAGTCTCGGTCGAGAACTTGGACCAGAAAGCGGCCAGCGCGCTGAAAGTCGCCGCAAGCGAAGTTGTCATCAACGACTTGGCAGTGAACCCACTTAGCGGAAACGTCTACCTTTCGGTCGCCAAACGTGGTTCGCAGCCGGGAGCGGCTCTGCTCAAGATCACCGCTGACAGCAAGATCACAGAAGTCTCACTCAAGAAAATTAAGTTCTCCAAGTCCACCCTCGCCAATGCTCCGACCAGCGACGAAGTCGGCCGACGACGGAACAAACTACGGAACGATTCGATCACGGACCTGGCCTACGTCGATGGCCAGCTCTTGGTCTCCGGTTTGAACAGTGGACGATCGTCCGCTGTGCGGCTCGTGGCATTCCCCTTCAACAAAGCGTCCCAGGACGCTCAGCTGCAGATCTATCACGCCGCGCATGGGCGCGATGAGAACTACGCAGCGATTCGTACATTCGTTCCGTTCATCATCGACGGCAAGCCTAATCTACTGGCCGGGTTCACCTGCACGCCGCTCGTTAAGTTCCCGTTGAGCGGCGTTACGGACGGCAACAAGATCAAAGGCACCACGATCGCGGAACTGGGCAATCGTAACAAACCGTACGACATGATTGTCTACAAGAAGGAAGGAAAGAACTACTTGTTGATGGCCAATAGCGCTCGCGGGGTGATGAAGATCAGCACCGAGAACATCGAGCAGAACAAAGGTCTCACCGAACGCGTCAGCGGCGGAGGTAAGGCTGGGCAAACGTACGAGACCATCGAGGCTTGGGACGGCACCCTTCAACTCGACTCGCTCGACGATGATCACGCCGTCGTTGTTATCAAGGATTCAGCCGGCTTGACGCTTAAGACGCTCGACCTTCCATAGCGGACCCAGAATTACGCGACGAGCGAAGGCCGTTCTGCAGCTGGCGCCAGCCAATGCCCAAAGTCGTTTTCACCGCCCACCTTCAACGTCACGTCGACTGCCCGCCGCGGACGGCGGTCGGGAAGACAGTGCGCGCAGCGCTCGATGAAGTTTTTCAAAACTCCGAGTCGCTGCGCGGCTATGTTCTGGATGATCAAGATCGTCTGCGCCAGCATGTTGCCGTGTTCGTCGATGGCGAGCCAGTTCTCGACCGAAGCACCTTGTCGGACCCAGTTGCTGCGGATTCTGAGATCTACGTGATGCAAGCTCTCTCGGGCGGTTGACCCAAGCCCGCGATACGACCGTCCAAGGATGCAGCGCCAGCTGCGCGAAGCGAGAAACCATGTCTGATCGATTACATCTGGGAACGCGAAAAGGACTGTTCAGCTTTGAAAGGAGCGGGGACCGCTGGACGACAAGACGCGTTTCGTTCTTGGGCGATTCCGTGTCGATGGTTCTTGAGGACCCGCGAGACGGCACGCTGTACGCTGCCTTGAATTTGGGGCATTTCGGCGTAAAACTGCGTCGTTCACGCGATGGTGGGGCGAGTTGGGAGGAAGTCGCATCTCCTCAATATCCGGCAGACGCGACTGTTAGCTCAACGACGGGACCACCCACCGAGAAAGGCGAAGCCGCCACCAAGCCCGCTTCACTCAGCTACCTATGGAGCTTGGAGTCCGCTGGCGATGACAGACCGGGAAGCCTCTGGGCCGGAACCATCCCCGGAGGCCTTTTTCACTCGGACGACCGGGGTGAGTCTTGGCGACTGATCGAGTCGCTGTGGAATCGTGAAGAGCGTCGCCAGTGGTTTGGCGGCGGAATGGACGACGCCGGCATTCACTCGATCTGCGTCGATCCCCGCGATTCGCGTCATGTCTCAATCGCCCTCTCCTGCGGCGGGGTTTGGGTGACTCGCGACCGCGGTGATACGTGGAACTGCCAAGCCGATGGGATGCGGGCCGAGTACGTACCTCCCGACCGGGCTCGCGATCCCAACATCCAAGACCCGCACCGGATGGTGCTCTGCCCAAGCTCGCCCGACCATTACTGGGTGCAACATCACAACGGCGTTTTCCGCAGCACGGACGACTGCGAGTCTTGGACGGAAATCGAGTCGATACGCCCCTCAGCCTTCGGATTCGCCGTGGCCGTCCATCCTCACGACCAGGACACAGCCTGGTTTGTGCCGGCTGTCAAAGATGATTGCCGAATGCCGGTCGAGGCGCAGTTCGTCGTGGCTCGAACGAATGACGGCGGCCGGTCGTTCGACGTGCTTCGTGACGGTCTTCCGGAAGGACCTGCCTACGACATCGTGTTTCGCCATTGCCTGGAGGTCGATGAGACTGGGCGCCGCCTAGCCATGGCTTCCTCGACTGGCGCCCTTTGGATTAGCAACAATGGGGGCGATTGCTGGGAGTTGATCTCCGCCCACCTACCGCAAATCTACGCCCTGCGGTTCGGTGGCTAAATCGACTATGCTCGCGCGCGGGGTGAACTCGTCGCTTCGCCGACGACGCGGCATGGCCCTGTTTGTCGAGGCCCTGTTTGTCGAGGCCCTGCTTGTCGAGGCCCTGCTTGTCGAAAGGGACCTATGCGTCGGCCAATTTGCCCACAATGATGGAGGCGTTGTGGCCGCCAAAGCCAAAGCTGTTGCTCATCGCGACGCGCAACTGGCGTTCCCGTGGCTGAAGGGGAGTGTAATCGAGGTCGCATTGCGGATCAGGGTTTTCCAGATTGATCGTCGGCGGGACCACATTCCTGGCGAGTGCGTGGATCGCGACCGCCAGTTCGATGCCGCCGCTGGCGCCGAGCGAATGGCCCAGATTGCTTTTCGTGCTGGAAATACTGAGCTTTTGAGCGTGGTCGCCAAACACGCGTTTGATCGCCCGGGTTTCAGCGATGTCGCCCAGCGGCGTGCTTGTACCATGGGCGTTGATGTAGTCGACTTGATCGTTGTTGAGCCCAGCATCGTCGAGGGCCGTTTGCATCGCGACCGCGGCCCCCACGCCTTCCTCGTTGGGCTGGGTGATGTGACCGGCATCGCCACTGGCGCCAAAGCCGAGGATCTCAGCGTAAATCTCGGCGCCCCGGGCCTTCGCGTGCTGCAGTTCTTCGAACACCAAGAGCCCGGCGCCTTCACCAAGAACGAAGCCGTCCCGGTCCGAGTCAAAGGGCCGGCTGGCCGCTTGTGGCTCGTCATTGCGGCGCGATAAGGCCTTCATGTTCTGAAACGCGCTGAGGCCGACGGCCGTGAGCGCGGCTTCGGTGCCGCCGGTAACAACGACGTCCGCCGCGCTGTGCTGGATCGCCTTGAAGGCATTGCCCATGGCGTTGGTGGCCGAGGCGCAGGCTGTGGTGACCGTATAATTCTGACCGCGCATCCCGTAGCGGATCGATAGACAGCCGCCCGCCGCGTTCATCATCATTTTGGGCACCGTCATCGGCGAGACGCGAGACGGCCCTTTGGCCGCAAGCCGCCGGACTTGAGTTTCAATCTCGCCCAGTCCGCCAATCCCAGACCCTAGAATCACGCCACAGCGAAAGGAGTCCTCACGGTCAAGATCCAGCCCGCAATGGGTGACTGCATCAACGCCTGCGACGAGCGCAAACTGAGTGAAGCGGTCGAGCCGTTTGAGCTCTTTTCGGTCTATGTACTCGCCTGGCGCCCAGTCCCTAACTTCCCCTGCGATCTTGACCTTGAACTCATCTTCGTCCAAGGCCTGAAGCCGGCCAACGCCACTCTCGCCCTCGACAAGTCGAAGAAAGAGGTCGTCCACCTTGCAACTCAGGGAAGTCACGACGCCAAGGCCAGTTACGACGACGCGTCGATTCATGGCGTACGATCGATATATTCCACAACGTGACCGACAGTACGAATTTTCTCCGCCTCGTCGTCCGGGATATTAATGTCGAATTCCTCTTCCAATTCCATGACCAGCTCGACGGTGTCGAGTGAATCGGCACCGAGGTCATCGACGAATGAGGTTTCCAGGGTGATTTTTTCTTTGTCGACACCGAGTTGATCGGCGACGATGTCTATGACACGTTCAGCACGTGATGCCACGTTCGTCGTCCTCCATTTCATGACGGGAACGACAATTCGATCCCAGTATCAGGCAACTATATTTCGTAGCGAACATTAACAAGTTCGCACGGAAGCGAAGGACTAGGCAAGCCCATTCGCACCGTTATGGGGAGTCCGGACTGGCCTCAACGAGGCCGCCCGCCGTTTCCATTTCTCTTCATTCCAAAACCAAGACAACAAGATAGAGGATCTTCATAAGACGGGTCAAGGCAGGGCCAGTCAAGGCCGGGCCGGTAGACCTGAGAATCTGTATACTCGCCAAAGCTCCAAAACGCCGGGCAATTCGCCGCCAACCTCCGCCTAGCCGGTCATGCCCCCATCGACCGTCAGCACCTGCCCGGTAATGTAGGCGGCCGCTGGACTTGCCAGGAAGAGCACCGCGGCGGCGACGTCCTCCGGAGTGCCTAGGCGTTTGGCGGGAATCCGCTTCTTGGCCTCTGCAATCACCATTTCGCCCAGGACTTCGGTCATTTCGCTTTCGATGAAACCGGGCGCGACCGCGTTGACCGTAACCTTGCGGCCAGCCAGTTCCCGGCTCAAGCTGCGCGCCAGGGCGATGACCGCCGCTTTCGAAGCCGAATAGTTGGTCTGACCAGGATTGCCGATCAGTCCCGAAATGCTGGAAATATTGATCACCCGTCCATATCGAGCCCGCATCATGTAGCGTGAAGCGGCTCGAGTAAACAAGAAAGTTCCGCGGAGATTCGTGTTGATGACCGAATCCCAATCGTCATCTGTCATTCGCGGCAAGAGCCCATCCCGTGTGATGCCCGCGTTGTTGACGAGAATATCGAGCTTGCCCCACTTCTCGGCGACGTCGTCGACCAGTCGATCGACACTCTCTCGGTCAGTTACATCGCAGGCCATCGCCTCGGCTTGCCCGCCAGCGGCTTCAATCTCGGCAACCGCATCGGCCAGTTTCTCGGCGTTTCTCGCCACACAAGCAACCTTGGCGCCGTTCGCGGCCAGAGCAATCGCCATCGCTCGACCAAGGCCCTGCGACGCGCCCGTCACGATCGCGGTGTTATCCGATAGATCAACTTTCAAAGAAGACTCCGACATGGGTTTCTCTTCAAACAGAGGGAGAAGTAGAGGTTCAGATTCGCTATCCATCGCAGGCCAAAACAGGCCCATTATTGTCGCTGGCGTCCCGGCGGTCTAACAGGAAATATTCTCGCAAGGCATCTTCCGATTGATGCGCTTCAGCAAACCGGTGAGGACGCGGCCGCTCCCGATTTCAAAAAAAGAGTCGACCCCCTCGTCAATCAGGTGCTTAATCGACTCCTCCCAATGGACGGGCGAAACGACTTGACGCGGCAACAGGGTTCGAAATTCTTCCGGCGCCGCGTGCGGCTGGGCATCGACGTTGGAGACGACCGGGATCCTCGCGGGTTGCAATTGCGCGTCCGCCAGGGCGTCAGCCACTCGCGGAACTGCAGAATCCATGATGGAAGTGTGAAACGCCCCAGCAACCGGTAACGGGATCGCTCGCATCGCGCCCGCGCCGGGCGCGGATTCTATGATCCGCTCGCACGCCGCGCGGTGCCCGGATACGGCGATATTGCCTCTGCACAACATGTTGGCAACCTGCAACACCTCGCCCTCTTCACGGCAATCCGAGCAAAGCTGTTCGAGCGTTTCGAGATCGAGTCCCAATACGCTGACCATGCCGCTCGGCGTCGCGTCGGACGCGACCTGCATCGCCTCAGCCCGCTCGCGAACCACTCGCAACCCCGTTTCAAAGTCCATCACGCCCGCAAACACGAGCGCGTCGTACTCGCCTAAGCTCAGCCCAGCAGTCGCCGCACAGGCGTCCACAACCTGCGGCCGCTCGTGGCGAAGCTTCTCCAACGCAGCCAGGGCGCAAACAAACAGAGCGGGCTGGCTGTGGACGGTTGAGTTCAGTTTTTCGGCGGGACCTTGGAAACAGACCTCGGCCAGATCATAGCCCAAAATGTCCGCGGCCCGGTCAAACAGCTGGCGAGCCGCTGGCAAGTCTGCATGAAGGTCCTGCCCCATCCCCACCACCTGGGCCCCCTGACCGGGGAATAGAAATGCGGTCTTGCTCAAGATTGTGCTCGATCAAGGAGTGGACAAGGGTGGTGCCAGACGAGAATTCCAGGACCCATTCGCCCACTTCAACGTCCGGTCGAGACAGTGACGAAACCGCTCGAAACACTGGGCGACCAACGAGGAAAGCCGTTGAAATGGCGGCAAGAACCGCCGACCAGCAATAACGAGGATTACTCGGCCTTAGACGCAACAACCGGGCGCCCCATATAGTGGCCGCAGTTCGAACATATTGTGTGGGGCAACGAGGTCATGCTGCATTGCGGGCAGCGAATCAACTGCCGAGCCGTCAAACGGTCGTGCGAACGACGCTTGTTGGTGCGGCTATTTGAGTGTTTTCGCTTGGGAACGGCCATGTCGGCTCTCCAACTCCAATGTCAAACGGCCCATCCTAAAAGGCGACAAACCGAGTGTCAACCGCGGTACTGGGGGAAGAAAGCCGGCTCAACGCCTCCCCGCTTCTCTCGACCCCGCTTCTCGGTTTCTCTCGACTTATCCCATTTTGGCGGCGGCTTGGATCGTGTCGAGCATCGAGTCATGGTCTCGAAGCAACATGGTCAATTCATCGACACCCTGTTGCTCTTGGAGCAGAATGTCCTCCAGAAAGACGACAAGCGCCCGGTCATATTCGGCCATTTCGAGCGCCTCGGTGTAGAGATCGACCGCTGCCTGCTCGAAATCCAAGCCATGGTTCAGCATCTGGCGGACGTCTGTCGTCTGCTGGACTGGCTTTCGCTCGACGGTCGGCACGCCCCCCATGGCCACGATTTTCTCGGCCACCTGCCTGGCATGGAGCAGTGACTCGTCCGCGTTGGCCAGAAATAGTTTCGAGTAGACTTCCCGCCAGATCCCCACCACGACAAAACCAAATTGGTTGTATTGGGCGACTCCGGTCCATTCATGGCGAAGAAGGTCGTTCAGTTTATCGATCATTTGTTCTTTGTCAGCCATTTGTTCTTCCGTCTGGTCTTGCCGTCTTTAGTTTTCCCGTGTTGCCGTCTTCGCGCCAGTAGAGTTGGTTTATCGCCAAACTCGAGCGCGAGAGACTACCCCTTGCCAACCATCCTAGGGTCTTCGCCTTCAAAGTCAAACGGCCTTAAGTTGTTTACTGGCTATTATTTAGGCACCGCCCAATGGGAACGAGACTCGTTATCGACAAGCTGTAAATCGGAGGCAGGCGGGAAGAATTGGTTTGCGATGGGGCCCGCAGTCCACGCGCCAGTGAACTTTCCGCGTTTCTGTCCATCTCGGCATGCCACCGGCGATCTCGAATCCCGCTTGCCGAGTCATTCCCACGGGCTGGACTGCAGCGCTATAATCATCGGTTGGCATTCAACCACGGGACATCAACAAACGTAAGCATGACGCGAGAACCCATCATCGAATCCGGCGGCGAAACGCCAGGCGAGGACGAAAACCAACTACGGCCTCACCGTCTGCACGACATGATTGGGCAGCAAGACGTCATTGAACGATTGGCGATCGCCGTCGATGCGGCGTTGAAGCGGGATGAGACGTTGGGGCACGTGCTGTTTGACGGCCCGCCCGGACTGGGCAAGACGACGCTTGCTCTCTGTATTCCGCGGGAAATGGATGCGAATGTATTCACCACAACCGCTGCGGCTCTGCGAAAACCAGGCGACTTGGTCCCCTATCTAAGTAATCTTCACGAGGGTGCTGTCCTTTTTATCGATGAGATTCATCGGTTGCCCCACGCGGTGGAGGAGTATCTCTATCCGGCGATGGAGGACTTTCGCATCGACATCATCCTCGGCGAGGGCGTCAACGCTCGAACCATCAGCATGCAACTAAAGCCGTTCACGCTGATCGGCGCGACAACCCGTGCCGGGATGTTGACGGCGCCGCTTCGAGACCGATTTCAGATCCGCGAGCATTTGGACTTTTACCCACTCGACCAGTTGACTCGAATCGTCAACCGCAGCGCCGCCAAGTTGAACATGGACGTCCCCGAATCAGCGGCCGTCGAGATTGCCGGGCGAAGCCGAAGCACTCCTCGAATCGCTAACAACCGACTCCGCTGGATACGCGATTACGCCGACAGCCGGAACGCGGGGCAAGTCGACAAGGACGTCGCAGTCGCGGCCATGGAGATGGCTGGCGTTGACCAATTGGGGCTCGACAAGCTGGATCGCCAGTATTTGGACACCTTGATTCGCGTTTTTGATGGCGGCCCAGCGGGACTGGAGGCAATCGCCCACACGATGAACGTTTCATCTGACACTCTGGAAGATGAAATCGAGCCGTTTCTGTTGAGGACCGAGTTGATCGTGCGAACGCCGCGGGGCAGGATGGCCCGATCGGCCGGCTTTGAGCATCTCGGTTTAGAACTGCCCGACGAGGGCGAGCAGGGGCGTCTGTTCTAGGCAGCGAACGGTCGGTCTTCCTTGATGACGCAGAACAACGCAGAGGCGCTGGCTAATGAGGCGCTGGCTAATGAGGCGCTGGCTAATGAGGCGCTGGCTAATGAGGCGCTGGCTAATGAGTGTCCCCACATCTGACTGGATCGCCTGAGCAATGAGTGAGCAAAGCGCGCCAGACGTCGTCTTCCTGAGCGACGATCCCGCGAACGTGATCGATACCCAAGTCGTCGCTCCATCGCGCGAACCGTGCTACAGTTGCGGCGCCCCGCTGGACGACGGCGACAGCTTCTGTGCCTCCTGCGGGGCGACTGCGGAAACCAAGTCCGAGCACGCCCTTGCGCCGAGCCCTGAGGCCCAAAAGTTTTTTCGGTGTGACAATTGCGGTTCGGAAGTCGCGGCGGATCCAGAGCAGCGGAGCTACGTCTGCGCTTTCTGCGACTCGACCTATGTCGCTGAATTCTCACCCGACATGTCACAGCGTCAACCGCCAGAGTTTGTGATTGGCTTTGCCGTCTCTCCCGATCGAGCTCGGAAGCTGTTTGAGAACTGGATTGCCGAGAACGGCTGGATTCGCCCAAGCAACTTGCAAGCTCAAGCGGTGGCCGACAAGCAGCGCGGCGTCTATGTGCCGTTCTGGTCTTTCTCGCTGCGAACCGAAAGCCGCTGGCAGTCGACGATCGGTGAGCATTGGTATCGCACGGAGACCTACCGAACTCAAGAAAACGGCAAGTGGGTCACGAAGACGCGCCGCGTGCAGGAGACGGAGTGGTGGCCGCTCGACGGACAGCACCATCGCTTCTACAGCGGCTATTTGGTCTCGGGAAGCCGAGGCTTGGCTCAGCAGGACGCGGAGAAAATCAAACCGTTTCAACTCCCATCACTCAAACGCTATCAGCCCTATTACTTGGCCGGATGGTTGTCTGAAGAATATTCCGTCACTCGCGAGCAGGCATTGGACCAGTGCCAACGAGAGTTTTACGAACGCGAACGCCGCAACGTGGCGGCTTTCATGCCAGGCGACACTCACCGGGATCTCGACGTGCAGTCTGAGTTCAGCCAAATCAGCTCAGATCTCTGTTTGCTCCCGGTCTACATCATCAGCTATCGCTACAAAAAGAAACTCTACCGGTTCTTGGTCAATGGACAGACCGGAAAGATCGCCGGTGAGAAGCCGGTCACGTACCGCAAAGTGGCGTTATTGATTGGGGCGATTCTGCTTGGCGGCCTCGCGATATTTGGCGCAATCGCGTTGCTTGGATCGGTTCTTGGTGGCTGACAACGAGGCATGAAATGACCGACACGTTGCAAAAATGTCAAGTCTGTCACGGACTATTGGACGAGGAGGATCTGTTCTGCCCGAATTGCGGCCGTGAAGCGCCTCGCGAATCGGACGAGGGCGACAGGGACCAACCAGTCACGTTGACCCATCAGTTCGATTGCCAAGGGTGCGGCGCATCGATGGGTTACGACGCTTCTGCTCAGAACCTGCGATGTCCCTTCTGCGGTTCCGAACGTCTCGAGCAGAAAGACGATCGCCCGAGTCTTCAGCCGCGAGTGGCGGTCCCTTTTTGCACATCGCACGAGCAGGTCATGACCGTGTTGCGAAAGGAATTGGGATCTGGATTTTGGAGGCCGAGTGACTTGGCGGAAAGAGCCGTGGTCACGAAGATGGCGGCGGTCTACGTGCCCTTTTGGGTATTTCGAGCGGACACCCATACTTACTGGACCGCGGACACCGACCGAACGCCGCCAGGCGCGCGCGGCGATTGGGCGCCGATGTTCGGCGAGCACCGAGGTGACTACGATCAGTTGCTTGTGGGGGCGAGCGGCTCCCTGACGCCTCACGAGACCGATTCCATTTGTCCTTTCGATCTTCAGGCGGCCACGCCTCCAGATCAGCTGGACTTCGAAAACAAGATCGTCGAGCGTTTTCGCGTGCAGCGCAAGTTCGCTCGCCCGCTAGCGCGGCGAGCCGTCGAGTCGATGGAGGCTCAAGCCTGCTCGAAGTACGTGCCCGGGCGCGCGCGCAACGTCAAGGTCAACGTTCAGCTCGACGGCCTCTCGAGCTACCCTGTGCTGCTGCCTGTGTGGATCATGGCCTACGAATATAAGGGCAAGAATTTTCGTTACGTCATCAATGGACAAACCGCACGCGCAAGCGGTCGCCGACCCTACTCGTTCAAGATGCTCTACATCGTCCTCGGTGTCATCGTCGGCGGCCTTATCGGATTCGCCCTTATGTCCGCGATAGGTGCGCTCAATGCCGGCGGATAAGCGAAACCGGGCAACGCTCGCAACGCTAGGCCTTGGGATCACGCAATATCACACTCGGCTTGTTGGCTTTGACAACCTCATCCGCATGTTTCGCGAGAAACTGCTTGACGTCCTTGGCCTTTGCTCTGCCGTCGCCAAACTCCAGTCGGCCCTTGGCCACAGGCGTATTGGCGTACACAATCCACAATCGCGTCCTTCCCTTCTTGGCCTGAGCAATAAAGAAGAGGTGGTCTGAGCTCGTTTCCGGCAGTTTGGGAATCGAGAGGACGTGCAAGTCCATCTTCGAATTGGGGATCTTGGACACAACGAAAGCGAGCTTGTACTTCCGTCGCGGCGCAGTGTAGGAGAAGTAGTGCTTCCCCTCCTTCTCGGTGACACGAACGCGTTTTGGCGCCTCATCACTGAGCCACTGTTCGACCTGGTAGTCCCCTTGAAACTGCTTCATCGCTTTCTTGTCGAGCAAGCCTTCTTTGTAGACAACAACTTCTTTCGACAGACATCCGGCGGTGCAGAACAGGCAAGCGACCGCCACGAGCCGCAACAACTTGGTAGTCATCGATTACTCCCTGTATCTCGGGGAATGAGGGCTGATCGGGGTCCGTTCATTTCGCCATCGGCGCCGCGGACCTAGTGTCCCAGTTTCGATCAAGGGTCGCGACTCGCAAGGCAAAAACTGCGGTCAGGCTTGCTGTTGTTGATAGACGGCTTGCAAGAGGGCTTCGACGTCTTTGTACGACTTCTTCTTGTTGATGGCGGTTTCCAGCAGTTCGCGAGCGTGGGCTTCAGCGTGGCCGAGGGCTCGAAGTGCGCTGTAGGCGTCGTCGACGACGCTGCGATCGATTTTATGCTGAGGCGTGTCGCCGATAGCCATTAGGGCGAATTTTGCCATCTTGCGTTTGAGCTTGGCGATGATCCGATCCGCCGTGGCCGCGCCAATTCCCGGCAGCGTGACGAGGGTCTCCGAGTCTTGTTCGACAATCGCGGTGGCGACGTCCTTTACAGGGCGCACCATCGCGCGGAGGGCCTTCTTCACTCCCACACCGTCCACCGAACAGAACATCTCGAAGAACTCGCGCTCCACCTCTGTCGTAAAACCGACGAGTCGGGGCGTCAATTTGCCGCCCTGAGCCGGATTGCCTTCAAGGTAATCGATCGTAATCAGCTTGAGCTCTTGGCCGACAGTCAGTTGGATTCGACGCCGAGTGAACTCGGGAATGAGGACCTCGTATTCAAATGCGCCGACTTGCATCGTCGCGCGATCGACCTCGACTTGGTTGAGAACGCCGGTAATGGATGTGATCAAGTGAGTCTCTTTCGGAGTTGGTCAGCGACGTTGACGCGGCGGTCGCCTCGCAAGACCGCGGTATTCTGATAGTAGTGACAGACGGCGATAGCCAGGGCGTCTGCAACATCCGCCGGTTCAGGAGTTTTGTCGAGGCCAAACTCTCGGCAAATCGCGTTTTGTATTTGTATCTTGGAGGCCCGACCGCTGCCCGTCAACATTCGTTTGACTTGGGTCGCAGCGAAACTCTGGAGAGGAATTCCAGCTTGGCTGGCAGCCAGGCAGATGACGCCTCGAGCATGTCCCATCAAGATCGCGGTTCTAGGACGTTTGTAGTGAGAGAAGAGTTCTTCTAGGGCAACCTGTTGTGGCTCAAAGGCCTGCAACACATCGGCGATTCCCTGATGGATTCGCGCGAGCCGATCCCCCATTTCGCCTTTGCCGCCCCGCACGACCCCGGCCTCGACGATGATGGGCCCTTGGGGCGTGCACTCTAAGACTCCGTATCCGGTGATATTGAGCCCAGGGTCGATCCCCAAGACACGATGCGGTTTATTCGTAGTTGCCACGGCCTTGCACCTTGTTCGACGTTTCCATGTCGCCACAGGCTAGGAGAGCTGAAAACGGTTCGGAGTTTGCCATCGCTACTTCGCTCCAAAAGTTGCGCCAGACACTAGCATGTCGGTGCGAACTCTTGGCGGAAGGAAGCGACTACGCGCACATCCGCGGCCAGTCGTTCAACTTTCCTGTCGCCATGTGGTGCCTTCCTTCCGATCTTCGAGTGTGACGCCAAGCGCTTTGAGTCCATCTCGAATACGGTCCGACATGGCGAAGTCTTTGTTCTTTCGCGATTCGGCTCGTAGTTCGATAAGCAGTTCCATCAGGCTGCCGGCAAGCGAATCGCCGGCGTCATTGTCTTTTTCCGGAGCAAGGAGAAACAAGCCGAGCAGCGACGCCAATTCTCGCAGCGTCGATGCCGCGCGCTTGAGCGATGCGATCAGTCTCTCGTCCGCGCCTTTTTCTTCCAAACGATTCTGATCGACAAACTTGTTGAGCGTGCGAACTAGCTCGAACAGTTCGCTGCATGCGCCGCCTGTGTTGAAGTCATCGTCCATCTTGGCAAGAAAGCCGTCGCGATTCTTGGCGATGGCGCTGAGCAATTCATCGTCGCAGGCGTCGATGGCTCCAGCAATTCGAGTCTGAGCGGAGGAGACGGCATAGAAGTCGTCGCCAGTGACTCGTTCAAATCGCTCGAAGAATCGGTAAAACGTCTCCAGTGAACTCTTCGCCTCGGCGAGCGATTCGTCGTTGAGAATGACGGTGCTGCGGTAATGGGTGCGCAAGAGAAAAAACCGTAACTGCTCGCCGCCGATGACTTGAATCATCTCGGCAAGCCCGCCGCCGCCTTTGGAGCGACTCTCCTTCTTTTCGGTCGCTTGCTCAACGGCTTCCATCGAGTCGGCTTCCGCTTGTTCGCCGCGACCGCCGATCTTGCCCGCTTTTTCTCGCCGGAGCAGTCCGTTGTGCATCCAGTACTTGGCCATTGGCTTTGCGTGCCGGCATTCGCTTTGAGCAATCTCGTTCTCGTGGTGCGGGAAGATCAGGTCGAGCCCGCCGCCGTGGATGTCGAACGATTCGCCTAGCAACGCGCGCGACATGGCCGAGCACTCGATGTGCCATCCGGGGCGGCCCGGACCCCAAGGGCTGTCCCAGGAAGGCTCGCCCGGCTTCGCGGCTTTCCAAAGGGTGAAGTCCGCGAGCGACTTTTTCTTAGCGCCCACTTCGCCGCCCTCGCCTTGCAACTGGTCAGTCGTACGGTTGGTGAGTTTACCATATTCGGGGTTCTTGGCGACATCGAAGAAGACATCGCCTTCGACCGCGTAGGCATAACCTTGCTCGATCAACGAGGCGGTGAAGTCGATGATGTCCTGCATACAATCTGTGGCGCGGGGCATGTCGTCTATTTGGTCGACGCCCATTCCAGCCAAGTTCGACAGATAGTCGGTCGTCATTTCTTTGGCCAGCTGATCCATGCTGATGCCGCGTTCGCTTGATCTGGCAATCAGCTTGTCATCGACGTCCGTAATGTTGACGACCCAGCGAGTTTCGTAGCCGCAATAGACGAGAAATCTCTTTAGCGTGTCAAATGCGACGGGCCCCACCATATGACCGATATGGGCCTTGTCGTAGACCGTCGGCCCGCATAGATAGATCCCCACCTTGCCCGGCGTGATCGGTTCAAATGGCTCCTTGGTGCGGGTCAGCGTATTGTAGATCCGTATGTTCATCGACTTGATTTCCGCGGGGTCGCCGCTTGCTGTGCTCGATTCGACTTTTGACTCGGTCGTCGTTGGGCTGGTCATTTCGTGGAGATTCTCTTGTGGGAACGCTTGTGCTTTGACAGTCAGAAAGCCGATGCCCGCGGCGACGGGGCCGATCAACGCTCGACGGAGTTAGGGTTCTGAATTAGCGCGACGCAGAGTGACGTCGCCGCCTGTTCGTTGCCGATGGCGCCAACGCCTTCGCCTGTCTTTGCCTTCAATCCGATTCTATCTTGGGGAACGTCAAGGATTTGGGCGATGCGAATTTGAATCGCGTCCTTGTGGGGGCTGATCTTGGGACGTTGCAGGTGGACGACACAGTCAAGGTTGATCAGTTCGTAGCCGAGCTCCTGTACCCGTTTCCACGCTAGTTGCAACATTTCGGCCGAGTCGCGATCTCGATTGGCCTCATCCGTATTGGGAAACAACTGGCCGATATCCGGCAGCCCAGCAGCGCCGAGCAGGGCATCGGTGATGGCGTGCAAGAGCACATCGGCGTCGCTATGACCGACGAAGTGCTTGTCGTGCGGAATCCGCACTCCACCCAAACAGAGCGGTCCGCCTGCGGCCAGCCGGTGGGTATCGTCGCCAAGTCCAATTCTCATGCCAGTTTGCGAATCCTCCTTGAATCCTCCTTGAATGCTCCTTGAATGCTCCCTGAATGCTCTGACCAGTACCGACAAACCAGTATCGACGAGCCAGTGCAGAGAGCTCTGAGCGGGGCCATGCCGTCGGTCGCGCCGAGCGGAGACGGAAAATTATATCCCAAGCCCTCAAAACGGACAACGCGAACGAGGGAAAGCCCCGGGGGCGAGTCGGTGCTATCGGCGTTCAGAAGCCCCACCTATAATTGTTGGCCATGCCGATTATCGAAATAAGCCAACTCGCCAAGTCCTACCGCGTGTATCAGAAGAAGGAAGGCTTGCTCGCATCGCTGCGGGGTCTTGTTTCCCGCGAGTACAAGGATGTGCATGCGGTTCGGGGAATCGACTTGACCGTGGAGCAAGGCGAGTTCGTCGCCTTTCTTGGCCCCAACGGCGCCGGCAAGACGACGACCTTAAAGCTGCTCTCAGGCGTCATTAGCCCGAGTTCCGGCGGCGCCAAGGTCATGGGTCACACGCCCTGGAAGCGAGAGAACGCGTACCGCAGTCGGTTTGCCCTGGTGATGGGCCAGAAGAATCAGCTCTGGTGGGATCTGCCGGCTCAGGAATCCTTCCGTCTGCATCAACAGATCTACCAAATCGACCCGAGCGAGTTTCAAGGCGTCGTCGATGAGTTGACCGACCTGCTCTCGATCCGCGAGTTGCTCAGCCAGCCAGTCCGCGAACTATCGCTGGGCGAGCGGATGAAGATGGAGCTAACCGCCGCCTTGCTGCATTCGCCCGACGTGCTGTTTTTGGACGAGCCAACAATTGGCTTGGACGTTGTGGCTCAATACAACATTCAGCAATTCCTCAGGTTCTACCAAGAGCAGCGTGGGATTACGGTATTGCTGACGAGCCACTACATGAAGGATGTAGCCGCGCTCTGTCGGCGCGTCGTGATTATCGCCAAAGGCCTGATCCACTACGACGGATCGCTATCGGGCATCATTGATCGTTTTAGCGGGCACAAGGTGGTCACTTTGCAATTTGCTCGGGACATGCCGGACTCACTCGAACCATTCGGCGAGGTGCTCGAGTGCGTGCCGCCGAAAGCCAAGTTGCGGATCGCCCGAGCCGATGTGTCTGAGACGCTCTCCCACCTGCTTGGCGCCTACACCGTCGACGACATCGTCGTCGAGGATCCGCCGTTGGAAAAACTGATTGCGGAAGTGTTTTCGCAAATTGAGGATTCAACGGAACAGACAGAGCTGAATGGCGTTCCGGCGGCCAAGGCATGAACGCGCGCATAGCAACCTGGTGGGTCATTCTACGCGTGGCACTGGAAGAACGCCTCGTCTACCGAGGCGATTTCGCTTTGGGAACACTGATGCGGTTCTTGCCGATTATCACTCAGATCTTCCTCTGGGGCGCGATCCTTCAGACGGTCGATTCGGTGGCAGGCTATAGTTTTGAAAACATGGTGGCGTATTACTTGCTGACGATGGTAGGCCGAGCATTTTCGAGCATGCCGGGTTTGGCTTCGGGCATTGCTGTTCAGATTCGCAACGGGGAGATCAAGAAGTTCTTGATTCAACCCATCGACCTGATCAGCTTCTTGTTGCTCAACCGGATCGCCCACAAACTGGCTTATTACTCGGTCGCATTCCTTCCATTCGCCCTGGTGTTCTTTCTCTGCCGATGGACTTTTGTCGACGGCTGGCCGGACTGGACCGCAATCGGCGGGTTCCTGCTTGCCTTGGTATTCGGCTTCCTGCTTGGGTTCTTCATGGAGACCACGATCGGGATGGTCGGTTTTTGGTTCCTCGACGTCTCATCGCTGTTGTTCGTCTACATGTTGCTGAGCTTCTTTCTATCCGGCCACATGTTCCCGCTCGACATGTTACCTGAATTCTGGGGTGATATAGTCGACTTACTGCCACTGAAGTACCTAGCCTATTTTCCAGCCGCTGTTTTCTTGGGGAAGATCAAAGGGCCCGAATTGGTTTGGGGTCTTTGCGTCGAGGCAGCTTGGATCGTCTTCTTTGTTTTCGCTTCCCGCGTCGCCTTCCAACGCGGCCTGCACCGTTACAGCGGATTCGGGGGCTGAGCGATGCCAAGTCGACTTTCCTATTTGCAAGTCTTCCTTACCTTTGCGAGGAACAGCCTGGTGCGCGACATGACATTTCGCGCCAATTTCCTTCTGCAATGCGCGTCGTCAATGTCTTGGTCTCTGATGAACGTCGGCTTCTTCATCATCGTCTTTGATCACACCAAGTCCATCGGGCTGAATACCGGTTGGGGGAAGTACGAGTTCTTCATTTTCCTGGCGACCACCTGGTTCATCACAAGCTTGGTGCAAACTTTCTTCATGCCGAATGCTCAGGAATTCAGTGAGCTGATTCGGACGGGCAATCTCGACTTTGCCTTGCTCAAACCGATCGACACCCAGTTTCTCATCTCGTTTCAAAAAATGGACTGGTCGTCGCTCACTAACTTTGTCATGGCTATATTAATGCTGGCGATCAGCTTGCGAGAGATGCTCAGTCGCAGCGAAAACCGCCTGGAGCTCGAATGGTATTCGGTCGCAATTTATCCCTTGTACATCGTGAGCGGTTCGCTAATTTTCTATAGCCTGATGATCTCATTATCGGCGACGAGCATCTGGCTGGGGCGTAATCAAACGCTGTACAATTTCTGGTTTTACATTACCAGCATCGCACGGTATCCAATGGAGATCTACAATCACGGTTGGGGCCTGCCGATTCTCGGCTTCTTCACCTTCATTGTGCCGGTCCTCGTCGTAGTCAACGTTCCCGCGAGGCTGTTGGCTCAACCCCTGAAGCCGAGGGCCGGTTGGGAGTGGCCGTTAGCCGCGTTTGCGGTGCTGGCGACCGTTGCCAGTCTGGCCGTCTCCCGCTGGATTTTCCAAAGGGCTCTGCTGAGCTACCGGAGCGCCAGCAGTTGAGAGCGCCAACAAGACGAGAACGCGATACAACATCCTTGGGCGGAGGTGGAGGGAATACGCGATGAACACCGAGAATCCTCAACTCGACGGGCCCGGTTCCGATGGTGACGCGGCGGCGCCAAGCGTGGGCGACGATCCGCTCCAACCAGCGCCGAGCCTGCTCAACTACCTGAGACTCTGCCGAATCCCCAACGTATTCACAGCCTTTGCAGATGTCGCAATGGGCTACCTGTTCGTGAACCACGGCGTCGCCCACTGGGAAAGCTTGCTCGCGCTGCTCGCCGCGTCGGGATGCCTGTACTGCGCGGGCATGGTCCTCAACGACGTGTACGATGTCGAGGCGGATCTCAAGGAGCGTCCGGAACGCCCAATCCCTTCCGGCGCCATCTCGTTTGAGCAAGCCCGGGCGTTCGGGTATGGGCTACTCGTGACGGGCGTGTTCTGCTCGCTCATCGCGGGTTGGGTCGCGCCCTCTTCCCTGCCGTATCGCAGCGGCGTGATTGGGGTCGCGCTGGCTGTTTCCATCGTGCTCTATGACGCTTTGCTCAAGAAGACCATTGTCGCCCCATGGCTAATGGGGACGTGCCGACTTCTCAATGTCTTGTTGGGCATGAGTCTCATTGAGGCCACGCCCGCAGCAACCATGGCGACTCTCGCCTATGAGCCGCACCAATTAGTGACTGCCGCCGGCATGGGGCTGTACGTTGCCGGGATCACTTGGTTCGCTCGCACGGAAGCGCAGACGAGCGACCGACTGCTGTTGGGATTTGGAGCCGCGGTGATGGTTGTCGGGCTCGGCTTGCTGACCATCGTTCCCGATTGCATCCCCATCGAGTCGACTCAGCAGTTTCACCTGCCGTTGACCACGTGGCCTTTGGTGGTGATCGTCTTGATGGTTGTCACCATGCGTCGTTGCATATTGGCGATCAGCAATCCCAGGCCCTATCGGGTGCAAGCGGCGATCAAGCAGTGTATCTTGTCGATCATTGTTCTGGACGCTGCCTTAGTCCTGTTAACAAACCCCTTCGGGTACGCGCTCGCAGTGTGCGCATTGCTCGCTCCTATGCTGGTGCTTGGCCAGTGGATTCGCTCGACTTGACGCTCTGCCCCGAGAGCGTCCGACGAAGGCTTGAGCTACTGACTGGAATCTGATTCATGCTGCTAGGCTACAACACGAACGGGCTCGCCCATCATCGCCTGGCCGACGCGATTGAATTGTTGGCCGCAATAGGCTACGAGAGCGTGGCAATCACGGTCGATCACCATTCGCTCAACCCGTTCGATCCTGGCCTGGCGGACGAAATCCAGCTGATTCGCAAGCAGCTGGACAGCGCCCGGATGGCCTCGGTCATCGAGACCGGCGCTCGGTTTCTGCTCGACCCGCTGATCAAACATGAACCGACACTGCTGACAAGTTCGGATGTTCATCGAGGTCGGCGAATCGACTTTTTGATTCGCTGTGTCGATATTGCCCAGGCCCTTGGGAGCAGCTCTGTTTCTCTTTGGTCCGGAATCTTGCGAGGCGACGAGTCAGACGACACAGCGCTGGAACGCCTTGCCGACGGACTCCAGCAAGTGCTCGATTACGCAGAACCACGGGGCATCGAGCTTGCGTTTGAGCCGGAGCCCGGAATGTTTGTCGATACGATGTCGCGGTTCGAACGACTGCTGCAGTGGGTCGATGCGCCTCATCTTCGCCTTACGGTCGACGTGGGGCATCTGTATTGCCAGGGTGAAGTTCCCATCGTCGACTATTTGGCGAGATGGTCAGATCGCATCGCAAACGTGCATATCGAGGACATGCGGGCGGGCGTGCATGAGCACCTGATGTTTGGCGATGGCGAAATGGACTTCCCGCCGATCATCGACGGCTTCGCAGCAATCGAGTACGAGGGTCCAATCCATGTTGAACTTAGCCGGCATAGCCACGAGGGGCCTCAGGCCGCCCGCGTCGCCTATGACTTCCTTCGTCCCTTGATCGACGGAGCGGACGGCGCGCGCTGATGGCCCAGTGGCGTCGAGCGAGTGTGGAGCCAACAGGTTCGAGAAGAGGAGATTATTGCATGTCGGATCATTCGGTTGTCCTGTTGTCGATACCCGGACTGCGATCGCAGGACGTGGCGCAAATGCCCCGGCTTTCGGCCTTGACGTGCGGAGGGGACCGAGCTGAGCTTTCGCCCAGCTTTCCCGCCGTCACCTGGCCGGTGCAGGCCAATATCTTGACGGGATGTTTACCCAGCGAACACGGCGTTGTGTCCAACGGTTTCTTTTGGCGAGATTCCGGCAAAGTCGAGATGTGGACGGCTTGGAACGAGAAGATCCTGCGGCCGCAGATTTGGGATGTCATGCACCGACACGACCCGGCCTTGACGTCGGCGGTCTGGTTCCCAATGCTCAGCAAAGGCTGTGGCGCCGACTATGTCTGCATGCCGGCGCCGATACACAATCCTGATGGCTCCGAATCGCTCTGGTGCTACACCAAACCAACCGAACTCTATGGCGACCTCCGCGACGCGGTGGGGCATTTTCCGCTGAAGCACTTTTGGGGGCCGGCGGCCAGCATCTTGTCGACCGCCTGGATCGTCGACTCCGCCGTCATCGCAGCCCAGCAGTTCGCCCCGCGCTTCTTCTATCTCTACCTTCCCCACCTCGACTACGCCGCTCAAAAGGATGGTCCCGACAGCCCCGCGGCTGTGGCCGCAGTGAAAGAAATGGACGACGTCATTGGCAAGCTCGTCGACGGCTTCAGCCAAGCCTATCAAAATCGAAGCCTGCTTTGGTTAGCGGCCAGCGAGTATGCGATCACGGCCGTCGATCACGTCTGCTATCCCAACCGCCTGCTTCGAGATGCGGGACTGCTCCGCGTCATCGAGTCCGACCGAGGCGAACAGTTGGACGTGCGGAGTCCGGCTTGGGCGTTGGTCGACCATCAATTCTCTAACGTCTTCGTAGCCGATCGAGATCCGGCAACGACGGCTCGAGTAGCCGAGTTGTTGGGGCGGGCCGAGGGGATTGAGCAAGTCCTGGTGGGCGAACAGCGAGCATGCTATGGCATGGACCACGAGAGAGCCGGCGATGTGGTTGCGATTTCGACAGAAAACAGTTGGCAAGCATATTACTGGTGGGAGGACGACGCCAAAGCGCCCGACTACGCCAGGACCGTGGACATCCATCAGAAGCCCGGTTACGATCCCGTCGAAATGCACTTCGACCGGGTCAACAAGTGCATTCCACTCGATGCAACGCTTGTCCTCGGCTCGCACGGAGCACCGGCGGTTTCAGAAGCCCAGCGTGGCGTACTGCTGTCGTCGGCAAGCGACATGATAGGGCAGTCATCGATTCGCGACATCGATATCGCAGGCCTTGTACTAAAGCAATTCAGCATCTGATCGCTCGGCAAGCGCACGAGAAACGCACGCCTTGCTGACGCCGGGTGCAACGCCACAATTCGCTGAGCCGCCCAGGCCCGCGAACCCTCAACGAACTCGGCGCATGTAGTTCAGGAATTCCCTCTCGATCTGCTCGACGTTCATTCCCATCGCGTCCTCGAACTGCTTCAGTCTCTGTTCGGCGGACGGCTCTTCGAGCGGTTTCAGTTCCGCCAGCTTCCGCAGGTAGGCCACGTACTCTTTGCTACGGCGGCGCAACAGGTAGTAGTTGAAGGCCCACGCGTTGGCGTAAGCGGCGCCCGCAGTGGAAGCCTGTCGAAAAGCGGCGTCCTCAGTCAACATGTTCTGCAGGGCGTCAGCCTCTCGCGTTGGAACGCCGCGGCGAAACTCGACTAACTTCGTTCGATGTTTGGCTCCGATTCCGCGCCAGCCGCGAGAGCTCTTGAGATCAGGCGATTCAAAGAATACGGCGAGTCCCTCGCTGACCCAAAACGGGCTGCCGGCGTAGCGAGTTTGTAGTCCGCTGTTGTAGGCCAGTTGGTGTGTGGCCTCGTGCACGATTGTCGCCACGGTCCGCTCGGCGCCGGGCTGAGAGAGAATCTGGTTGATGTGGGTTCGAGTTCGAATACTGCCGCGGTAGGGGCGCAACCCATCCGCGCCAGTCAAGTCGTACATGTTCACCCGGTTGGTTCGCATGCTGTAGTAGCCAACGACCACATTCGCGCCGTCGCCCAATTCCTTCCGCGCCTCTTTGGCAAACGAGCTCTGGTTGCGGTGAATCACTGCGACAAGCGGGTGCTCCGGCTTCTTCAGCTTGATGCCTTGTCGCTCCCAATATTGAAAGTAGGCGTCAAACAGGCGTTCGTAGAGCGAGCCGCACCAACGAGCGTAGATCTCAGTCGTGTTGTAACAGACGAGAAAATGCTCCGTCGTGTGCGCCCGAAAACCATCTGGCAATTCCTTCAGCAGCTCCACTTGCAGCTGTCCAGTGTCCAGCCATTGAAAGGGTGTCTCATTCTTCACTCGCGATTCGATTTCCTCCGGTTGGCACATCCAAACCACGCCATCGCGAGTCTGCAACAAGAGGCCGCCATCCTGAGCTTCCACAAGCACGTTGCCGTCGAGGATGCGGCGCACGCTGTCACGCTTGATCGTCACACGCTCAAGCGAGCGAGCGGGGGCGGCGCAGGCGACTGTCAGCAACGCCGCCATCGCGGCCAAGATTGGCGAGGGCGGTCGTCGACCGAATCTGCGTTGAGGTGTGATGAGTTGAAGCAACACGTGTACTCCCACCTGCTTGTGAGGTTACTGGACAACCTTGCATTATCATTATAAGGCCAGCGAGCCCATCCGTCTCCGCATCGGGTATTGGTTTCCTTCGGTGCTCAAAACGGAGCGACATGTTTGGCGTTATCGGCTGACGAGAACTCGTTGAAATAGCCACCAGGCCGAACCAGCGGCGACGAGATAGACGCCCATTGAAGCGAGGCAAAGAGCCGATTCTTGGCGCCCGACTCCCGAATGGATCAAGGAAAAGACACGTACGGCGGCGGTGGTGACGCCAGGCGGTTCGACGAGGATCGTACCGGCCAAGTCCCCAGAGGCGATTGCGAACGCAACGAACCAGGCTGCGGCCATCGCACTACTGCGCAGTGGCGCCGCGATCCGCAGGAAGGAGGACGCCTGGCCGGCGCCGTCAAGCTGGCTGCACTCGATCACTTGGGTGTCGATACTGCGGAAGGCAAACCAACACAAAGCGCCGGCATAGGGGAGAGCTCGAAATGCGACGAGTACAACGGGGGCGAACAGCGAACGGTCATACACCACATTCAGCCAGCCCAGGTCGCGACTAAAGAGCATGACGATCATCATGCCCAGCAATGGGCCCGGAGTCGCGATGGCGATCGCCGATGCGGAGACCAGTGGAAGAGCGCCGATTCCGCCACGGCGGGCAAACCAGGCCAAAGGTCCCGCCAGGGAAAGGGTCGCTGTGGCGGCGATCGCGCCAATCGCCAAACTCCATTTCAGTTCGCGGTGAAACTTGGTCAGACTTCCCGCAGCCGTTTCGACGAATCGCGCCAAGGACCAACTGCGAACTCGGACTTCGCCGACCGACTCTACCATCCAGCCCGCCTTGAGGCACAGGCTGCACAAAGGCGTCGCGGTAAACGCGAGCACCAGCAACACAGCCAGAATCGCAACGGGAATCCGAGCGCTTTCGAGTCGCCAGCGGGCCGCGGGACGGGCGCTATTCTGTCGACCTGTCGGCGCCGCCCACGAAAGGCAGACCGCCGCGCCCACGGCCAAAAGGGACGTCATCAGGAAACCGGGCTTGGCGTTGTTCCAGCTTGCCCCGAGCGTGTCGCCGAAACCGAAACCATTGTACAACTCGCGAGCATACGTCTTGATGAAAAAGAGGTCGGCTACCGTCATCTCCTGCGAAGTCGTGATGAAGACCCAGGTCGCGGCAACGCCGATGGAGGTGGCGACTTGCGGCGTTGTGACATAGCAGAAAGCCGCTGCGGCGCCGCCGTCGAGCAGCGCCGCCTCTTCCTGTTCCGGGTCGATATAGCGCAAACCGGCGGAGACGATCAGCGTCACCCAGGGGACCGCGGCCGCGATGTGGATCCACACGGCCGCCCGCCAACCCGACAACAGGGGCGTCTCCACCTGGTCGTTCATCAACGTGTACCAACCCTGCTTGCCGAAGCCAGCCTCCCATGCGGCGGCTTGCAAGTAGATCGGTGCGAAGAGCATCAGGGCCGTCGCGGCGATCAATGTGCGTCGCAACGGAATGTCGGTGCGGGTGAGCAAGAAAGCAAGGACAATTCCGATCGGAGTCGCACCGGCGGCCGCGCAAAGCCCAAGCTCAGCCGAACGCCGTAAAGCAGGCCAACTCTCAGGCTCAACCGCGCCGAACGCGAGCAACATCCAGATCGCGATTACGACAATCGCGACTAGCGTGACGCGCCTCTCGACAATCAATCTACGCGCGATCGACGAAACCTTCACTCGGCGCCTTCCCAGAACGGAGTCGAGTCGATGACCTTGGGCAACGGATACCCGACAGCTCCACGACTCGAATCTCGCAAAATCCAACGGCCAGCCGAGGCCATTGTAATTGCTCGTGGTCCGTTGTCGCAAATCGCTGGAAGAAACTTACTCGCGTTTAGCGCCGTCCGCATCTCGTTTCTCGGCGGTCTTGACCGTCTTCGATTGCGGCTCGCTCGGGCTCGCGTTAGGGCTGGGCCCCACAATGGGAGCAGAAGCCGACCTGTAGGACTTGGGCAATTGCCCGCCAGCAAGTTGCTTCTCCTCGAAGCGAGCTAGGTACTCCATCGTGCTCTGAGCTCCATTGAATCCAACGGCGCTCTCGTCCCAGTCCATGCGTTGACTGATCAGCCGGCCCGCGTCGATGTCAAACTTGACAGAGCCTTTGGTGATCTGCTGCATCAACTGCACTTCAACCTCGGGACTTTGGATGGGCGTCAGAACTTGGGTCACGACGTCGATGGTAGCCACGCCATTGGATACTTTCGAGAGACTATAACGCTGTCGTGTTTTGATCCGTTTCTTCTGTCCGTTTTTGAGAGAGGCGGTAATTTCCGTGGGGAAGAACCACGCGTCCCCCAAACCGACGGGCTGCTTGGGCAGAGGAAAGACCATTTGCCCGAGTCCAAAGCTGTGTTGCTGGTACTTCTGCTCCTGCTTGACGATTTCGCCATCGGCTGTCATCGTCACCACAGCAATCGTCTTACCGATCGAATCCGCCACACTTTGATATTCCACCGGCGGCTCTTTGTCTCCGTTCGTCTTGCTGTTGTAAGTCACTTCGGCTCGGCCAGTGACTTGGTTGCTCATCACGGCCTCGGTCACCACGTGCTCAAATGTCATCCCCTCATCGCCCACCTCGACAAATCGCCATTCCTTGACCGATACGCCCCGCGAGCGCGACGATTGCAGGTTGCCTCGGATACGAGTTTCCGTGGTCGCCATGTGGATCACTTGAGTGCGCACGATCTCGCCCTTGCGAAACTTGTAGCGCAGCAGGTGCTTGGCTGAATCTTGTGCCGGCTGGGAATCGCCGGAAGCCGGATCGTCCGCAGCGGTCGCCGGTGGGGCGGCCAAGAAACTCGCCGAGAGACAAGCCGGAATGCAGACGACGAAAAACAGGCGACGGAGAGTGGCGTGGGCCGCTAGATTTCGTTTCATGAGAGATGCTTCCGTGCAAGCTTGAAACTGGTGTTTCGAGGGCTGACTCAACGTCGAATCATTCCGCCCCATCCTAGTTTTTCGCGCAAAGTGCGATAGTAGTTTTGGTTGAGCAGTTCGATTGTCAAGAAGTCGCAAGGCGCCCGCTCGGTGCGAACACAATCGCCCGGTTGTAAACGGGCGACGACTCGACCATCGACTACAAGTGTGGTGCCTTCGTTGGGATTCTCCACCACGGCCTCGAAGATTCGATCCGACGAATCGACCACTGGTCGAACCGTCAAGGTATGGGGGCTGATTGGCTGAATCACAAACGCCCGCAAGTTGTTTCTCAGGATCGGCCCACCTGCGGAAAGGCTGTGGGCGGTTGACCCGACGGGCGTCGAAATAATCAGGCCGTCGCAACTATAGGTCGTGGCCAGTTTTGAGTCAACGTAAAGATCAACGTTGAGAATCCGGAACGGTGGGCCGGACATGATCGCCGACTCGTTGAGCCCCGTGACCTCGTGTTCGACCTCGCCGCCCCGAATGATCTGACTGCGAAGCATCAGGTGGTCGACGATTCGGCACTGCCCCGAAACCACTTTGAGCATGGCTGAATCGAGGCCGTCAGGAGGAACCGGCGCCAAGTAGCCGAGTTTGCCCATGTTGACGCCAAGCACTGGTAGCTGTCTTGCATGCATCTGCTGGGCCGTGCGGAGCATCGATCCGTCGCCGCCAAGTACGACCGCAAAGTCGGCGCCCAGCTGAGAAAGATCGCTTTCGCCGACCATGTCAAAACAGACAACCTCCGCATGCCGCTCCACAGTCGCGCGGAGCAGGCCGGCTTGCTCGGCAACATTCTCTCGATCGCCTGCGCCCAACATGATCACGCGAGGCGGTCGGTCGCGGTTGGCCCAAGGTACGCGGTCTTGGCTAGCTGGCTCAGACATCTCTCTTCCGCTCAGTTCTGAGTTCGGACCGCGGCGTTGTCGGCCATTTCGCGGAAGGTGGTCGCCACACCGGCGGCGTCCAAACGCAAGTCTTGCAACAGATCGTCGCGATTGCCGTGTTCGACGAAACGATCCGGCACGCCAAGGCGACGAATCTTGCTGGCGTCCAAGCCATGGTCGATGGCGTGCTCGAGAACGGCGGAACCGAATCCGCCGGCCAGGGCGGCTTCTTCGACCGTGATCACGAAGCGAGATTCTCGCAGAGCAGCCTCAACCATTTGGCCGTCGAGCGGTTTGACAAACCTGGCGTTGACCACGCCGACATCGAAGCCTTCTCGGCGAAGTTGTTCGGCAGCTCGCAGACAATTACCAAGCACGGCACCGCAGGCAATAATCACGCCATCGGCGCCTCGCGAAATCGTCTCGGAGCGGCCGAGTTCGACTGGCTCGAATTCGCGTTGGAAGACTTCCGCTGGGGCTTTGGGGTACCGCAGGCTGGTGGGCGAATCGTGTTGCAGAGCGAAGTCGAGCATCGGTTGAACATCGAAGGCATCGCCAGGGGCCATCACGACCATGTTGGGGAACAGCCGCATGTAGCCGAAATCATACAAGCCGTGGTGAGTCGGGCCGTCTGGCCCCGTCAAGCCAGCTCGATCGAGCATCAGCACAACCGGCAGATTCTGCAAGGCGACTTCTTGGAAGATCTGATCGAAACTTCTCTGCATGAACGTGCTGTAGATAGCGACAATCGGTCTGGCCCCGGCCTTGGCCTGGCCCGCCGCGAACGCGACCGCGTGCGATTCGCAAATGCCGACATCGAAGAACCGATCGGGAAGTGCGTCGCGAATCGGCTCCAACTTGTTTCCCTGACACATGGCCGCCGTCATCACCGTCACGCGTTCATCTCGCTGCATAGAACGCAAGATCGCGTCCCGCGCATGTCGCGTGTAGGGCGATCCGGCCGGTGGAGATCCTGTCGGCGAGGCTGACTTGGTCGCCGACTTGCCATTCTCGCCCGCGAATGCAGGCGGCGTGTGAAAATAGACGGGATCTTCCGCAGCCGGTTTGTGGCCGTGTCCTTTTTCCGTCACCACATGCAGCAGGATCGGCCCCTCAAGCTTCCGACATAATTGCAGGTACTTGCGAACGACGGCGATGTCGTGCCCATCGATCGGCCCCAGGTATCGCATCCCCAGGTCCTCAAACAACATTCCGCCATGCAGCCCCGCCTTGACGCCTTCCTTCAGCTGGGCCAAGAAACGTTCCGCCGGGTCACCCAACACCGGTACGTGGTTGAGAATCTTCACGACTTCCGACTTCAACCCCGTGTAGAAGGGATTCGTTCTCAGTCGATCGAGGTAACTTCCGAGACCGCCGACGCGAGGGCAGATCGACATCTTGTTGTCGTTCAGTACGACCAACAGCTTCTTGTCCAGGCCGCCCGCGTTATTGAGCGCCTCATAAACAATCCCCGAAGGAAATGCGCCGTCACCGATCACGGCCACCGAATGCCGGTCCGACTGCCCCTGTAATTCATCGCCCGAACGCAGGCCCAAGGCGGTCGATACGCTACACCCGGCGTGTCCGGTCATGAACAGGTCGTACTCGCTCTCCTGAGGATTGGGATATCCCATTAGCCCGCCGCGAGTTCGCATCGTGCCGAATTCGTGGTAGCGGCCGGTCACCAACTTGTGGGGATAGATCTGATGCCCCGTGTCCCAGATCAGCCGGTCGTTGCGAAAGTCGAAAACGCTGTGGAGAGCCAGGCAGAGCTCAACCACGCCCAGGTTGGATGCGAAATGGGCAGTGCGCGAGACGAGCAAGTTACAGAGAGTGTCCCGAATCTCGTCGGCCAACTCGCCAAGCTGGCCCACGGACATCGAATGGAGATCGTACGCCGAGTCGATCTTGGACAAGATTTCGTGCATTACCGCGTCCTTTCCAAAACAAAATGGGCCAGCGATTCCAATTCGCTTGCCCGCTCGCCAAAGCTGGCGATAGACTCTTTCGCTTCCGCGATGAGCTGCGCCGCGTAAGCTCGGCTCGGCTCGACGCCCATCAAGCTGGGAAAGGTCAGTTTCCCCTGGTCTGTGTCCTTGCCGGTCCGCTTCCCCAGGTCTCGCTCATCTCCCGTTAGGTCTAGTAAGTCATCCACGACCTGAAACGCCAACCCCAATTCTTCCCCATACCTCTTCAAAGCGGCCATTTGGTCGGTCGATCCGCCGCCAACCACACCCCCCAAAAGAAGGGAAATGCGAAACAAGGCCCCCGTCTTGCGGCTGTGGATTCGCTTGAGCAGCTCCATGTCGTTACGAAGGGATTCTGCCGACAGGTCGTCAAATTGCCCACCAACCAGGGCGGTTTCTCCGGCGGCTTGAGCGAGCAACTGGGTGCATCGGAGCGCGTTGGCTGAGTCTTGTGTTTCGCAGGAAACGACCTCAAAGGCCCGTGCCAACAGGGCGTCGCCAGCCAGGATCGCTGTAGCCTCGCCAAACTTTGCGTGACAACTGGGGCGGCCACGCCTCAGATCATCATCGTCCATCGCCGGCAAATCGTCGTGGATCAGTGAATACGTATGGATCATCTCGACCGCACAAGCGGCTGGCATCGCAGCCGCTCTCTCCTGACCGCAAGCCTCCGCGGCCATTAACACGAGTAGCGGACGGAGCCGTTTGCAGGGCGCCAGCAGGCTATGGCGGATGGCGGCTCGCAGCGTTTCCGGCAATCCCTCTCGGGGCTGAGTATACGCGTCGAGCGCCTGGTCGACCTCGCCAAGCACGCGCTTTGAGTAGTCCAAGAATGGCGCCGAACAGGAGAGGCTCATCGGCAAATCGCCCTCTTTCTAGCCGCAATAATTCCAATCGCTCTATTCTAGTCCGAACCAAGAAAGCGAGGTAGCACCCGGCCACGCGAGCGCTCGCTGGACAGGGCCTGGATGGAGACGGTTCCTCGCAGAAATCCCCACTTCTTTCGGATTGGGTATCCGCCTGCCCGAACAGACTTGCGCGGCAGAACTCGGTTGAACACGCAGCCGCGCGACGAGGGTCCTCAGCGCGTCTCCGCTCCGTGAGATCCTGTTTGCGTGGATTGCGTTTCCGTGTTGGCTGAAGACAATGGCCCTATGGGCACTAAACCGACCATTTTTTCGATTTCGCATTTAACGGGGATGATCCGTGACGCCCTGCAGCGGTCAATCCCATCGGTCTGGGTGCGCGGCGAAATCTCTGATTTGGCTCGGCCTCATTCCGGTCATCTCTATTTCACACTCAAGGATGGCGGATCCCAGATCCGCGCCGTGATGTGGCGCACGGCTGCTCAGCAGCTGGCGCAACCGCTAGAAGATGGGCAGACGATAGTCTGTTTCGGCGAGGTGGAGGTCTACGGTCCGCGGGGCGTCTACCAATTGGTCGTTCGCAAGGCGGAGGCCGAGGGGATAGGCGCCTTGCAGCAGCGATTGCTTCGGCTGCAGAAACAACTGGCGGCGGAAGGGTTGTTCGACGCCGCCCACAAGCGGCCGCTACCACGATTTCCTCGTCGCCTAGCCGTCGTCAGCAGTCCCACGGGAGCGGCGATTCAGGATTTCTTGCAGGTGGTCAGGCGGCGTTGGCGAGGGCTTGCGATTTCCCTGATCCCTTGCCGCGTGCAAGGGCAGGGGGCCGCGACAGAAATCGCTGCTGCCATCCGAGCGGCGGGTCGACTTCGCCCCGCGCCGGATGTGGTCATCGTGACTCGCGGGGGCGGCAGTCTCGAGGACCTCTGGAGTTTCAACGAGGAGACAGTGGTTCGCGCGATACACGATTGCCCGCATCCGGTCGTGGCGGGTATTGGCCACGAAATCGACGTTACGCTGAGTGATCTCGCAGCGGATGTGCGCGCGTTGACGCCGACAGAGGCAGCCGAACGCGTCGCGCCGTCAGGCGAGGATGTCTCGCAATGGCTCAGCGGGCTGTCGCAGCGATTGGCCGCGTCGTTGCGGGGGCGAGCCGAAACGGCCCGAGCCCGAGTCGATGCCTTGGCCCAGTCCGCAGCGTTGACTCGCCCACTAGATCGGATTCACCATCTGGATCGCCGGCTTGACGAGCTTGCGGAGCGAGCCAAAATGGCGACTCAACGTCTTCTCGAACGACAGTCCTCCCGCATGGCCCAAGCCGCGGCTCAACTCGAAGCACTCAGCCCGTTAGGCGTGTTGAATCGAGGATACTCGGTGACCCGCACCCAGCGGCTCGACGTTATCAACGATGTCAACTCCCTTTCCATCGGCGAGCCGATTTCGACCCAGTTTGCCTCCGGCTGGGTGATCAGCCGTATCGAACAGATTAACCCGGGGCCGATTTCGATCGACCCTCTCAGCTCAACCGCAGGAACACCTCGTGGCGAAGAAGCAAGTGGCGAAGAAGCAAGCCAAGCCGAAGAATGATGCAATGTCGTTTGAGGAATCACTCGAGCAACTTGAGATCATTGTCCGCGAACTCGAGTCGGGCGAGATGGGTCTGAATGACGCGTTGACGCAATACGAACAGGGCGTTCGATACTTGAAGCACTGCCATCAAGCTCTGCGATCCGCCGAGACCAAGATCGAAATGCTCACTCGGATTGACCCTGACGGAAACGCGGAGAGCACGCCATTCGAGGACGCCGATCCCGACGAATCGCTTGGCCAGAAGCAGACGCGCCGCGGCGAACGCCGTTCCGCCCGGCCGAGTCCGCCAAGCGAATCGGGCGAGCTGTTTTAGTTGACCGGCGCCCGCGAGGCGCAAGTTGCTTTCGCGGGGGATTAGGCTGCGCGAGCTGAGGCCTGTCTGTCTTGCGGAAGGCCTGGAGCTTGCTGGGTACGCAGATGGTTGAGCCGAGCGCCGAGTGGCAGGCCCTTGCGGACGATCGGCTCGCCCCGTTCGAGTTGCTTCCCGCTGGCGGCCCAGGTTTCGGCCGACTCAGTCAGCTGCATCAGACTGCGTTGCACGTGCTCTTGATAGCGGTGCAGATCGGCGCGGCTGAGTTTCTTGGGCACGTACATTTTGGGTCCGACGATCGCGCGAGCACGGCTGAAAGGGCGGGGGACGGCGAATTGATCCCAGGTGCGGCGCATTCGCCAAGGGCGGTCATAGCCGATTCCCACACAGACGACGGGAATCTCCATCTTGCTGGCGAGGAAAACGGCGCCGGCCGCGACCTTTCGACGGGGTCCTCGAGGGCCATCGGGGGCGATCCCAAGATTCGTCTCACGGTCCATTCTCATCATTTCCCGCAGAGCCCGCATGCCGCCGCGGTTTGTTGAACCACGCACCATCGAGAAACCGACGAAGCGGGTCGTCTGGGTCAGCCACTCTGCGTCTTGATGCCGGCTAGCCAGCATCGCCATATTGCAGAATCCGCGCAGGTACGTGAACACAGGGATGTATTCGTGCCAGACCAAGTAGATGGCGGGCGGCTTGAAGTCGACCGACGCGGGGTCGTTGAAGTCGGGGTGAAAAGCGGCTTCATACTTCAGCGTGCCCATCCAATTGACGAGCAACGTGGAGAAGCCGAGTCCGCCCAATCGTCTTAGAGATTCGCTTTGAATTCGCACGTAGCTTCCTTGCACTTCTCGAAACGCATCCGGCGTGCCCGCGGTTACTCCTTCAACGACGCCCAATCAGGCATCGGGCCAATCGCCGGAAAAGACTTCCCGGGCGGGGCCGGTCATCAACACATGATTGCTCGCCTCGTCCCAAAACAGCTCCAAATCGCCGCCTCTCAAGTGGATCAGAACTCGTCGCTCAGTGACTCCCGTCAAGACTCCGGCAACACAAACGGCGGAGGCTCCTGTGCCGCAAGCCCAGGTTTCGCCGCAGCCCCGCTCCCAAGTCCGCTGCCTCGCCTCTGTGGGCGAAATCAGCTCAACGAATTCGACATTCGTCCTTCTGGGAAACGAGGCGTGTGTTTCCAATTCGGGCCCTGCGCCCAAGACGAGTTCGTCATCCGCATGGTCAACAAAAATCACACAATGTGGATTCCCCATGGAAACGCAAGTCGCCTGGAATTTGCGACCGCCAGCCTCGATGGTTTGCTCGACGACCGGCGATCCCGACAATAGTGTGGGGATCTCGGCCGCCTCCAAAATCGGCTCTCCCATGTCGACTTTAACTCGGTTGACCTTTCGGCCCCGCAGTTCAACATCAATTCCCAACGGACCATTGCCCGTCTCGATCACCATCGATTCTCGCGGCACGATCCCGTGATCGTAAACGTATTTGGCAACACAGCGAAGGGCATTTCCACACATCTCGGCTTCGCTGCCGTCGACATTGAACATTTGCATTCGCGCATCGACTGTCGAGCTTGGGCGGATCAAGACCAGTCCATCGCCGCCCACGCCGAAATGTCGGTCTGAAATCCGCCGCGCCAACTCGGGCAGGTTATCGGGGATCGCTGGCTCTTGGAAACAATCGACGTAGACGTAGTCGTTCCCGGCGCCTTCCATTTTCGTAAATCGCATCGACGAGCTCAAAGTGTGTGGAAGGAATGGGCTGCTGCCCACAGCCAGTGCGGCGATTGTATCACGTTCCTTGATCGTTGTTAGCGCGCCTGCTCGGCAAGCTTGTGCTGCCTAGGTTGGTACTAGCCAGAGAGGTCGAGTCGATTGCCGCTCTGGCCGATCGCGTCCTTGCTTTGAGTCGGTGGCCGTTCGTCGGCGTGGCCCGATTCAGCATCATTCGGATCGAGGCCGCCTGTCTTTTCCCAAAGCCGGCGTCCATCGGCGTCCCGCTCGCTGGTTTGCTCTTGTTCGTCGGTCTGTCCAACGCCATCGGCGGCCTGAGCTTTGCTGGCCCCATCGGTTTTCCGCGACTGGTCCGAAACCTCTTTTGCGACGCGGTCGGAATCGGTTCCCTTAGCTTGTGACAATTGCGAGCCAGCGGCGCTGCCGACAATTCCCAGCGGTCCCATACTCATACGAATCCTCCTTCCATGCGTTGGTCAAAACAGTCGAACGAAAGCGAGTTATCAGGTAATCGAGCCGGTAAGAGTCACTCAAGGTATTAAGGCAGGCGGAATGTAATCGCGGATACTGATGCTCGGCAACACCGGTTGCGCCGCGTCAGGCGACGCATCGGGCGGCAGCAGTTGCCGCAAGCGCTCGCTGATTTGCGGAAACGCTTTTCTCTCAATGTGGGGCCGGTCGAGTGAACCATCGACTTCAATCAGAAGAAAGCTGCGACTGGCGTCGCCGAGGAGCGGCCGGATGACGGGGATATAGAATCGATCGCGGCCAATCGCCGCGTAGAACTGGAGGTTGACGTTGCGTTGCAGGTCCATTTCACCGGTCCCGCGAAGCGTGAAGATGTCGCCGCTCAGATCGATTTGCCTGAAGTAGATGTGTTCGCCCTGCAGATTGAAAGTCGCGGTGCCGTTAGTGAAGGCGGTGTCATCGGGCTGTCGTATACTCAGCAACTTGAGTAGACCGACCATCACGGGCAGACGGTAGATATCAGCGTCGGAGAGATGAAAATCGCCGTTTCCCTTCCAGGTGTGGGTGCCGCGCCCGTTGCCGTGAAGGAGCAAATGAGCGTCGATCTTGCCCGTCAACTCGCCTGGCGTGCTCGACCAATTCCGCACGATGTGGGCCAAGTTGCCATCGCTCATGCCAACCTTGACTTGAAACGCATTGTCGCCGGTCAGTCCCACCACGCCATCCAAACTGACAACGCCTTGATAGGCGAGACCGAGTACCGATTGCCGTTGCAGTTCGGGTCGAAGGCTAAACGCATCGGCGCCCATGAGGATTCGATTGTCGTCGATCCAGATCGGCCCGTGCACACGCGTTAGGTGGACGTTGTTCAGCAACATCGAATCGACGGCGAGCGCCCCGGAACTGTTGAAGTGTTGGCCGTCATAGCCGCCTCGCAGGCGAACGCCGCCTCGAATCGCTCGCACCGGTACGCCTAAGTCGAGCGATCCATTTTCGAGATCGACGTAGATGTTCCATTTGGACGTTACCGGGCGGTTCGGTTGACCAGCGATTTCCATGCTGCCCTCCACTCGCACCGGCCCGGCCACCCGAGAACGGATGACCGCCTGCCGCAGCCGAGTTGGTCGAATCGCCGACGCCAGTTCGCCGTTGATGCGAGCGTTCTCGAGACTCAGTCGTGACAAGGTAACTCCCCAGCCACTGGAGCCGAAATGCCCGGCGCCGTCGAGGATCAGACGAGCCGTGCCGTGCTGGCCTGACAAACTGCGTATCACGAGCTGGCCATTTTGCAACTCGCAGCGACCGCTCACTTGATCCCAACGATAAGGAAACCAACTTGGCGTCAGTGAAATCGCCCCGCGAGGATCTTCATTGTCGGCCTTCTCGGCAACGACATGGTAACTCGCTTGGTCCGCCCAAGCAGGTCTGTCAACGCGGATCGTCAGCTTGTCCAAAGCGCCTCGAGGCGACAAGGTCGACCAAACCTCACGAGCCGACTCTGGCATCGCCAGCCGCAGCTCATTGTTGAGCGGTACATCGAACCCATTGATGACTAGACGCAGGTCTCCGCGTTCGGCGTCGCCTGCCTCGCGAACATACGAACCAGAGAGGGTCACAAAGGCCGCGTCATTGTAACCCTCCAGGCGTTTGGTCACCCAGCCGTCGTCGTGAAAATCAACTCGGCCGCGGATACCGCTGACTGGATAGGGGAACTTGTCGTACTGGAGAGTCCCCCGAGTCACGTCGAGTTGAATCGACTTGCGGAACACACCTTCAGGGTCGCCTTGGCTTCGCTCGAACCTTGCCTTGCACTGAATCAAGCCGGAAACGTTCAGCGACCGGGCGATTTGCTGGTGCTGCGGCCGCATCGCGCCGATCAGTTCTTCGTCCAATGCGATGGGGCCCATCGTCTCGATCGCAATCCAGCCGACGGGCGAATGGCCCGTCTGCAGGTTCAACTCGCTGTCGACCTCCACTCGCTGGCCGTCCACGGTGAGATGCAGATCCGTCGTCAACTTCTGACCGACCAGTTTCATCGTGCCGAACGCGCCGTTGACTCGATAGGGAAATCCCGCGTAGACATAATTCAACCGGCGAACATCAATGTCCAGGGTAGGCGTCCACTCGCTCCCGTCGTACTTCAGGGAGAGCGTCGCATCGATCTCGCCGGTTGGTTGGTACTCGTCCCAGACCTGTCTCATTTGAGGCGGGAGCGCATTGGCAAGTCGGCTGTCGAGAGGCAACCGAAGCGCGGTTGCGGTCAAACCGAAAGGCCGGCCCGGTGTGATGCCGCTCCCCTGGAACGCGAGCGAGATTTCCGCTTGGCCCGATTTTGCCCGGACGTTTCGAAAGTCGAGACCGCTGTTGTTGCAGGTGTACTCGGCACTCAAGTCAGTGAATACGTAGGGAAAACCCGGGTCGGTCAGGTGCCCGTCGCGCAAGTTGCCTTTCAGCTCATACAGCAAAGGCCGGCCGTCCATCATCTCGGAAATCGCATAGTCGAAAGAGGCCACTGCGTGTAAGTCAGAAAGCGGCGCCAACCGATCAGCGGCAACCTGAGGGAGTTTGGCCAACAGTGATTCCGAGAAGCTCAGTTGGTCCACCTTGCCTCGCACCGACCAATCGCCTTTCACCCCGTTGCGGCGAAAATCGAAAGTCGCGTGCTTCAAGTGATCGCCAGAATAGCTCCCATGAATCCGCACGTCGGCCGCTCCCTCGGCCGTCGACACGTCGTGGTCAACACGCAAATCGACGTCGCGCAACTGAATTCGCCGCGCGGGGCCATCCCCTTCCACCAGCAGGTCAATCATCCCGTCATGGATTTGAACGGGGGCGACGTTGCCTGTCGTCCTCGTCATTTCCGCCAGCTTGGTCAAGTCGCACGTGCCATCGCTGGCGATGCGAGCTCGAACATGAGGCCGGTTCAGCCGAATGGCCGTGATCTCAAGCGACTGATTCTTGAGCAGGTGGCGAATGTCCGTGTTGCAAGCAATTTGGGCTTCGTCAATCAACAGGAAAGGCTCTTGCCCAGGACCATGGGCCAGCGACAGGAAGCGGACTTCGATCACGGATGCGTTCAACCGCCTGGCTCTCTGAACTCGGACGACCAAATGGGGATTCGTCTCCGTCAGCACCCGTTCCATGTGAGCCCGTATCTGCTCATCCATCTGCAGCAAGAAGAAATGGGCGGCCAACACGGTGACCGCGAGCACAACGAGCACGGCGATCGCGCAGTTTCGGACTCGCCGAAGGGAGTTGGCCAAGAAACGCTCGGGAGGTCGCGGGGCGTTTTCCGTCATTCGGCGCGTTCCCCCTGCTGGGCGGAACCCGTCTTCGAATCAATCCAGTGTTTTCCAATCCGCACCAACGCTGCGCCGGCCAGCACGCAGGCCAACATCATCGCGGGCTGGCGGTAGCGGATGGAGCCGACAAAGACCAAATGCAACACTGTGATGTAGGCGGCGGGAGCCGCGAGCATGGCGACGGCCGAATGATGCGATCCGAACCAACAGCGTCCGCCCCAAACAGCGAGCAAGAACAGAGGCAGAAATCCCGCCGCGATAAGGCAGCGCATCGTGTTGCCGCGAAACTTGCCCTCGTTGGGCCACGGCCTCCACACGCGGACGACCTTGTTCACGGCAAGACCCATGACAGCCAGCGGATTCTCCATGGCCCAAGTAGTCGCCGCTCGCTTCATTCGGCGGTCGAGCAGGTAAGCGTACTCACCAGGCGGAGCTTCGGGCGTCGCCTTGGCCTGGGCCGCTGCAAAAGAATGCTTGAAATCCATTTTGCTGCCGCCATCCGCGTTGGGGTTTAGCCCATCGTAGAGGCTCGCGCCCATTTCCAATGTGGTCAACACAAGGTGGCCGCTAATCCGGTAGCTTCGCCACCACCAAGGCGCCATGATCAGACACATCACGCCAATCGCCACGAGTCCAACTCGCAGATGCCGCGAGGTTTCCTCTCGCCGCCAACAGTAGGCCAGCAACCAGCCAAACAGGCAGGCGAAAATTGGAAACAGCAGCCAACTTGGGCGAGACATCACGGCCAGGCCGGAAAACAAACCGGTCGCCAAGGACCAACGAAGACGCGACGGACCGAGCTCGCTTCGTAGCGCTTTGATCCAACAGAAGGTCTGCCCTACCAGCAGCGGACAAAAGAGGGCCTCGGAGAGAACAAAGATGGCCATCGCGATCGAGCCGGGATAGATGGTCGCCAGCACTCCGGCCGCCCAACCTTCCAGTTTCCCAAACAACTGCCTCGTCAACAGCGCGACTCCGACCACGCCCGTCACGCCCAAGGCCGCGCCCAAGGCGCGCGCCAAGAACACGGACGGCTCGCCTCCCACTATGTAAAAAAGCCCAGCCAGAACGAACGGGTAGCCGGGCATCCGCATGATTTGAGCTTGAGGGCCGATGTACTCGTACGGGCCGCCGCGAGAAATCGCCAACCCCAACGCCCAGTAACTGTCGCTGTCGCCGAACGCGAATGCACTTGGTGAACCGAGTCGAGCTTGCCACCAAGACGCGGCAAGCAGGCGGATCGCCAGCGCCGCTGCGATGAGCGTCCCCCAGAGAATCCATTCTCTTCGGCCGTTGCTTGGCATCCTGCCATCCACTTGTTGAGTTCAGCCCTTCCATTTCGGGCTGCGGCAAGCAGAGCATAGTAGGTGAATCGTCAAGAAAGCGTCAATGTTGCTTTTGGGACGAGCGAAACGAGAGCGCGAGGCGGCTGCTGACGATTTCGGCTCCATCGAACGCATGGAGCGTCCGCTCCGTTCATCAGCTCGCATCCCAGATCATCAGTTCGCATCCCAGAGACACTGTCAACGTGAGAATTGTAGGCAATTTGCGTCGCTGAGTCGGATTGTCACTTCGCCACCGCCCAATTCGTCGGAAATCAACGCGGCCAAACAGTTTACTTGCGGCAGACAGCTTGTATACTCGGTGACTTGATTCTTGCTAGCAACCGCATGGGCGCACCCGTTCCGACTATTTGGCGAGCACACAAACCAGCCACATGCAAAGCAATTCGTGACGGACGGACCTTCAATAGGCGGACGTGCCGGAAACTCATTGGGAGACAACTATGTCGAAAGTTACCACCAAGCCCTTGGCTCAAAACGCTCAGAGGCTGTTATGGGCGGGTTTCGTGGCCATCCTCGCGGCCGGAGTCGGCTTTGCGATCCGGGGCGGCATTCTCGACAACTGGGGAGCGGAGTTTGGGTTTTCCAACGCCCAGCTCGGCGTCATTGGCGGCGCCGGTCTGACAGGTTTCTGCTTGGGCATCATTATCGGCGGAGTGATTGCCGACAAAGTCGGATACGGCGTGCTGGTCGTCGCCGCGTTTGCATTCCACGTTGTCTCCGCGTTTGTCACGTTTGGGGCCTACCCAAGCCAAGAACCAGAAGTTGCCTACCAGTTTCTTTATTGGGGAACGTTCCTCTTTGCCATCGCCAACGGCACCCTCGAGGCCGTCGCGAACCCACTTGTGGCGACGCTGTTTCCCAAAAATCGAACCCACTACCTCAATATCTTGCACGCCAGCTGGCCGGCAGGACTCGTCCTTGGCGGCGCCGCTGGTTGGTTGCTTGACGATATGGTCGGGCTGTACTGGAAGTATCAGTTGGCGCTCTTCTTGCTGCCGACTCTGGCCTATGGCGTCATGTTCATGGGGCAAGCGATGCCCAAGTCGGAAGCATCCGAACAGGGACTCACGATGGGGCAGATGTTCAAGGACGTTGGTCTACTTGGCGGCGCCGTCGTCTGCTTCTTCTTGGCACTGTTCGCCGCCAGCGTGATCGGTCCTTTGGCAGGTGAACTTGCCAGTACCGAAGAGGCCGCGGCCACCTACGCGACATACGGAACGTATGCCGGCTACGCCATCGGCTTCCTGTTGTGGCTGGTGATCGGCTCGATAACCCAGTTTTCCATGGGCTCTTGGCTCCTTTTCATCCTCTTCATCACCCATGCTTTAGTTGGCGCAGTCGAATTGGGCACCGATGGCTGGATTCAGAATATCACGGGCAACATCCTGACGTCGGCTGAAGGGAAGATCCTGTTTGTGTTCACCGCGATGGTGATGTTTGGCCTGCGTTTCTGTGCTGAATTCATCGAGAGGCGGATCGGTCTGAACCCCGTAGGTATCCTGCTCGTTTGCGCGATTTTGGCCTGCCTTGGCCTCAACCTGACGAGCACGGTGAACACGTTCTGGATGGCGCTCTTGGCCCTTACGGTCTACGGCGTTGGCAAGACCTTCTTCTGGCCAACCATGTTGGGCGTCGCCAGCGATCGCTTCCCGCGGTCGGGGGCCATTGCAATCAGCATCATGGGCGGAATCGGCATGATGTCGGCCGGGCTTCTCGGCTCGCCTGGATTGGGCTTCTTGAAAGACAAGTATGCGGGCGAAGCGTTGCAAGAGTCGAGTCCCGCTCTGTTCGACGAGTACAAGGCCGAAAATCCGAGCAAGTTCCTCTATGCGTTTGAAGCCACGGGGATCGACGGCAAGAAACTTGGCGCCATCGGCGATGCCCCAACGGCTGAGGAGAAGATGGTGCAGGATGCCTCGATCGCCGGCGACCGCAAGACACTCATTGCCGACTCGGCAATTCCTGCCGCCATGGCCGTGATTTTCTTGCTCTTGCTGCTCTACTTCAAGTCAATCGGCGGTTACAAGCCGATCCACTTGGCCGACCTTGAGGGCGATACCTGATCGCTGCTCGGAAGTGAACAAGGCTTGACTATCCAAAATCGCCCGATTCGTCAGGCGATTTCGGCTAGTCGGCTGTGGAGTCATTCTCGAATCCTGCTGGATATCAGTTAGGTCGAATCCGCAAGCGTCAAAACGACTTCGTCCCCGTTCCGACTCACTCGCACCGAGCCCGGCAGAAGGGCTGGTAGGGGGTCGTGAGATGACTGAGGGGCGACGACAGTGCGCAGCCATTCCCATTTCGCGAAAGACATGTCGCGTTCCGGCCACCCCACGTGCCGCCAGCATTCCATAAGAATGAGCCGCGCCAAATGGGGGCGAAGCGAGGCGAATGGTTGGCTTCTCAGGCGAACGCAGCCAGCGCGGCATTCGGCCACGCTGGGGAGGACTTCCGCCACCAGATCCGCCAGGACTTCGCTGGCTTCCTCGGCCAAACGACCGAATCTGAGCAGCGACTCCCGCGCGCCGGTTTGATACTCTGCCTCCAGCAACGGGAGAAGCTCATGGCGAATCCGGTTCCGCAAGTATCTTGATTCGGCATTGGTTTCGTCTTCGCAGAACGCCTGGTTGCGGGCGTGCAGATAGGTCAGAATCTCGTCATGACTCGCCTTGAGCAGGGGGCGGAGCAGGGCCACGCCATGGAGCAGCGGCCGAGCTCGACGAATGCCCGCGGCGCCGCGGATACTCGTGCCCCGAATGATTCGGTGCAGAATCGTCTCCGCCTGATCGTCGGCGGTATGGGCAGTGAGTAGATACCGAGCGCCGACCCTCCCCACAGTTTCTTTGAAGAAGGCATATCGAGCGTCTCGCGCGGCGGCCTCCGAACTGTCCGCGGGCGAACCGGTCAGCTGCTCAGCGATGCCAACTTCCACGGGCAGCCGCAGACGTTTAGCCAAATCTCGAACAAACGCCTCGTCACGATCCGCGGCTGATCTCAGGCGGTGGTTAAAATGGGCTACTATCAGGCGGCCTGGGCCGGCAATCCTGATTCGTTCGAGCGTCAGCAGCAGGGCAACGCTGTCGGAGCCGCCCGAAACGGCGACGACCACAGTGACGTCCTTCCAGATTTCCGCCGCAAAGTCCTTGGCCACGAGTAATTCGAGCGGGTGCAGTCGCGTCATTAGTTGCAGTCCTTGGCCACTCTGGTAACATGTCGTGTGGTTTTCACTGGGGAGATCCTAGTGAAAAAGGATTTTGACCAACACGACACCTAACAATTTTACAGCGAAGCAGCCCGAGGTCCGAGGAGGCCTGTTGCTTGGCAATCGACGTCGATCAAGTCTGGAATGGTTAACTATCGACGCCCAACCCCCTGGCGATCTCGAATGAACGGCATCATGCTCTCGATTCTGCATTTGCTCTTTCGCGTCGCCATCGTCTTTCGGTGTTTTCAGGCTCTCGCCATCGG
>CAZWOU010000016.1:47263-64474 GCA_964635375.1 uncultured Pirellulaceae bacterium | reverse complement strand
AGAACGAAGGACCATTGGACGACACCTTCCAATACCAGGCATCAGACGGCACGCTTTTCTCACCGCCAGTTGATGTCACAATCGCTTTGACGGGAGTCAATGACGATCCGGTCGCCAACGACGTCGGCGTCATCGATGTGAATGAAGATGGGGCCCCAATCACGCGACTCTTCGACGCCTCGGATATCGACAATGACGACATGTTCAGTTTGAATCCGGTGCTCAATACGCTGAAGTTCCAAATGGGAACTGACCTGCCTGTCGGCAGCGGCGCCATCACGAACAAGACGCAGCCTTCGTTCCTCGATGACGGCCGGTTCACCTTCGACCCATTGGCGGGCGTCGATTTCCAGTCTCTGGCGCTCGGTCAGATTCAGAACATCGAATTCACCTACTTCGCTGTTGATTCGCATTCCGCTCTTAGCAATGAAGCCACGGTTTCGATCCGCATTACGGGCGTGAACGACGCGCCCACTGCTGGTCCGGTTTTCATCGATCAAGCCAACGGCGCCGTGGAAGACGGACCCGCGATTACGAATATCTTCGACGGAGACGATGTCGACTCCGATGACGACGCGAATTCGTTGACCTATTCCATCGTCTCTCAACCCAGCGAAGGCTCGGCTTCGATCCCGAATCTAGCCATGTCGCGAACGTTCGAATTCGATCCCGGCTCCGACTTCCAGGACCTTTCTGCGGGAGAAACTCGCGAAGTCACCTTTGAGTACCGCGCTCAGGACCAGCACAGCGCGCTGAGTCCGATAGGGACTGTCACAGTGACGGTCACCGGAGTTAACGACGCGCCGGTTGCCGTTGACGACCCAGAGCCTGTCCCTGGTCCTCACGATCCGAATGACTTCGTTACCGACGAAGACACGCCATTGGTTCAGAACCTCGGCGCACTTCTGGTCGCCAACGACCAGGATGTGGATAATCTCGATACGCTGCAAGTCTACGATCCCGGCTTGAATGGACCTGTAAACAACGCCGTTCCGTTGGTCGTAACCAGCGCACAAGGCGCCATGGTCACGCTATATTCCGACGGCACGTTTGAATACGATCCCACCGGCGCGTTGAGTCTGCAGGCTTTGATCGTCGCCGATACTCCAATTATCGACACGTTCGAGTACCAAGTGACCGATGGCGGATTGGCCTCGGTCAATTCGGCCACCGTCAGCATTACGGTCTCCGGCCTGAACGATAAGCCCGTATCGATGGACGCACTGTTCACCATCGATGAGGATGACACCGCAGCATACACGGAAACGCTTCCTGCAGACGACGTCGATAGCGATGACAACGCGTCGACCCTGCTGTACCAAGTTGATTTCTTCTCGATTCCTCCAGAACTATTGGTTCAGGACAATCTTGATGGGACGTTCGAGTACCGAATCGTCAACAGTGCATTCCAAGATCTTGAGCCTGGCGAAACGAGGGACGTAACATTCCTCTTCCGTACGCTTGACCGGCATACGGCTCGTAGCGACCCCGGGACGATAACCATCCGAGTTACCGGAAGCAACGATCGACCCATCGCTGTGGACGACAACGTCATCAACGAAGTCAACACGCCGATTGACATCAGCGTGCTCAACAACGATATCGATCCGGAAGGCAACTGGAAGTTCGGAGCCCCCGACCTGTTTACCCTCGTAACCACCACAAGCAATGGTGGGTTGAGCGTCGACAACAGTACTGGCGTGTTCACCTACACGCCGAACGCCAACTTCATTGGCACCGATTCGTTTAGTTACAATGTTCGCGACACTTACTCGGTCTCGCTGGAGACCGCGGTTGTCCAGATCGTTGTGACCGACTTCCCGGTCACTGTCGCCGACGTTGCCGGCACCATGGAAGAAGTGGCCGTCGACATCGCCGTTCTCGCCAATGACTCGGACGATGATGGTCTCAATCCCCTATCGGTGACCGTTGTGACGGCGCCGACAAATGGTTCGACACAGGTCTTGGCGTCTGGTGAAGTTCGCTACACACCGGATCCCGGTTACACGGGCGTTGATTCTTTCGAGTACACCGTTGAGGACACCCTTGGGGCTCTATCACAGCCGACACTCGTGGACCTGACGGTTTCGGTGAATCCGACACCGCATAAGAACCCCTTCAATGCTCCGGACGTGGACGACGACAACCAGCTCACCGCGCTGGATCCGCTGATCATCATTTCTGATCTGCGGCTGTACGGAGCTGGACTCAGCCTGCCAATCCCGCCTTCGGCGCCGTTCCTGACGCCCGTCTCGCCGCCTGATAACTCGGGCGCCCGGCGAGTCTACCGTGACCCGAACGGCAACAACGTGCTTGATTTACAGGACGCGTTCCTCGTCATTCAAGCACTGAACGACTCGCTCAACGGCGGCAGTCCCGAAGGCGAAGGATTCAGGGGCGAAGGCGAAGGAGCCTCAAGCCAAGCATTCTTCGCCATGCCGCCGAGCAACGTGTCGTTCCAAAGCCAAGCGAAGCGGACCGAAGCTGTTGTCCTCAACAATGAAACGCCCGCCGATGCAGCTTTGCGGGCCATGGATTTGTCCGACGACAACGATCTCAATCGATACGCTGATGAGCTGGCCGGCTCGACTGACGATGATTCCGATACGGACGCAGTCGATGCAATCATCGCCGACGTGTTTGGCGAAGAAGGCGAGATCTAACTGAACTCCTCAGCCTGAAATCCCGAAAGCTCCAGGAATCCAAATCCTGGAGCTTTCTTCGTTGGTTCGCTCGTCGGACCGACGTGGAGTCTTCCGCTTGGTGACTAGGCGTATGCACCTACTGCGAGCACTGCTCAGCTAGCCGGGGTCATTCGCGCCATTCGCAGCGGCTCGCGATTCACTCACCTGGCGGTTTCCAGGTTTCAATGAACAGAGCCCGTTTCTGGTTTGGCAACGAGTAGTCGAAGCCGCAGTCCACAAGAAATGCGTCGGACGCCGTGATCGCCATCAGTTCGCGAATCTTCAATTCTTGCGCTCGGCGAACGCAAAGCTGCACCAGCTCGCGGCCGATTCCAACGCGACGAAACTTGGAATCAACTGCTAGACACTGAATTTCAGCCATCTTGGGTGAATAGACTTCGACGGCGGCGAAACCAATCATCTCGTTGTCGGCTTCGGCGACAAATCCATTTGCAAGAAGTAACTGAAGTTCGCTCAAGCTACGAGGCAAGATGTGCTTGCCATTGACAAACGGCTGCAGGAAGGCGATCAATGGCTCAAGATCGTCGACAGCCGCTTTGCGGAGTAGGTGCTCTTGTTCTGGTTCCGAACAACTCATGGAATTCCTGCCTGTACAACGTCACAACCGAGTATTTCAGTGAACGGCTATGGTGCGCCGACCGGCGCCATGCACCACTTCTGAATAACTCGCTGATAGAATTCTGCTCCCAGCGCAAGTTGCTTCAAATCGATCCATTCATCACAGGTGTGAGCCTGGTCAATGCTGCCGGGGCCGACGACGGCGATACGTTTTAGGTCGCGAAGCATGGCCCCATCCGTCCCATAGGATACGGTCGATGCTGGGGCGGTTCCGGCGAGTTCGACGAGTTCCTGAATATGGTCGGCATCCGAGTCGACGTAAACCGCTTCGGCGCAGCGTTCCACAGTGAACTCAATGCCGCAACGCTCGGCGGCCGAGCGGGCTCGCTCCAATAGCGGGCCGCCATCAACGCCCGGCATCGGGCGAAAGTAGACGGTGCAGACGCTCTGAGGCGGTTTGATGTTGATGGCGAATGTATGGTCGTTCACACCAATATTCCAGCCCATCGTAGGAGGCGAGAATTCGTGATTCTTCCATCGCTCCTGGGATTCCGTCTCGTCGTGGATCGCCTTCATTTCAACGAGGAACGGGATCATAGCCAAGTTCGCGTTCAGGCCTTCCGCTGTACTCGAATGAGCCGACTCGCCTCGTGATATGGCTCGAAAACCATAGGTGCCTTTGTGGGCGTGCACAACTCTCAATTCCGTCGGTTCGCCGATCAGCACAAGCGTATTGTGCTCGACCATTTCTCGGTAGAACTTTGAATGTTCAGCAACTTGCCTGGCGCCTTCATAACCGATTTCTTCATCGGCCGTACAGGCAAAGTAAAGCGGCTGGGCGAATTCCGCCTCCGCCTGTTGGCTCGCCGCCGCAAGTGCGCACGCGATGGAGCCCTTCATGTCGCAGCTGCCTCGGCCGTAGAGGCGCTGCTCAACAACGGTTGGCTCGAAAGGGCCGCTTGGAGCAAATTTCCAATCGTCTGCGGGAACAACATCAGTGTGCCCGAAATAAGCGGCCCCGCCCTGGCCCTGGCCTTTCTTGCCCACCACGCAGGACTTGCGAACACCATGCGCATCGTCATAGTCGACCCGTTCAATGTCGAATCCAAAGTCGTCCAACAGCTGGGCAATCTCGTCGGTGACCGCCTCATTGGATCCACGACTCACCGTGTCAAACGCGATCAATCGTTTGGCAAAGTCTAGCGAACTCGTTGCGTTGTTCATGAAAGAACCGCCTGAAGGCAGGAGTATGTCGAAGTCAGCCGGCAGACCGCTTGCCGAGCTGGCGTTTGGCGGAGTTGCCGGATCCGTATTCCAAGTTGGAAAGCGAACGCACTATCGCAGGCCCTGAAAATCTGCTTGGGAACGAGTCAGTCCTTGTAGGAGAAATCCAAAGTCGCCGCCGTAGGCCAAGAGCTGCGCGCCTCGCCCACTCAACGCGTGCAGGTCATCCTTGCTGAATGCGGGCCGCCCCCACGCCTTGCCGTGTTCGCGGCAGGCCGAGGCAACTTTCTTTTCGGCATCCTCCAGGGTGAGCTCCAAATCGCCATACTTGAGCCGGAGGCCGAGATCGGCAGGCCCAATGAACAGGCCGTCCACGCCCTCCACCGCCGCGATCTCCTCCACATTGGCAACGGCCTCCGGCGATTCGATTTGCACGACCAACATCGTCTCTCGATTCGCCTCGTCGGAATACTCCGCGCCGTGCTTGACGTCGAACTCGCAGTCGAGTCCAGCGCCATCGAGGCCGCGGTTTCCAATGGGCGGAAATCGCAGCGCCCCGACGAGATGCTCTGCCTGTTCGCGAGTTGAAACATGAGGGACCATGACGCCCGTCGCTCCGTCCTCGAAGTACCGGTAGAGCAAGGCGCGATCCGTTGTCGGCGCCCTCAACAGGCAGTCTATGTCGAACTTGTGAAAGAAAGCCAAGATCGCCTGGACCTGTGTAGGGTCCCACGCTCGATGTTCGAGATCCAACCAGATGCAATCGAAACCAGTCGCGGCCGCGTGTCGAACGAAAGCTGGAATGAAATGGCCCAGATTCGCGATTGCGGCGGGTCTTCCGTCGCGAATGCGCGCGAGTGTTTTGCTTTGTCTCACCTATCGGTCCTCGGTTTGGTTTCGTCCCGCAACGAGAGTCCAGCCAAGACCAGACATAGCCAAGACCAAACATCTACCGGAGAAAGCCGCTACTCTCCGTGTAGCGCCTCCGCGTTTCGGGAACTGGAGAAAATCACTGTAGTTTTCCACGGCCGTCGAGCGGCCAAACTGCCTCCAACTGATTGTTGCGAAACGCGAAGAACTCGTTGTGCAAGACCGTGGTCATGTCGCTGTAGCCAGGGATGATTTCGAGCCGGTCTCCGATGCGGACGCCTGGGCCCGATTTGTCACAGCGGATCTCGCCATGCTCGGCGGACAAACGCACGAACTCCAAGTCGTCGCGGTCGATGATTCGGGGAAGAGCAAAATCGCCGTGCATGGTCTTCCGCCCCGCATCCACGATAGCGCGTTCCTCCGTCGGACGGCTGACGACCGTCGCCACGACAGTCAGCGCGTGACGCAGGTTGTCAACTCGACACTCGCGTCGATAGAACTCGTCCATGAAGATGGCCCCGCCCGCCTGCAGCTCCGAGATGCCCGGCGCCTCAACGCTGTAGAGAAACGAGCCGGTGCCGCCGCACGACACAATCTCGCAAGGCAATCCATCGGCCCGAACCGCCTCAGCAGTTTCCACCAGGCAACCCAAGGCCTCCGCGATACGCTGGCGCTTCTCGTCCAGATCTTGAAGCGTCAGCAGGTGTCCCTCATAGCCCATGATCCCGGCCAATTCGACTCCCGGCAGTTCGTGGGCGAGCCGAGCCAACTCAACGGTGGCCTGGCCTGGCTGGCAACCAACCCTCGCGAGGCCGATGTCGACTTCCACAAGGACGCGGACGGGCAAGGCCTCGGGTTCCATGCGAGATGAAAGCGGACGAAGCTGATCCTCGTGGTCGATGCAAACCATGGGATCGGCGATTCTGCGGAGGGCCGCAAGCCGGTCCAGCTTCTGAGGCCCCACAATCATGTTGGCGATCAAGAGGTCATTGATTCCGCCTTGCCCCAAGACCTCCGCCTCGCCCAGCTTGGCGCAGGTCAATCCAATCGCTCCCGCCTGGACTAACTTCCGCCCAATGTCAGGCGACTTGTGGCATTTGGAATGAGGGCGCCAAGCCAGGTTGCGATCGCGACACGCCTGGGACATCTCCGCCGCATTGCTCTCCATGGCGTCGAGATCGATGCACAATGCCGGCGTGTCGAGATCACTCTTGGAACATCCGATCGATACCGCCATCCTATTATCCACTTTCGTGTTTGAAGCCGTGCAACGAGAAATCGAGCTCGGGGAAGCCTCGTGCAGGCGTTCAACCCCGATTTCCCGATCTGCCTCGAGCACCGCGTCGCGTCCGTCTTACTCAGCCATGCCGACAAGCCATTTTGGAGGTTGGCGAAAACCCTCTTCTCAACAGAATGAAGTCGCAAGACGCAGCCTAACCGAATGCGCGGGCCAAATGAAGCAGACAACGCCCGCGTGCACTGGTGGCGCAAATAGGAATCTCAGCGGACGGCCCAGGTGACTCGTAGGCGCGGACTCGACTCGCCGGTACAAAAGACGACACAGTTGGGCTTCGCCAATTCGTTCAGGCAGGTGCGAAGGGCTTCATTCGCCGACCTTTCCCCTACAGACCTTTCCCTACAGCTTCTCTGCGACCGGCAAACAATGACAATCCCCGAGCACTGGCGCGAGTTGGACCACGCACACTTGGTTCACCCGCTCCACAATGTTGAAGGACAGAAAACGTCCCGGCTTTGGGTGCGAGGCGAGGGCGCCCTGCTTTTTGACTCAGACGGCAGAGCCTTCATTGATGCAATTTCCGGATTGTGGAACGTCGCGGTCGGTCATGGTCGAGCCGAACTGGCGGACGTCGCCTCGGCTCAGATGAAACAAATGGCGTATTGCTCGGGCTATTCCGGTAGCACCAACGCCTCGGCAATCGAGCTTGCCTCGCGGCTGGCAGAGCTCTGCTATCCGTCGATCAACCGATTCTTCTTCACTTCGGGCGGCGCCGAATCCAATGACGCCGCGTTCAAGACCGCTCGGTATTATTGGAAGTGCCACGGCAAGCCAAGCAAGGTCAAGGTGATTTCGCGCAAATGGGGTTACCACGGAGTCACCCTGGCGTCGATGAGCGCCACCGGGATCGCTAGTTACTGGCCGATGTTTGAACCGCGCACCCCGGGTTTCACTCATATCGCCTCGCCCTACCCCTATCGCTATCCACACCCAATGGATGGACGCTCGCAAGGCCGTGCCGCAGCGGACGAACTGGAACAGGCCATCCTGCGTGAAGGTCCCGAGACCGTCGCCATGTTCCTCGCGGAACCCGTGCAAGGCGCGGCGGGTGTGATTGTGCCCCAGGATGATTACTTTCCACGCATACGCGAGATTTGCGACCAGTACGATGTGCTGTTGGCCGCCGATGAGGTAATCACCGGCTTCGGCCGAACGGGGCTCATGTTCGGCCTGCAGCACTGGGATGTTGAGCCCGATCTGATTCAATTCGCCAAGGGAATCACCTCGGGCTATTTTCCTTTTGGCGGAGTAGGCTTTTGCGACAGGATCGCCGCCGTGTTTGACGAACCTGAGCGAACCTGGATGCACGCCTACACCTACAGCGGCCACCCGGTTGGATCAGCGGTCGCCCTCCGAAACCTTCAGATCATCGAGGACGAGCGCCTGGTGGAGGCAGCCGGAACGAGCGGCAATCTGTTGCTCGATCAGCTTCGAACGGAATTAGCCGACCATCCTCACGTCGGGGATATCCGCGGACTTGGTCTGATGTGCGGCGTTGAGCTTGTTGAGAATCGGGAAACCAAGAAGGAGTTTGACGCGGAACTCAAGATTGGGCAGAAACTGCACGAACAGGCCCAAAAGCGGGGAATGTTCACTCGTATGCGAGGCGACGTGATCTGCCTCGCACCGCCTCTGTCGACGCCACTCGACGTCCTTCAAAGAATCGCGCCGCTGATCGGCGAGTCCTTACGATCGGTATTACCGGAATGAGCCCGTTCGGCGACGGCCCACATGTTTGTCCCCACGGGCTGCTAATCGCATAGATGTCCGGTGAAATGGCAGATTCCAAGTTAGGCGCCCATATTCATCCCGCTCCGGGTCGTTTTGGGGGATAGGTTTCAGGGTCACCAACGAACTCCGTTTGAGCGATCCCGATGAGAGTCAAGTTATTCACCAAGAGCAATCCCAACGCCCAGCGCGGAATGCGGGACGACGAGCTCGAACTGGAGATTAATACCTGGCTCGACAAGCATCCGACCGTCGAAATCACCAATGTCTCTCAATCCTGTTCGGCCCGCGGCGAAATCCAAGAATTAACGGTCTGTGTCTGGTACAAAACCACGGCCGAACTCGCTGCTGGCAAGCTCAACCGCAACACCGCGGAAACGGGTGGAGCCCCCAGGGATCTTTCCAAGCCACCAAGCGGAAACCAGAACTCCAGCTCGACCGCGCCCTAGTTGCCGTGCCCTTGCTGCCGCGACAGTGCCCCCATTGCGGTCGCCTATTTGATCAGGTCGGTGTGATCAGGAGCTGCTGTGCGAACGCAACCTCTCTGAGCACTCATGGCAGAAGCGTCGCTGCATGATTTTCATGGCCGGCCAACCGAGGCCCATCAGGAAGTTCTTTGCTCTGGCGAACGAGAAGATCTCGAAACAGACCTCTCCCGACTTCGAATCGAGCCGGAGCGAAAACCGCTCCTCTCCCCTCATCGGATATTGGGGCAAAGTCCCATAACCGAACGCGAAGCAAGACGCCTCGTCTTCCACGTAAATTACCCGACCAACATTCAGGGAATAGAGGCCGAAAAGGTGAACTTGAGTGCAGATGATCGCGCCAGGCTCAAGCGAGTTGAGCGGGGCGGCGAGCTGAAGCCAGGCAAGGTCCAGCATCACGAGCTCCCTCATGGCTGCTCGCGCTCGGTCGAAAAGGGCCTCGCCCCCACCTAACACACAGCCGAACCGATTGGCGCGAAAGCCAGTCGGGCAGACGGCATGCTGGCTGGCGCCAACCTCGGCGTAGGTGAAGTTCTTCGCCCGTTCGCTGGCAATGAGCTGATCAATCAAATCGCGGCTAGGTCGCCGAATCGAAAACATCACGTTCGATTGAACTCCTCATTAGCCACTGGCGGTTCTGCTCGTCTTCGCCAGCACGGTCCTGCGATTCTGGCCGATTCTATGCAGCTGCTCTCGTTGCTGTCGAGCCCTGCTTGAGGCTCGGTTTTCGAGACTGGAGGCTCTCCGACCATCATTCAGGTCCCGCGCCGACGCAAGCAAAAGAAGTCATTTTGACCACACGTTGATGTCAATTTCGCGGCGCTTTGGCGATGGACAACTTGAGTCATTCCCCCGGAATATCGCAGTTTCCCAGGTATTTGCTAGCTAAACGGCTTGTCCTTGGCCCGGGATCTAGGATTGGCACGGTGCTTGCTTTAGTAGTAAGCGAAGACCCAAGCTTCCCCCCCGCAAGGAGCTCCGAGATGAAAAAGATCGCAATCGCATTCGCCGCAATCGTTGGTATGGGCATGGCCGGTTTGGGAACGACCCAAGCCCAAGCGGCTGGTCCTTTTGGCTTCCACATTGGCGGCCGAGGCTTTCACGTGGCCATCGGCAACGTCCACCGCCAAACAACCCACCGCCCCCATTACCGTTCGAGCCACGGTCGTGGTCACTGGGACTATCACGACACCACGCATCTTGACTGGCATCCCGCTCAGTTGAGACGGCATGGAAACCACTTCCATTACACACCCGGCCATTACGACGTTCACCGAACTGGCCATTTCGACTACCACCGCGGTGGACATTTTGGCGGGCACAGCGGTGGATATTTTGGCGGGCACAGCGGCGGACATTTTGGCGGCCACTAAACTGTACTGCCGATGATGATTCCACGAGGCGGCTGGGAATTTCCCAGCTGCCTTTGTTTCGTTGTCGAGCTTGTCTCAGTGTCTGTTCGAGGATTCGAGGCGCCGAATGGCCCTTGTCAGGTTAGCCCTCGCCGTTGTTTCGAACCGTTGGCGAAACTCGGAAGTCGAGTAGATCTGAGCTCGATCGAGAAATGAACGCAGCACGGCGGCCCTTGCAGGCCTGTATTGCCCATCGGGGACCCACTCGAATTCCCTGCGGATGGCCAAGTCGTACTCGTCGAACCGCTCGCTGTTTCGGCCAAGAATGCTCAAGTCGATGTCGACCATTAATTTAGAGTCGGCGAGATTGGGCGTCGCCTCGTGCTTGGTGGCAAGGACAAGTTGTCCGATTCTCCGAACACGTTCTTCGGCCACGCCCGCCTCAACCAGGCCCTGCTCAGCCCATTCAGCGCTGCGCAGTTCATTGTCCTCGGCGCGGCTCTCGTAGACGGCGTCGTGAAACCAGATTGCGGCCTCGAGTTCGCCAGGTTGAGTTGCCAGTTGGCGGGCGCTGTCGAACAGTTCAAGACAATCCCCAACATGTCCGGCATTGTGATAGTGCCGGTTGGGTTGGGTGTAGGCGGACAGAAGCTGTTCGAACAATCCCTTGAGGGGCCGATTTGCTTCGAGCGACTGGAGCATTGCGGTGAATCGCGTCTCGGTAAACATCGCTTGGTCCACGCAAGGCCTCGTCGTTTCAGTTGTTTCTCTAGCCGCTCAGACCTAGAGCCTTTGTTCGCTTTGCTTGTCAAACAGATGGACGCTATCAGGGTCGATCGACAGTCGCACTTTGTCGCCGGCGGGCGGCGCCGGCCCGGTCATTCTGGCGATAAATTCTGCATTGTTACTGGAGAATTCAACGAAAGTTTCGGCACCGAGCGGTTGAGCGACAAGCACTTCTGCCTCAAAGCAGAATTCATGGTTGTCGCCAAGGTGGATGTCCTCGGGCCGCAGGCCGAGCAGGGCTTCGCGCCCGTCCATGCTGTCGGACCAATCGATCCGCGCGCGCGGCACGTCTAAGAGGCCGAGTTTGGTGGTAATAGCTGCCGCATCCTGCGAACTCGTCGAACGCCTGAGTACGCCGTCAAACAAGTTCATTGGGGGGGCGCCGATGAATTCCGCCACGAATCGGTTTGCCGGCCTTTCGTAAACCTCGGCAGGCGGGCCGACCTGCTGAATGCGCCCCTCGTGCATCACAACGATGCGATCGCCCATCATCATCGCCTCTACTTGGTCGTGGGTCACGTAGACCATAGTGGCCTCAAGTCGTCGATGAAGCTTAACGAGTTCACTTCTCATCTTCACACGCAGCTTGGCGTCAAGGTTGCTGAGCGGCTCATCGAACAGGAACACCGCGGGGTCTCGGACGATGGCTCGTCCCAATGCGACACGCTGTTGTTGGCCGCCGCTTAGTTCGGCCGGTTTGCGTTTGAGAAGATCGGCGAGCCCAAGGGTGTCGGACGCTTCCAACACGCGGCGTTCGATTTCAGTTCTGGCTGTTCGTCTCATCTTGAGGCCGAAGGCCATGTTGTCGTAGACGTTCATATGGGGATAGAGAGCATACGATTGGAACACCATGGCAATGTTACGGTCCTTCGGCTTAACTCGATTGACCACTTTGTCGCCGATTCTGATCTCGCCGCCGCTCGCCTCTTCAAGCCCCGCGATCATCCGAAGAGTCGTTGTCTTACCGCAGCCCGATGGACCGACGAGCACAACCATTTCGCGGTCGACGATTTCCAAGTCGATCTGATCGACCGCCTTGACGTTGCCGAACTGTTTGCTGAGTTGAGTGAGTTTGACGCCCGCCATTGTGTTCCTCGGTCTGCCATGCGCGTGCTTAATCCAAGCTCGTCCAATCTTACTCGGAATAGTTCCAGCAATGGGAAATGGTAGCGAGTTGTTCCGTTTCCTGGCGGTTTGGATCCCCGGAAAGCAATCCAAGTCGCCTGACCGCGACTTGGATTGTAGGGACGCTAAGGATTTTGCGGTCTTGGGGGCCGCCGATTGAGGCGGGGGAAGGCACGGATCGCAGGCGATCGTGAGCTACAGTTGTTTGAGCTGCGGTTGTGTTTGCATGCCGCACTTGTGGGAGGGCCAGATAATTCGCGGGCAGCGGCCCGATAATGCGTAATTCAGAGCCGGATTAACGACTGAACGCTGCAAGCACGAGGGATGAAGAGAACGCGAACACCATCGCATCGTAGAGCCACGCCCGGCGTGGGGGTCCGATACGATGAAACGGCTGCTCTCTACACGAGCCAAGTGGTCGTCAATTCTCATGACGAGACGATTCTCTTGGAGTGTTCCTCAGGCTTCGTGCGCGGCGAGGAGGGCGAGCCCGTCCTGCCGATCGAATCGCGGCTTGCCATGAGCACGGGAACGGCCCGAACACTGGGCAACTTGCTGGTCGAGGTCGCCGACGAAATGGATGGCATTCAGATTGAGCCGGCGATGGACGACATCACCCAGTCGTGGTTGCGGTCGGCCGCATCACTTCAATCCAACCTGCGTGCGGCCGTCGATCGATTACCACAGATTGAAGACTGAGCATGCTCGGCGCCCGGTGAGACTACTCGCCGACTCCCGGTTGAGGCAGTTTGGAGGCGAGCCAGATGATGGCGACGCCGTCCCGGCTGCTCGTTAGCGCGTTCTGGCCGTCTTTGGAGAACATGACTGAAGTGACCTCCTGGGTGTGGCCGTTGAGAGTGAGAATCTCTTTCCCGGTCTCGGCGTCCCACAGTTTCGCGGTGAAGTCCTCACAGCCGGTCAACACGCGTTTGCCATTCGGGGAAAGATCGACCGAGGTAACCGCCGCCGTGTGGCCTCGCATTTCGGCGACCAAATCAGGCGACGCGAGATCCTCCAACGACCAAACTCGCGCTGTGTTGTCTTCGCTCCCGGTAACGACCAGCTTCTTGTCAGCCGAAAACACAGCGTGCGAGATCCCTAGGGCGTGGCCGGCAAGTTCGCATAACACTTGACCAGACTTGACTTCAAAGATGCGAGCCATCTTATCGCTGCTAGCCGTCAGCACCCAGGAGCCGTCCGCGGAAAACTCGGCTGCCACAACTCGGCCATTGTGCCCTGTGAACGAGCGAATCACCCGACCGGACTTGGAGTCCCACAATTTGGCGCTTCCGTCATCGCTGGAAGTCAGGACCCACTTGCCCTCTTCGTCGGGCGAGAAAGCAGCCGAGTTCACGTTGCTCAGATGGGCGCCTGCGGCTCCAGCAGATTCACGACCGAGCTTCAATATTGGAGAGCCATCGTGGGCATTCCAGATGCGCGCCGAGTTATCCCAGCTCGCTGTGACGACGCGACTGCCGCTTCGGGAAAACCGAGCTGAGGCAACAGCGCTGTGAGGGCTGAAGCGGACTTGCTCCTTGGCTGTCTCGAGATCCCAAATACGCGCGCTGTCTCCTCCGACGGTCAAGATCCTTTGGCCGTCGCGGGAAAACGAACCGGACCAGACGACGCCACCTTTCTTCTTCATGTCAAGAAACGAGCCAATACGTCCTGGGGCGTGCTCCATCAGCACTTCTCGCATGTCATCCAAATTCCAAACTTGCACTACCGCAGACTGAGCGTCGACAGTCATGAGCTGGTTACGTTGGTTGGCGGACAACGAGTTGCAAACTCGGTTCGGTTCAAGTTGACCAATCGTCTTTGCTTTCGTCGCGTCCCACACGCGGATGATCTTGTCCTCGCAGGCAGTGACGATTTCGCCCTTCGGCGTCAATGTCATCGCAGCCACAGAATCCGGATGAACCAATGCTCGCTCAACGATCTCGCTGTAGTCGTTGAGATCCCATTGGGCGACCGTCTTGTCAAGGCTCGCTGAAGCCGCAACATCACCGGTCACGAAGACCACTTGCGTAATGCCCTTCGTATGGCCACGTAGCCGCCCGAGAAGTTTCCCGGTCGAAGCGTCCCAAACGATGCAGATTCCGGAAACGTCGCCGGTGAGTATTTTGGAACCATCGGGAGAATAGGTGGCGGTTGAAATATCGTATTTGTGTCCCGCAAGGACGCGAACAGACTTCAGCTTCGGCGCACTTTTGTCACGAACCGCTTCCGCAACGCTCCAGATTTGCACAGCTCCGTTCTCACCGCCCGTGAGCACCCACTGATTATCGGGCGAGACACAGGCGACGCCTCGCTGCCCGGTCCCATCAAGTCTCGCTAGTTGGACGCCGCTGGCGACATCCCAAATCCTCGCCGTATTATCAACAGCGGCAGTCAGCAACTTCAAGTCGTTGTCGAAGAATCGAGCGACCGAGGCCAGATACAAGTGCCCCTCCTCAAACGTCAACTCTTCCACACCGGTGTCGGCATCCCACTTCTTTGCTCGTCGATCGCGACTCGCCGTGAGCACAAAACGCCCATCAGCCGACAAGGACGCGCCGAGCAACGCGTCACGGTGGCCGTCGAATACGCGCCCTCGCAAGACTCGCTCTTCTTCGTAGCCGTCGATACTCCAGAGCTTAGCGGTCTTGTCATAGCCTCCGGAGAACGCCCACAATCCATCGGACGAGAATGCGCAAGCACGGATCCACTTTCCGTGTCCGCGGAGCGTCTTGAGGCTGCGACCGGAGTCCACGCCCCAGATTTTGACCGAGTTGTCATGTCCGCCACTGAGCAATCGTTTTCCGTCTTTGGAGAATTCCACGCAGCGAACGGCCGCCGTGTGTCCAAGTAACTCTTGAAACGGAGGCGTAAAGACCTTCTTGCCAGAGACAACGGCCTGATAGTCGTAGGGCTTCAAGTCCGCTGGATGCCAGACGAGGACCCGCTTGTCGTGGCCGGCAGTGGCGACCGTTTCGCCGTCGGGAGAGAAGGACACGCCATAAATGGGGCCGCGGTGTCCATCGAAAGCCGGACTCCGGGCGCCGCTTTCGAGGTCCCAAACATAGGCCACGCCGTCTTGGCTGACCGTGGCGATTCGTGAACCATCCGGTGAAAACGCGGCATCCCAAACCCACCAATTGTGTCCTCGCAAAGTCTGCTCCGACTTGCCCGTCGCGACATCCCAGATTCGCACTGTGTTGTCGAACGAAGCAGTCGCCAACTTGGCCCCGTCGCGAGAGAAAGTAACGCTGACTACGTCCCGTTCATGGCCTTGAAGCACCGCAATCAGCTCACCGCTGCCAGCGTTCCAGAGCTTGACGTAGCCGTTCTTGTCGCCGCTTCCAGTCGCGACAATCTCTCCATCCGGCGAGATCGCGACGGCGAAGACATAGACTGAGCCATGCTTGAGCGTGGCAGTCTTCTCGCCCTGTTGATTCCAGATCGTGGCCTGACCACCCCAACCGCCTGTCACAAATCGCCTTCCATCGTCGCTGATCGCAACCGACTCAATTGGCGAGTCAGTGACAAAGTCCCGCGAGGCCTGATCGCACAGGTGCATCAATCGGCGCCATTCCCAATCCCGCATGTGAGACTTGCAACCGATCAGCAATTCGAGGGCGATGTCGTACGCATTGTCGTTGATTTTGGCTGCCGCCAGGCCGATCCGAGCCACGTACTCTTCATACTCCGCCAACTCGCGCGCTTCCGCTTCTTTCTTGCGAGCAGCGATGGCCACGGCTCTCTCCGAATCCGCCGTGGCGCGAGCAGCGATGGCCACAGCCCTCTCCGAGTCCGCCGCGGCGCGAGCAGCAGCTTCTTCCTCCTTAGCTTTGTCAGCGGCCTGGCGCGCGAGAGCCTCTTTGTTTTCGGCGATTCTGGCCAACTGTTCCTTCTCGCGAGCGATCCGAGCACTGTCCTCCGCCGCCACTCGCTGCCTTTCCTTTTCAACGGTAGCGGCTTTCGCGATCACAGCCAGTTCCTGAGCCTTCTTGGTTTGTGCTTCTGCGTTCTTCTTCTCCTTGACGGCGACGCCGCGTTGAGATTCTGCTTCCCGGTACCAGCCATGCACGATCATGGCGGAGACGCCGACAACAACGAGGATTGCCACGATCAGGCCGCTGACAGCTCGCCGCGCCAACGCGAGGCGTTGGCCCTTCTGAACGCGTTCTGCTCGTCTCTTCTCGATTTCCGCCAAGATCGGCTGATGCTCAGGGTCATCTTGAGTGAGCATCGAGGCGCCCAGGTCGAAATCTCCTCGGCCGAGCGCCAGGCGAGCGAACTCGAGTTTGGCGGCAGCCAGCCCGGTTCGCGAGCGACTGTTTTCGCTCCACTGTCCCAACGATTCCTGATAGCCAAAAACCGCTCGGTTAAACGACTCGTAGTCTTGCGTCTTGACCGCGACCGCGCGCAGCTCATCCGCTCGTTGTTGCATTGCGATACTCTCGCCATGCGACTGGTAGGTTCGGATGGCCGCCTGAAAATCTGCTGCACTTGCGTAGCGATCTTCCAGAGCAGTGCTCATCGCCTTCATCGCGATGTCCATCAGTTCGCCCGACTTGTCGGTGCTGCGAATGGAGTTCTTGGCGGCGGCGAAGAGGCACTTCATTACGTCTTTGCCGGTGTGAGGCGGCTTGCCGACGATGATCTCAAAGAGGATGGCGCCAAGCAGATAGACATCGGCGCGAACGCCAATATCTTCAAACGGGCCCGCCGCCATTTCCGGGGCCATATAGGCTGGCGTACCGCCCATGCTACAGCGACTTTTGCGACTAACCGATACAGCCAGCCCCCAGTCCATCACCAACACTTCGCCAAAATCCCCAAGCATCACGTTCTCGGGTTTCAGGTCGCGATGCAGCACGCCGCGGGAATGGGCAAAGCCGACAGCGTCAGCGACCTTCATCAAGATTTCCAGGTTTTCACCCAACGATTTTGAACTGACAACGTCATCCCAAGGAGTCCCAACAACTCGCTTCATTGAATAGAACAACGCGCCGACATCGTTGACGCCCAAGTCGTAGATAGGAACGATATTGGGGTGGTCGAGTGAGGAGATGATCTGCATCTCACGTTCAAAGCCC
>CAZWOU010000016.1:20115-47253 GCA_964635375.1 uncultured Pirellulaceae bacterium | reverse complement strand
GAGTTCGCCGGTGACAACGGCTTCCGAAAGAAACTTGCCCCTCTGTTTTGGATCTCGCGCGCCCTTGGGCTTGAGCATCTTGATGGCAACTTTACGGTCGATCGAAGCTTGCCTGGCCATGTGGACCACGCCCATGCCTCCTTCGCCCAATCGCTTGATTAGCTCGTAGTCAGCGCCGGCCCCAGGTTCCAAGTCCTTCTGCTCACACAGTTCACGGCTTTGGATGACAAGGTTCGTCGTTCGCCTGCTCTCGTCCGCCCCACCATCCTGAATTGTCGCACCAGGACGAATCGACCGATCGATGCTCGACCACAACACCATCACCCGGTCGCTTGACTGAGAAAGAAGCCCCGATGATTCGAGCGTGGGGTCGCGCGAGTCTCGCGTTTGACGCGAGTCGGAGTCCCCGCCCCCCTGAACGGTGCGTTCGTTTCCCGTGACGGTACGCTTGCCTTTGCCGCCCTGCCCGGCCGGCGAGCCTTGTCCGGGAGACTCGCCATCAAGCGAGAATCTGAGGTCGTCTTCGGCGACGCCCGGGGCAAGCTCAATCGTCCCGCCAATTCCCGACGAGTCAGAATCCTCGCTCCCGTCTTGAACCGTTTGGTTTGATGAATGGGCAGGGGACTTGTCCGTTTCCAGCTCAACCGTCTGCCCGCCAGCCGGCGCATCTGGGGGGAGAAAGTCTGAGTCGATTGTCCGATTGACCGGTTGCTCGTCGCCCTCTGGTGAGTTCTCAATCGTCTGGTTACCGACTGGGGGTTGGTCTGCGAGCGACTCGCCGTCAAGCGTTTGACCGGCGCCCGCGGCCGGCTCGCCCAACCCATCCATCTCAATCGTCTGGTTACCGACTGGGGGTTGGTCTGTGAGCGACTCGCCGTCAAGCGTTTGACCGGCGCCCGCGGCCGGCTCGCCCAACCCATCCATCTCAATCGTCTGGTTACCGATGTCCGCCGGTGGTAGATCAGTCTCTATCGTCTGGCTGTTGTCCGGCTCAGTGGGCGAGTCGCTTTCGAATGTCGAGCTCAGATCGTCGGCCGCGTCGCCACCTTCGTCACGACCCGTATCGTCGCCATCTCGCGGATTGTCGTCAAACGACCTCGGCGAGTCCTGATCACCACGGGCAGGCCGCGATTCATCATTCGGTTCGTTTGGTTCTGGGCGAGAATCTTTGTTTTTTGTCATCGTCGATCTCTTGGTGTGACCCGCATGAGATGCATCTGTGCATAGGTTTCAGTCACCCTGTTCGGTCTTCTAGCGGAACAGAGGGCGTATGCCAGGAAGTCTGGCAATCGGACGTGAACGGAATGTGGTTTCAGCCATTGTCTACTTCTTCCCCTGGAGTCGGCGCCGACGCCGAGCGGCAATTGACAGATCGTAGGGCTCTTCCGCGGACGAACTCTCGAGTCGTTCCCTCCAGGTCCCCGCGACAGCAATCGTCACGGCGCCCGCAGCCAGTGCTGCGATTCTGCTTTGAGTGCGCCATGAAGTCGTGGAGTCTGGAATATGCTCCACGGTCGGTATCGACGTTTCTCGGCGAGTAACCGTCTGGCGAGTTTCGGTCGTCGCTTCCACGTCCGTTTCGAGCGGCGGTGATTGAATCGTCTGTTCGAAGTCTTTGCCATCGCGCTCGGTGTGCAGCGGGGCGTTGCGTTGGGCGCCATCGAGTTTGGAGGCTACATCGGAAGGCAGCTCCCCCGCTGGCTGAGTGGCCGCTCCATCGTTGCTGCCCGGCAAGCGTTCGCCATCTCCCTGGCGAAAATTGGTCGGGACCAGCTTTCCATTGAGCATCTGGACGTCGTGCATCAAGCGAATCTTGCCGGTCGCCGGATCCTCGACATAGATACGGTAGTGACCATTCCGCAACTTCGTCTGCTCGAATTGTCGAAGCACATCCTTGAGCGAGTCCACAGGCAGGTCATAGTCTTTCGGCTCTTCTTTGTCGGCGATATCATCAACAACGCGAAAGAAGACTCGCAATTCGCCGATGGTGGCGCCTTCCAATTCGGCGGACCGAAATTCAGATGTCTCGGTTTCCGCATCGGCACTGCTGGCCGACTGGTTCAAGATCAGCCCGGACGTTTGGGGCCGCGCGACAATCGGGTCAAGTTCGTGAACAACCGCCGGAATGTAGGTTTGAATCCCCTCGCCGGGAACCGTCTGCAGGCGGCTGACGGTGGTCACCAATTGCTGGTTGAAATCTCCGTTGGTGAAGAACTGAATCCCGTTGATCACTTGATTGCTATTCGTTTGTTGGGCGTCCAAGCCAATCGTGACCGTGACCGGGATCGGGTCGGCGGGATTTGGGCTGGGATTGCTGCCGTAGCGGTGACTGAAGAACAGGTCGACGCCGCCCGGAATCTTCGGACCGCCTGATCCGCCGCCAACAAAGGGGTAATCGTCAATCACGCCGTCGTGCCAATCGACAGTGACGCGATAGTTTTGCTCACCCGGCACGCCGACGCGTACGCGAATAGTGGTCTGGCCATTCGAGGCGACATTCGATCCACCCTGCTCAACGGGCTCTACGAGAAGCGTTACGCCTTCTTCGACTTGGGGGAAAGTTACGAAGGAGCCAAATTGCGATCCCATCACCACATCGTTGGCGATCACGACATCGCCGCCGGCGCGAAACACGATCGGCCCGTTGCCCGAAGCGAAGACCTCCGGGTCGGTGCTCGAGTCGTTGACAACGATGTCATCACCCGCTGAGAGCTCGATGGAACCGTCGCCGCTGGAAACAACGCGGGCCGACAACGTGAGGTTGTCGGCGCCGCCGCTGGGAGATGCAGTCAGTTGAATATCACCGCTGTTAGTGATCTCCTCGACAACAGTCAAAGGACTGTTCGCTGTGATCGAAATTGCCCCTCCCGTACTGGTTGCCCCACCGGCAATTCCTCCGTTTGCCTGGCTCACGCCGCCAATCACGAGAGCTCCGTCGTTGACCAGGAACAGGCCGCCTGAACCGGCTTGACCTTCAAAACTGCCCACCGTCGTCTCCAGCGGATTGTTGGCGGTCCCAACGCCGGACGAGGTGACAATAATCAGGATGTTCGTGGTCACGTCGTTAGTCGTTGTGTTCTGATCGAACACCGTGTTGCCCTCGGTGATCAGCTCGACTTGATTGCCAATCGAGGTGATCGCGGCTTGGAAGGTCAGCGATCCGGCAACGTGGACACGGATGTCGTCGAGAGCCGTAACCCCGTCCACTGAATGCACGGCGCCGAAAGTGACGTCACTGGAATCGCGATAGTCAATTTTTCCGCCAACGTCGGCTGCGAGCACGCCAATATTGTTGTTGGAGCTTGTCAGCAAGTGGTCGCCGGCACCCAACAAGAGGAGTTCGGCGGCTTGAATTGGCGAGTGCTCAAACTGCTGCACGGTCGTTGCGACATCCAGCGTAACCGAACCACCCGCGACATCGAGCCCGTCAATGTCGGCCAGCGAGCCCACGCCGGCGATTGAGCCGATTTGTAAAACTCCAGAATGGACCAGCTCAAGTTCCCCGCTGGCCAAAGACGCCGAAATCGTCCCCAACTCGTTAAGCCCGGTCAAGGCGACGCTTCCACTGCCAATCAAGCCGAGTTGGTTGACGGCCAGGACACCCGCACCAGAAATCATGTCCGCGCTCGCCAGGACAAGTGAGCCCATAGAGTCGATGCGACCCGCGACGCTGATTTCGCCGCCAAGGCTCGGATCGCCCACCACGACAACATCGGCGGAGACGGCGTCCAATTCAGTCGACGACAGCGAGAGGGTGCCGGCAACATCAGCGCCAAGTGTAATCTCCCGGGGGCTTGGGGCGGCAATTCTGACCAAGCCGCCCGGCGAGTTGAGAGAACCCACACCAGCGCCGATCTCTACGTCCAATCCCACGATTTCGAGCGTCGCATCGGCGTCTTGCGTAGCCACCTCACCGTTGATAACGACCGCCGTGTCGGCTGTGAGATCTCGCCCTCGCAACGATAAATCGCCCCGCGAACGGACCTGAAAACCGGCCGCATCGTCATCGATAAGGATGGCATCTAGCTCGAACGGCGTAGCAAACAGATCGGATCCGACTGCCATAAGTTGACCATCAGAATCAACCTCACCGACTTCCGTCACCCACAAGCCGCCGACCCCATCGAGATCGGCGTCGGCCGTTAAGCTAATGTTGGCGCTATCAGTCGTGCGGACGGTGGCTAACACGATGATGTCTCGGTCGGCGCTTATGTCGATGTCCATATCGCTAATGATATCGACCGTGATAATCACATCTCCTCCGCCGCCGCGAATAATAATGTCGCCAGCGCCGAGCATCGGAGTCGTATCGACTTGGGCGCCGCTGATCGATAGCCGTCCGCCGGTTCCGCCGAGCGAGCTCAGAGTGGCGGAGGCTAACACGACAACGCCGCTCTCACCAAGAACCTCGATATTCCCACCGTCCACCGCGCCCCCACTGGTCATGGCGCCGTTAAAGGTTGCAATTGCGGCTCCCTGTTGCTCAAACAAGATATCGCCGCCAATTGTGCTGAGCGACGTCACGATTACGGGAGCGCCCGAGTCATTGATCAAGTCGATATTGCCGGCGCCGGCCGAATCCGCGCTGACCGACTGGGCCTCCAACTGCAAGCTGGCCAAGTTGCCGATACCTCCGCCCGCGCTCAAATTGACTTGTGGCGATTTCAAGAGACCGGTGCCGTTGAGTGAGCCAGCCGCAGCCAATTGCAGCACGCTTCCAGCCGACAATCCCGCCACATACTGGAGGTCGCCGCCAAGCGATTCCAGAGTCAATTGCCCCAGAGAAACGCCAGTCGCCACATCCAAGGTTCCCGCATTGCGAACGACCGCGTTGCCCGTTGCGTCGACATGAAGGACGCCCGCTATGTCGATCAGGTCCAAGAGGATGTCGCTCAAGGCAACCGTCGAAATCAGCGAAGCGTCGCCCGTGGTCACGGCGCCAGAATCCGTTAGGTTCCCACCCTGCATCGTGATGAACAAATCGCCGCCGATATTGGAAGCCTTGAGATCGAGGTCGGAGGACATTTGAAGGACCGCGTCGCCTACGGTATTGAGTCCAACCGGTCCACCGCTGCTAAAGTTGTTGGCAAGCCCCAAGCGGACTTCCGAGCCGCTAAGCGTGGTCATAAGAGCCACGTCCAAAGACCCGCTGAGGTTGGTAATTGCGCCGTTCGACGAGGCCATCAGGTTACCGCCGACCAGGCTGGCCTTGAAGTCGATCGCATTGGCCGTATTGAGAATCGTATCGGCGCCGCTGCGCGCTCCGATGGCTTGAGCGACATCGAGCGTATTGGCGACTCCAAGTTTAATGGTCTGTGCCGCGTCAAAGCTGGCCATGCCCGTTACGCTGAGCGATCCCGCCGTATTGATGATGTTGCCCTGGCTCATCGCCAGAAGATTGCCGCCAATGTTGCTGACGTCAAAGTCGATATCCAAGTCGTTGCTGATCGAGGCGTCGCCGGTTGAGGCCAGCGAGATCGGACCTGTGATCCGCGCCGAGTTGGTCTGCCCCACACTGATCTCGCCGACCGCGGAAGTTGTGGAGAAACTAGCCGATCCGCTTACCGCGATCTGGCCATTGGGATTGGTGATGTCGCCAGATGCGGAGTCAACTTGCAGATTACCGCCAATGTCGGTCGCGTGAATGGTGATCGCATCGACGGCTGTCAACTTGGCGTCGCCCGCGCCAGTGGACAGTTGCAACATCGTCAAGGCGCCAGGTGAAGCAATGCGAACGTCGCCGCTCAGCAAAGACTGGGCGTCGACCATGGACGCGCCAGCCACTTCGAGATCGCCCGCGAGTGGGTCGGCAATCTTGCCCTCTGCAAGTAGACGTATCGTGTCGCCCGCCTGAACGTCGACGCTCGCGTCAGCAGCTTGATCAAGAATGGACCCGCCATTGGCTTCTATCAACACGTCATCAGCGGCAGTCACCAAGCCGACCAGCACGTCCCCAACAGCGTTGACGATTTGAACGTGACCGTCGCCGCTGGCGTCTGCATCTCCCGCGGACACGGCCTGGGCGTCCAGCAAACCGGCCGCCATAACATCGATCGTCCCATCGAATGTGCTGGCTTGACGAATCGTACCCGCCCCGTTGAAGCGGATTCGCAAATCGCCGGGACCGCTCACAATGGCGTCCAACCGCGTGTTGTTGGCGAGTTCGAGCTTTCCATCGGCGGCGAGGCCATCGATGCCGGCAGCCGCCCGTAGAATTGTCTCCGCACCAGCATTCAGATCGGTGAGCGCATCGTCAGCATGGTCTCGAATCCGCCCGCCCACGACAATCAAAATGTCATTGAGACTCGTTACGGAGCTGACAATGACATCCGCGGTGGCCTCAAGTGAAGCATTGCCAGCCGCAATCATCGCGGCGCCACCCATGACGATAGAATCGCCTCCACTGGCGTCCGAACCTGCGACCAAGGCGACGTCGCCGGGCGAACTCACATCTTCGTCAATCTGTATCGAGTCGGTCGCGCCCAAGGCAATCGCGGCCGCCATCAGTCCATTGGTGGGACCATCCACACCGCCGATCGTAAGACTGCCCAAGTTGACGGCGTTGAGCTGACCGCCGAGTGTGCCTTCGAGGCTACCGATTTGCAATTCCAAAGCGTCGGTTAGGAGGCCTCCGTCGCCGGCGATATCGAGTAGCAGTTGGGGCGAGTCGATATCGACAGTTGAGTTACCATCGTCGAGCAGCGCCCCGCCAACCGTGGCGTGAAAACGAACGCCCGCGCGAACTCGCTCTTTGAGCAGCACGTTTGAGTCGTTCTGCAATTCGACAATTCCGCCAGCGGTGATTCCGTTGGCCGGTCCGATTCCGCCAATCTCCAAGTCGCCCATATTCGCGAACCGCACATCGCCGCCTGCAATGGCCTCAATCGCAGAGATTCTTGTTTCTAGTTCGGCTCCCGCGGCGCCCACGTCAACGCCGGCCGTAAGTACTGCGTTCGCCGCTTCGATGTCTTTTCGTGACTCGCCTGCATCAAGGATCGAGCCACCGGCGCTCTCAAGCGCGATCTCGCCTCCAATCGACTTGAGATGACTTACCGTCGCGTTGCCGCTGGCCTTGACGTCGACCGCACCGCCGCTGCCGTCAATAATAGCCAAGTCGTGCATGAAGAGATTTGCATCGGTCGAGACGGTTAAGTTGGCGTTGGACTGTGCGTCCAACACGCCCAGGGATGAGAAGGTCATGTCGGCGTCAGCATGCAACATGGCGTCGGCGCCGTTAGTCAAAACGGAAGCGTTGACTCCCACGGTTGCCATGCCGTCTACCAACAGCGGCCCGGTTCGCACTCTCAGCGTTTCATTGACTTGCAATGCTCCGCTGCTGCGAATGTTGGCGGCGCCCGCATCGAGTCCGTCCATCGCCGAGACTCCGCCGACCGTGAGGGCGCCGTTGTTGTCAATCACAAACTCGCCGCCGACCACGCCTTCCAGAAACGCAATCGACGTTTCGATAGCTTCGCCCGACACGCCGAAATCGCCGCTCACATCAAGCAATAGTCGGTTCGCGTTGACGTCGACCGCTGGATTGGGTTGATCGCGAACCGAACCGACCACGGTCAGGGAAAGCAGTCCCCCAGCCGTCAACGCCTCGTGCAGGGCCACGTCACCCATGTTGTTCAGCTGAACATCGCCTAGATTGGCGACGACGCCGGCAACGCCATTCACATCGCCAACGATAAGCGAGCCCATGTTGTCGAGATAGATCGACGAACCTTCCGCCTCCAGCATCGCAAGTCGCGTGTCCAGAGCATTTCCGGAGGCGCCAATCTGCCCGAACGAAGTCAGCACAGCCGAAGTCGCGTCGATCTCTTTGTGTGCGCCGCCTCCATCGAGGATGTTCCCCATAGCGCTGTCGACAACGACTGCTCCGCCAAGCGAGATGAGGCCGCCGAGCGTGACGTCGCCTTGGGCCGAAGCGTTAATTGCGCCGCCGTGCGAATCGACGGTAACGCCATCCGCCATCTTCAATTCGCCGCCAGCGATCAGTACAACTGGCGCTGCGATTTGCGTGTCCACGGACGCAGCCAGATCGATGTCGGCGTCGCTTTGCAATCGCACAGAACCGTTGGTGGTGATCGATTCGTCGACCTGCAAGTTGCCGCTTGCCGAAATATCTGCGCTGGCGGCTGAGAGCCCGTTGATGGGGCCGCCCACACCACCGATGGTGAGTGGACCGGTGTTGACCAGAACGACTTCGCCACCGATCAAGCCTTCAATGTTCAAGAGCATCGTCTCAAGCGAATCCGCCGCCGTGCCGACAGATCCACTTACCATCAGCTCGGCGCCGGCGGCGGCTAGATCGATGTCTGCGTCGCCGTCGTCGAGTAATGAGCCGCTGATGTTGGCGATAATATCGTTCGTTGCCGCGATTGCCTCGTCAAGTTCGACATCGGCATCGTTGGTGATTTCAATTCGCCCGCCAGCTGATAGGCCGTTCACGGCGCCGATGCCGCCGATTACCAGCGCGCCTGTGTTGATGACGAAGACGTTCGCGCCGGCCGCACCTTCAAGCTTGGCTAACTGTGTCTCAACCGCGTCGGCGCCGGCGCCGATCGACCCAGCGACATTAAGGACGGCGGAGACTGCGGCCAGGTCAACATCGACATCGGCGTCGTCCAGCAAGGAGCCGCCTCCGGTTACATCCAAAGTCGTCGTCCCGGCCGACGATATCGATTCGTCGAGCAACACGTCGCCCACATTGTCGATGGCGACGTTGCCCACGGCGGTGATGCCCGCAAGCCCGTTGACTCCGCCGACGGTGAGCGGCCCGTTGTTGCTGAAAAATACTCCCGCGCCGGATGCGACTTCGATCGCGGAAATGGAGGTTTCCAATCGATCCCCAACGACGCCCACGCCAGTGGCCTGAATCGCCGCCTGGGAGGCGACGAGATCAAGATCGAGGTCTCCATCGTCGGTGATGGCTCCAACCACATTCAATAAGGCCTCGCCGCCGGACGACAGGCGTTCGTCGAGTACGACGTCGGCTTGATTCAGCAGAAATACATCGCCCCCGACAGCGAGCCCATCGACGGGGTTCAGACCAGCGATCGTCAACGTCTGGTCATTGTTGACGGTAAAGTTTCCGGAGACGGTTCCTTCGAGCCGAGCGACCCCCGTTTCGATTCGATCGCCGCTTGAACCTACATTGCCGCTCACATCGACTCGAATCGCGTTCGCCGCCAGATCCAGTTCGGCGTCCGCGTCGTCCGTAACATCTCCGTTGACGATCAGCAGCATAGACGCCCCTGCGGCCATTCGCTCATCTAGAGCGACAGCCCCAGCGTTGTTGAAAACAAGATCGCCTGTCGCTTGAACGCCGTCGATCAAGTGATTACCGCCGACGATGATGTCGCGATCGTTAGCGGCGAACAGGTCGCGGCCGGCGAAGAGTTCAAGCTGGTCGACTTGCAATTCCACGGAATCGACAGATTTGCCCACATCGACGGTCGCCGCGACAATCGCGCGGGCCGCAATAATGTCGGCCGCCATGTCGTTGTCCAGGACCGAGCCGGTGACAAGGATTTCGACGCGACTAGCTGAGACAGACTCGTCAAGAGTCACGTCCGCGTCGTTCTTGAGCAGCACGTTCCCGCCGTTCGTGCTGACTCCAACAACCGCACCGATCCCGCCAACTTGAAGCCCACCGGTGTTGCTTAGCGCGATTTCGGCCCCACCGGCCAACTCGAGAAAGTCGAGTTCCGTTTCGATCAAGTCCGCTGCTGTGCCGGCGTCGCCGACTACGGTCAAGACCAATCGTTGGGCTCTCAAGTCGAGTTCTAAATCAGCATCGTCAAGCACACCGCCGCCAAGTCCGATCGTCGCATCAAAGGCGATATCGAGCAATTCGTCGAGAGTCAGGTTCGAATCGGCGTCAAAGTTCAACTCGCCGCCGATGGCCAAACCGGCGAAACCAGGATCGACGCCGCCGATGGCGATGTCAATGTCGTTGTGCAAGTTGGCGTTGCCCGAGACGTTTCCTTCCAGGCGACTGACGCTCATTTCCAGCCCGTCCGCTGCAATTCCGGCGGCGCCATCAACCACCAAGATTGCGTCATTGGCGGAAAGGTCTCGGTCGACATCGCCATCATCAAGCAATGAGCCCGTGTTGACGTTAATGCGCACTCGAGCTGCTGCGATCGACTCATCCAAAAGAACGTCGTCGTTGTTGGTTAGCTCGATCTCGCCACTCGCGATGAGCCCGTCTAGCGCACTGATGGCGCCGATTGTGAGCGGACCCATATTCGCGAGCCAGAGGTTCATTCCCGCACTCGCCTCCAAGTTGGCGAGCCTGGTTTCCAGAGCGTTACCCGCGGCGCCAATTTCCCCCGCAGCGATCAGCACTGCCGTGGCGGCGTCAACTTCCTTGCCCAAGCCCCCCCCATCAAGGATCGAACCGGTCGAACTGGAAACCGTTACACCACCGCCAAGCGAGATCAACGAGCTAAGCGTGGCGTTGTCGACCGTAAGGACGCCGAGCATGCCTCCGCTGGCGTCGACGGCGGCGCCGTCGGTCATCGCCAGTGCGCCGTCTGTGGAGAGCAAGACGTTGGCGGCGAGTTGGGCATCGACGTTTCCGTTGGCGTCAAACGCCATATCGCCAACCGAGTGCAACTCGACATCGTTGCCGTTGGACTGCACGTTCGCGTTGACATCCATCGTCGAGCCGCTGATCAGTCGCAATTGCCCGCCCAGCGTCTGAACGTCTTCGCCCACTACGAGCGCTCCGCTGGAACTGATGTCAACGGAGTTGGCGGTGAGGCCATCTTCAGCCGGCGATGCGCCGCCGATATTCAGGGCGCCGGTATTGTCCAGGCGGACATCACCGCCGACATCTCCCTCGAGGTTTGTGACTTGAGTTTCCAACGGGTTGCCGGCGCCCACGCCGCCAGTGACGTCGATGATCAAGCTCGTTGACGAAACATCAACGCCCAGGTTGGGCTCATCGAGCACCGATCCTGTGATGAGCAAGGTGATCAAGTCGACCGCGGTCAGAGCCTCGAGAATCTGAACGTCGCCCAGGTTGACCAATCGTATGTCGTCGACGGTTGCCGTTAATCCGCTGGTCGCGCCAAGGCCGCCGATAACAAGGGGCCCCATGTTATCCAAGAATATCGAGCCCGCCTCGGCTTCGATCTGCGAAAGTTGCGTTTCAAGCAGATTGCCTGCCGCTCCAATGTCACCCGCAGCCTTTAGCTCGGCGGTCGCCGCGTCGATTTCCTTGAATGCGGCGCCACCATCGAATATTCCGCCGGCGAGGCTTTCGACGCGGACGGCCCCGCCGAGTGATTGGAGAGATGAAAGTGTCGCGTCGTTCTGTGTAAGCACGACAAGCGCGCCCCCGTGGGCGTTGGCTGACGAACCGTTCGCCATCAACAGTTGGCCGCCGGAGTTAATGTCTACGCTTGCGGCAGTCTGTGTGTCGATGCTCCCAGCGGCGGAGAATGTTACGTCGCCCGTCGCGTCCAAGGCAATCATTTGACCCGCGGACGTAACTGCGGCGTCAACCGCGATCATGGCGTCGGATTGCAAGTCGATCGGGCCCGAAACCGCCATGACCGATTCGGCGATTGTCAGGCTCCCCGTCGAGTCCACGTCAATGCGAGCCGCGCTGAGGCCGCTGTAAAACGCGCTTGCTCCGCCAAACGCCAAGGCGGAATTCGAAGCCAGGAATAACCCGCCACCGATGTTCCCCTCGAGAGCTGAAACTTGCACATCAATCGGCATTCCAAGCACGCCGACATCGCCCGTGACCTCAAGAACAGCTCGAGCGGCCGCCAAATCGATGTCGGCATCGGAGTCGTCAAGCACGTCGCCCGAGACGTCCAGGCGAACCAAGCCGCCCGCCGAAAGCTGGCTGTCCAGCACCACGTTGCCGTTGTTGCTCAGCTGAATATCGCCTGAGGCGGACAGTCCGGGCAACAGTCCGATCCCGCCAATGGTGAGCGTCTGGTCGTTGTCGATATTGACGCTCCCCGAATGCGCGCCCTCAACCCGCGCCAGGCTTGTCTCCAACGCGTCACCCGCATCGCCGACATTGGCTGCGGTGATAACCGCTTCGGGGGCGACGAGGTCCACATCGAGGTCCGCATCGTCAATCAAGTTGCCACTGACGTTGATCGTGATTCGGTTGGCCGCCGAGATTGCTTCATCGAGCGTAAGATCGCCGGAGCCGCTGATGGAGGCGTTGCCGCCCACTTGCGCGCCGGCGAGTCCTCCAACGCCGCCGATCATCAGGTTTCCCGAACTGTCGAGCACCAGGTCCGTTCCAGAATCGACTTCGAGCGCCGTAAGCATGACCTCCAAGGGGTTGGCCGTCGCGCCCACAGCGCCCGTTGCGACAAGCATGGCGAATCGCGCATCAACATCTGTGGCGCCGCCGTCAAGGTCATCCAGAATACTCCCATTCTGAGCGGTGATGGAGACCAGGTTGTCAACGGTGAGATCGCCCAATGTGACATCGTTCGAGAAAGCTGTGGCGTAAAAATCCTCTCCCGCACCGTCTACAACAACCGTGCCGATTCTCAAGTCGACCGTGGTCAGCATGGAGCTGTTGAGAGCGTCAACGCTGACGAGTCCGGCGACGGCGAAATCGTCCAAGGCAACATGCCCCAAGGGCGCATTGAACGATGCGTTGCCAGCCACCTCGACGGTTCCCGCCTTGCCCCGAAATGAAGGCTCGACCGCAGGTGGGGCGGTTGGATTCAATTCCTCGACGTTCACGCCGTTCAGGATCCAGTTGCCCACATTCGACGCCATGCCGATATCCAACACACTGTCGCCGGCAACGAGGGTATGGTTCAACGTCACGACGGTGCCCACGCCGTAGGCGAAAGCGAACGTGGGCACGCCTTCATACGCGACTTGAATGTCGGGATAGCCCTGCGTAATGTCGGCTAGAAAGAGAGTGGTCTTGTAGGTCTTGCCCACTTCGACACTGACCTGAAAAGTCGCCGACGCGCCGGAGAAATGGCCATCACGAAGGACCTCTTCCGGCGCTCCGAGGTTGCCCACCCAGGAGAAGTCACCGACTGCCGTACTCCAGCCGACGGCATTCGCAGGCGAGTAGAGTTGAGTGGCTCCAATTCCGGCGTATCCTGGCTCGACGACCGTGCGATTGAGGTCAAATTTACGAACGGGGGCCAGGTAGAAACTGTAGTCATCGGCCTGATCAAGTTGGACATCGCCTTGCCCTCCTATGGATTCGATCGTCAGGTTCGCCAATCCAGCTGCAGTGGGTCGGCGAATATCGACACTGAAGGAGCCATCCAGGGCCGCTTGGATTTGATGACCAAGGTAGATCGAATCGGAATCTGCGGAGACAATTTCACCCGCGCCGATCGTCACCGTGTAGATCTCATTAGCGGCGCCGGTTCCGGTGATCGTATCGATCGTCGCCCCGTCCGCAGTGACCAGACCGGGAACGCTGACCGCCGATGCCTGGTTGGCCGCGACAGGCGTGATCTCGAGGCTGTTGAGCAACCAGCGCGCGGTTGCGCCACCTTGGTCGGAGACTTCCAATCGCAAGGCGCCATTGACCACGGTGACATGCACGCCGTCATGAAACCACCGCTTCGGTCCATGTGACATGCCGTCGAACAACACTTGATTCGGCGCGCCCAACATAGTCAGCCGGATGGCGTCGCTCGAAAAAACATCACCCAGATTGATGTTGACGAAGTAATCTCCATTGGCCAGATCTACGCGAAATACCGCCGGCGCCGCGCCAAAGTGGGCATCGTTGCGAAGATCCAATCTGGGGCCGCCGACAAAGCTGCGATCCAAGCCAGCAACGGCGGATTCCCAGCCGAAACCGTCAATCGCGTTGTACGTTTGATTTGGCAGAACGGATGTGTAGCCGGCAGCCGTGGTCGACGAAAGACTGCCGTCGAAATCGAAGAGCAAAGCTGACGCGGTGGCTCCAGACCCTGCGTCGAAGATTTGGCCGGTTGTCGATGTGACATCCAGGTCGCCGACCACATTAGATGCATTGAGGTTCACATCACCCAAGTTGACCAGTCGAGCGTTGCCGCCCGCGGTCACGCCGATATTGCCGGCCACATTCAGCGAATCCAAGTCGACGTCTTGGTTTACCGAAAGCTGCAATCCGCCCCCCGCAGCAACACTGTCCAATACGCCTCCGCTCGCGTCCGATATCGAGCCGTTCGTCGACGTCAGCGTCATATGTGTCGCGGCGTCGGCGTCGCGAAGGTCGAGATCCCCCGAATTGACGACTGTGATCGAACCGCTTGCCGCGCGCAGTCGTACGCCGCCATTGGCGTCTAATGAGTTCAAATGAACGAAGCTCTGCGCATCGACATTCAAAGACCCGCCAACCGTGATGGCAGCTTGATCGGTGACTTCATTTGACGTCGCGATCAGCGAAACGTCTCCGTCCGTGACGATCTCCCCCAACCCCAGCCGGGACGCCGAAACGGAAATGTCGCCGCCCGCGCTGGCCGCGCCGTCCGCGTCCGCATCGACTCGACTCGATGCACTCATCGACAGAAAATTGTTGGATCCGAGCGTGATGTCGCCACTGTCAGAATTTAAGTCGCCATCCGCCGCCAACGTCAATTGCTCGTCGGCCTCCAAGCGGATATCGCCCGTCGTGCTCGTGATCGATTCGGACAGGGTGATGCGATCAACATCTTCGGCTGCAAGCACGGTGATGCCGTCGACAAGCGTTAGGTCGCTGACCACTTCCAAGGTCTGATCATCATCCGCCGTCGCCTCCACCACAATCGAGTTGATGTTGCTCCCATAGCTTGTGCCATTGACTTCAAGATTGGCGCCGTTCATCGATACCGTCGCGGTGTCGCCTGCCGCGTCCATCGATATCTGCAATACGTCAACGCCGATCAATCCAGCCGTCACCGTCAACACACGGCGTTCCTCAAGCCGGGAGAGCTGGAAGCGGATGTTGACTTCGTCCTTTTGCTTCGAGCGGCGGCGGCGCCAGCGGCGGCGGAGCCTGTCCATCCAAGTTGGATTGCGCATTGTGTCGCGGACCTATACCGTCAGGAGTGAATCTGGCGAAAGGGCGTGCTGAACGACACCCCCAGCGGCGGACAGGCCAAGAATGCCTGCTCATCTACGCTTGGGCGAATATCGCGCGCACGTTGAAATACCAAGAAAATCGCAGCTCTTTTCAAATCCCCGCCATTGTCGATTATCATCAGAGACTCCCAAATGGTCAAACTTAATGCACCGAACGGGGATTGCTCAGTTGGGCGGGAAATCACCCCAAATCGCTAGTATTCTCCACCTGTTCGCGCCAGCAAAGCCGTCGATTCGCCGATTTGCGAAGCGACCGCCGGCACCATCTGGACAGTAGTCTGGGTAAGATCTGCCGGTTATTCCAATGAGACGAGTAGAGCAGGTGGTGCGGGACCGTCGGATTCTCGGATTTGTCGCAGGATTGTCGATTGGGTGGACGATGAGATTGATGTGAATGCGCGCCGCGCGTTTGCCTGTGGAAGTCTTCCTAAGCAAAGGGGTCCTGGGTGTCTGCTCGGTTTCTTTACCTGGCGAGCTGGATGAGACGGTTAGGCCTGCTCGTTTGCACTGCGGCCATTTGCGTCGGCCCCAGCGTCTGCCTCGGGCAGCGCGCCCATCAGAGGGTGAAGATCCAGGTCTATCAAGACGGCCAGTCGATCGAAGCCTCCCCGCTTGCCTCGCGAGACGGGAATCTTGCCAAGCCACCAGTCCAATCAGCCAGCGAGAAGAGACCTGCCCGTCTGAAAGAACCAGCTGGGGCAGGCGGCTTCCGGCCGTTTATTCCCCCGCGGGCTACGGAAACTTCACGATCGGGCAAATCAGCCGGCCAAAATTGGCGGCTCGCCAAAGGGGTCAAGATTCAAGAGTTTCGCCGCCCGGGTGAAACAGCCTTCGAAGCAACCGAGCCTGCCCCGAAACTCGCGGCTCCATTCACATCAAAACCGTTCGAAACGAACCCCTTCGCGGCGAACCGAATCGGGCCGAATCTGCAAAATCGAAGCCCTTCGGCCTCAAATGACCCAACAAGCCCAATCGACGCTCATTTGCGCAAGACCGTCGAAGATCTTCGCCGCTCGGTTCGAGAACTGAAGCAGTCGCTCGCGAACTCTCAAACGAACGAGAAGGAACAAGCGGCCGTGAGCGAGACCGGGCCGCGGTTGAGGCGGATTCAAGTCGACGAGTTGGCCCACTACCCCGGGCTCTCAGCTCAACGGCTGATCCGACGGGATGACGGCCGATTGGTTCGAGCTCCCTGGCCCAAACCGGCGAGTCCGCTTTCGGCTTCAGGCGAGATCACTCAAGCCAGCCGGGACGAACGTGCCACCCATCCATTCTTGGACCCCGCTCCAACTCCGTTCGAATTCCAAACATCGACGAACCCTCAGCCGAGTCACAGTTGGATTGCCGCACTCTTGCAGGCACCCGCGGACCAAGCCCCTGCTGACCAATCTTCTGCTGACCAATCCGCGGAAGAGCCATCCGCGAAACCAGGTGGGCGAGCGTTGAGTCCCAAACAGTTCGAGGGCCCGACGAACCAAGTCACGCCTATCCGCCTGGAGGGCGACAAAGGTCCTACACCGGGGCCAGGTGAAGCGGAACCGTTGAATGAAGTGGCTGACGCGAAGCCAATTGGGCGGATTGGCGCCGCGCTTCGAGCGGACGATGGCGAACTGCCGCCCGATTACGCCTCGATGCGATTTGCCCAGGCGGGCGAAGTCAGGCATGGCCCCGGAGCCACTCGCCAATGGGGCGAAGCCGCGTTTCGCTGGGAGGCGGCGGCGATGCATCATCAGCCGCTCTACTTCGAAGACATCAACCTGGAACGCCATGGATACTCGACTGGAATCCTACAGCCGGTTGTCTCGGCCGCCCACTTCTTCGGCCGAGTGCCAGCCTTGCCTTACTTGGTCGGCGCCCGACCTCATCGCGAGTGCGTCTACACGCTGGGACACTATCGACCTGGCTCTTGCGCACCATTTGAGCGTCATTGGCCGCGAGCGAGCTTGCGAGGCGCACTGTTCGAAGCGGGCGCTGTGACGGGCCTGATCTGGCTGGTGCCCTGATCTGGTTGGCGCCCTGATCGCGGCTAGAATCCGCAAGCCACGACGGATTGAGGCGGGCAGAGCATAGACGCTGCCGCGTCCTGGGCTTTGGCAAACCAGTTGCCCAAGCGACGCTCGCTGAGAAGCTCATCCGAACCGGGAGTCTTCACGACTACAGACCAGCCCAAATCGAGCTGAGTTTGAGCGAGTTCCAGGACTGCCAGTTCCGACCCGCAATCAGCGACCTGATTCATCCACATGGTCAGTGGATCGTCCCCAAAGGACCAAACATTGTCGGCAAACCAGCGCTTGTCGTCGATTCGTTGAACAAGTCTGGCAATCCTGGCGTCACCAAGACGATCATCGTCCGCTTGATGAAATGCGGCAGTGGCCTTCTCCAAATCCAACGGACCTTGAGCCAAGAGCCGATGAATACGATCCGACCTAGATAGTTCGTTTGACATACCGTTTCCCTGCTGTCGCTAACAACTGACGTCGTTTTCAAGGTGTTTTGCGAGTTTGCGACGGGCGCGAAGCCTAGCCGTGTATATCGATCGCGGGTCCGTCCCCAGCCTTTCAGCCAGTTGTTTGGCATTCACTGCCCCGCCCTCATCGATGTCCGCCGTCATCACCTCTCGTTCCAATTCCGACAATTGGGTCGCCATGATATGTCGGACGCGAGCTGCAAACTCCGAGTCAAGCAGCTCTTGTGTTGGCGATTCGCTTCCGCGAACCATGTCACTCTCCGGCAAATCGACACGCTGTCGATGATGCCTCTGTTCACGCCGCAAAGTGTCAATAGCCTGTCGATCAGCAAGGAACAACAGCCACCCTCCGAGCGGCTTCCCTTTCGAAGGATCGTAGGTATCGACCAACCGCATTGCCGCGTCCGCCAAAGCATCCTCCATTTGATGCTCGTCTAACACGTTCGCGTATCGTTTTCGCAAGTAGTTCAACACACGGCCGCCGTGGGCTCTCAGCAACCCGCGCATGCCCTCGCCGTCGCCCTCGCCCAGTAGTCGGAGGATTCGTCCATCATCAGACTCTGGCGGAACGCCGTCCGTCATACTTCTTCCTGTTCACTGTTTGTCCAGGCGCGTGTCCGCCCTTCACAGTCTATACGGACGGGCTGGGCCAAGTTGTATTATTGACACGCGGTTTCTGTGACTCGCCAACTAGATCGGCTCCAATCAGGCGGGTCTCGATTCCTCACAAAGTCTTCTGGGTCAACCACTTACCACTAGAGCACTGTCAACCAGAGCAGGGTCAACCAGAGGCCGAATCTAAGCAAGCGACTCCGACAAAGCCGAGGCCCGCGTCAGGCGGGAAGTCAGGCTCGGAATTGCTCCATTTGCGACGTGATCCATCGCTCCAACTCGTCGAGGTCAACGGGCGGCAGGTCGCTCAAGTCGGGGCGCAACCGCGTCGCCCCTTTGACGTAGACGTGCTGGATTTCGGATTGGGACTTTGCCGTGTTCCATTGCAACAAGACGCGAACGCAACGACAGAGCGAACCGGGCACGCTGATTTCGTAGGTGCAAAGCAAAGGGACGTCGAGCCAACCCAATTGTCTCGCAGCCAACGCTGGAAACTCCGCGTCCAAGTCCCGAGTTACGGTGAAAATCGCGTTGGAGACGTCTTCCGACTCGACGCCATTCAGGCGAATCATCAGCGCCAACAGTTGACGCGTCGCCGTCAGGATCTCATCCCGTTGATTGGAGTCAACCGTCGTGGCGCCCCGAATTCCGCGGCAAGACAAAGTCATGGAGAGCATACCGCCCAAGGAGAAGCGTGTTGCAAATGCAAGTCTTCACCATATCCGATTGGCCGCCCCAACCAAAGGCACTATCGAACCGACTCATGCCGACCCTGGAGCAGCGGAACGCGTGGCGCACACGCTCTTCGATGGCGAGCGAGACCAAGAAATCAGAGCGGTTGGGCTGGCTTGGAGACGCGGTGTCGTCACGGCCAACTTGTGCGCGCCCATCTTCCTCAGCTCAGCGAACTCTTCGGCCTACGAGTGCTAGCGGTGCTATGACCGCAAGTGCTGCTTGCACATGATGTTGTGGCTCAGGTGAAGCTAGGCCCAATATGTTGCAAGCTGCTTGGCGGGAGCTCGGCGTACGCCTACACTTTGCCTCGCTGGGCCCACGGGACCAAGCGCCGCCGCGGAGTCGGTTTGGGACGTGCAGATAGGGACATCGTAATGCCGTTAGCGAATGTTGTTGAACGCGTTCAGCGCCCCCAGGGATTACAGCGCCGCCAGGGATTACAGCGCCGCCAGGGATTACAGCGCCGCCAGGGATTACAGCGCCGCCAGGGATTACAACGCCAGCAAATACAGCGCAGGCAGGGAATGTCTTTGCCGTTTGCCTTGGAACCAACTCGCTTCGCGCCCGCGATTCTCAACTCGCGCGGTTTCTTCTCTCCTCATTTCTTATCGCCAGTTTCTTCCTATGTTTCGGCGATAGGAATCGCCGAAATCCGACCCTCTGAAGGGAGTCGCACATGACCCAGAAGCCTTTCATCGGTATCAATTTGGACTTTCGCGCTGCTCGCGGAGACGCGCCTGCGTACGGTTATCTAGGCGCGGGGTATTTTGATTGCATTGAAGCTGCAGGTGGCGTGCCGATCATTCTGCCGCCGCTGATCGATGAGGAGAGCGTGGGGCAAGCGCTCGAGCGGCTTGACGGGTTTGTGCTCATCGGCGGACAAGACCTGGATCCACGGCTGGATGGGTTCATGCTGCATCCGACGGTGCGGCCCCTGGATTCACGTCGTGAGACATTCGATCGCCTGGCGGCTCGGTTGATCGTCGAACGCCGGCTTCCGGTGTTTGGCATCGGTGTTGGCATGCAGTTGCTGAACATCACGATGGGCGGCAATTTGTTCCTCCACCTGCCAGAAGACTTACCGTCGGCAATCCCCCACAAGGACCCTCAAGACCCGGGTCACCGCCACGGTCTCGAGGTCACCCCGGAATCGTTGATGGAGCGAGTCTATGGCGACGGCGAGATTCGCGTGAACAGCCGGCACCACATGGCGATCGACGAACTCGCCCACGGTTTTGCCGCCACGGCTCGATGCCCTGACGGCGTGATCGAAGCGATCGAATACAAGGGGGCCGATTGGTTTGCAATGGGCACACAATTCCATCCGGAGTCCAACTCAGCATCAGCGCTCGACGTCCGGGTGTTTGAAGAGTTCATTGAGGGCGTCAAGAACTCGCAAACCGCGTACGCTTTAAGTTGAGCGGGCCGAGTTTGATTGTTTCAATGAAGCGGCTCGGCGCGGGGGAGTGCCGGGCTGTTTCTCGTTCTTGACCGAGAGCGGTCGCGATTGGCCTTGGGGGGACTACAGTCGCGACTCGAGATATTGTCGTGAGCGGTTGATTTCCTCAGTGACTTGTTTCGCTGTTTCCAGAATGGGGATGCCGCGGGGGACGGGATGCATGAAGATTTCGGTCCAGCCTCGATAGTCGATTTCTTTCAGGGCTTCGAGCAGCGGGCCAAAATCGAGTTCGCCTCGACCTGGCAACTGCAGCAGTTCTTCCTTCTTGGGCAACTTCGTCATGCACCCATGTCCGTGCTGCCAAGCGTAGAACACTTCGATTCTGTTGCCCAAATCACGGATCAGCGCCGCCAACGATTTGGAATCTTGAGGCAGATGGTAGGGCGCCAGTGCAATCCCCAGGTTCGGCGAGCTGAATTCTGCAAGGTACTTCATCGAATCGGGAGACTGAATCAGGTTGTGTCCGTGGTTCTCAACGGCGATCGTAACGCCGGTCTCCTTGGCGACCGCGAGATGGGGTTTCATTTGCTCGGCAAACTTCTTGACCGCAGCTTTGAGTTCGGCGCCCTGCAAACCGCGAGGACCTCGACCCCCGGTAACGATCGTCGTGCAGCCGAGTCGCTGAGCGAGCCGCATTTCGTCCTGCAACCCGAAGGGCCCCAAGTGGTACTGGGTAATGCAACCAAGTTTGACATCGTGCTTCTTGAGTAGTCGTCCAAACAGAGGCTCGCCCAAGTCCTCAAGTTGTTCGCGTTGATTCCCGTGTGTTTTGGGCCAGATGTCGAGCGCTTCGGCACCGACTTTCTTGACTTCGGGAAGGATTTCGCCCAGGTACATGTATCCATACATACATGCGCCGAGCAAATACTTAAGCTGAAATTCTTGCGCCCGTGCGTTCGCCAACAGATGCCGTGAGGCGGTGGTTGCGGCCAGTGCAGAGGCCCCGGCGGACTGGAGCAGTCGGCGGCGGTGGAAGCGAGCGGTCATGGCATGGGTCTCGATGTTCTGGGGTGCATGGCCGGCGGTTCGGCGCGTTTGAACTTGCCGTGCCGCAGTCCTACGACGGATTCGCGAATCGGTTAAAGTATGCAGCATTGAACTGCAGCGTTCAACGTTTGCCAACAAAAGGAAATAGTCATGGGCGGAAAACGTATCTTGATGCTCGTCGGCGACTTCGTTGAGGATTACGAGGTCATGGTGCCGTTTCAGGCGTTATTAATGTTGAATCACGACGTCAGGGCGGTCTGCCCCGACAAATCCGCGGGTGATTGCGTCGCGACCGCGATCCACGATTTCGAGGGTGAGCAGACGTATAGCGAGAAGCGAGGCCACAATTTCGCGCTCAACGCGGCTTTTGACGAGGTCGACGAGGCCGAGTATGCCGCATTGGTGATTCCAGGCGGCCGAGCGCCGGAATACCTGCGACTGAATAGCCGCGGGTTGGAGATCGTTCGGCACTTCGCCGAGTCCGGCAAGCCGATTGCGGCGGTTTGTCACGGGCCTCAGATTTTGGCGGCCGCGGGCGTACTTAACGGCCGGCAATGTTGCGGCTATCCGGCGTTGCAACCGGAAATCGAGATGTCGGGCGGCCAATTTGTTGGTCCCTCCGAGGCTTTTGACAATGTGCACGTCGAAGGCAATCTCGTGACCGCACCCGCTTGGCCCGCACACCCGGCTTGGTTGCGAGCCTTCGTCGCGATGCTCTCTGACTAGTGCAGGGTCCTAAGGAGGTGATGCAAAAAGCGCGAGTGCCGCTTCGGCGAACTACTCGTCTTCGGCGGGGCGTTCCATCTCGCGATGTTTCTTAGTCCGCAGAAAGGGCTCGGCCATTTGCAGCAGCGAGAAAACGCCAACCGCCAGGGTGGCGGTGCAGTAGCCCAAAAGGGCCCCCACGAACACAGTGCAGGGCAGTCCTACGGCTGTGCGGCTCAAGTCTTGGCCATCCCAGGCCTCGTGGGCGATCAGCCAGGCTGGCAGGAGGAAGCCGCCGAGAATCGCGGAGCCGCCCTTGGGAACAGCACCGAGAGCCATCTGGGTGATGCTGATGGCCATCGCAAGTGAACCAAAATAGAAGTAGACCGGAGTAGGGGCGTCGATCAAACGCAAGCCGCCGAACAGAAGACCGAGCGTGGTCATCATGGCGAGTATGCTCGCCAGACTGAAGCGTTCAGGTGAACGTGGTTGATTCAACGGATTCTCCGTTGCGAACGGAACGAGCGAAACGCGCGGCCTAACCCAAACTGGGATAGGGCCTGCTTGCGCGACAGCCACTGATAATGTGGGGAATCTAGAGCATCGCCGCCGATATGTAAAACCGTTGCGGAAAAAGCGGTTGGCCAGCTTGCACCTCGGCGAAGCGAAAATCGTTGGCTGTCGCCAACCGCCTGACAGCACATTGAGAGACTTGGCTCCAAGACAGGTAGGATGCACCACTATGAGGCTCAGCGACCTCCCACGATTCTTGCTGTTCGCCGAATCGGCGTGGAAGCCAGCGGCCGTTGGGCGATGGCGTTTTCGCGTCGAATCAATGTTGGGCGACCGATCCTTTGAGGCGACGGGGGACGAAGACCGGGCCAATCGGGATCGCCTCGACCTGCTGGCGGTGGTGCGAGGGCTGGAGTCGCTGGACCAACCGACCCATGTCACTCTGGTCACTGGCAGTCGGTACGTCGGTCGCGGGTTGCGATTTGGGCTAGGCGCTTGGCGGCAGAACGATTGGTGCTGGGAAAGCTATGGCGGACGAACGGCGGTCCGCGACGCCGATCTCTGGCGACGGGTGGACGGGGCGATGCAATACCACCAAGTCGATTGTCGCGTTTGGGCATGGGCGCCGGATTCGCCACAGCTCAAGCCCACCGCGCCGCCGCGGCGAGACGTGAAGAATCGCTGGTGGCAAGAACTGCTCCGGGCGGCAATCGGGCTCAACCGGCGCCCACGCCACTCAAGCGGGCTAGCGGCGATTCCATCCTGACGCTTTCCACAACCTTTGACTTTAGCCACGCTTGTCCGTCTTTCATCGCGAAGGCGTCACCACTGATCACGGCCGGCCATTTCCCTGCTGCGGCAAGAATGTGGAAGAGGCCGAGCGTCGGTGCTTTACGAACCAACGGCCACAATCGATATGCGAGCCCGCAATCACAGAAGCGGGCCATTCATGGAGGAGACGCCAAGTGCGAACTCAAGTTTCTTTGGGTCATGTTGGAGCCTTAGTTGAGGGCCGTCTGGGTGAACCGGGCGCGATCTTGGGGCCTCACGAAATCCGCCAGGATGGCCGGCGGGCGCTGGCGGTGCGAGCCTTTCTGCCGGAGTCGCAACAAGCGTGGGTGTTGGATCCGGCCCACCAAGTCTCCCACCCCATGAGGCGAATCCACCCCGCAGGCCTGTTTGAAGCAATCTGCCCTGTGGTGGATAATGAACCACACCGGTATCAGTTTCGCGTGGCGAACGAACACGGCTCCGTTGAGACTATCCACGACCCCTATTCATTTCCAACCATGACCACCGAATACGATCTGCATCTTTTTTGTGAGGGCTCGCATGAGCGGGCCTATGAGTTTCAAGGGGCCCACATTCACACTGTTGACGGGGTCACAGGCGTCATTTTCTGTGTCTGGGCGCCCAATGCGACGAGCGTCAGCGTAGTGGGAGATTTCAACGGTTGGGACGAGCGGCGGAACGCGATGAGCAAGTCCATGCCCTCCGGCGTGTGGGAGTTGTTCATCCCCAACCTGAGGCCGGGCACGGTCTACAAATACCGCCTGGTCGATGGCCAGGGCCAACGGGTCGACAAGTCGGACCCGTATGCCTTCGCGGCGGAACTGCCGCCTTGCACAGCCTCGGTCGTCGCCGATCTAGACCGCTTTCAGTGGCGCGACGAGGGCTGGATGCAAAGGCGAGCCGAACGAAACCCGATGGAACAACCGCTGTCGGTGTACGAAGTCCACTTGGGTAGTTGGCGAAGAGAGGATGATCGGCTCCACGGCTGGATGAACTACCGCGACTTAGCCCACCAACTTGTCGACTATTGTCGCGAAATGGGATTCACCCATATTGAATTGATGCCTATTTCGGAGCACCCTTTCACCGGAAGCTGGGGTTATCAAACCGTTGGGTACTTCGCTGTCACCAGCCGTTACGGTTCGCCCGAAGACTTCATGTATTTCGTTAACCACTGCCACGAAAACGACATCGGCGTCATTCTGGATTGGGTGCCGGCCCACTTCCCTCGGGACGAACATGGCTTGGCCAATTTCGATGGCACGTCGCTCTATGAACATTCGGACCCCAGGCAAGGCGAGCACCCGGATTGGGGCACGCTGATCTTTAACTATGGCCGCGATGAAGTCCGCAGCTTTTTGATCTCCAACGCGTTGTTCTGGCTCGACAAGTATCACATTGACGGATTGCGTGTGGACGCGGTCGCTTCCATGTTGTACCTGGACTACAGCCGTGAGGAAGGCGATTGGATCCCCAACCGTTATGGCGGCCGAGAAAACCTGGAAGCAATCACGCTGCTCAAACAGTTCAACGAACGCGCTCACGCTTCCTATCCAGGCGTGCTCACCATCGCCGAAGAATCGACCAGTTGGGGTGGAGTTTCACATCCAACCTACTGCGGCGGGCTCGGTTTCAGCTTCAAGTGGAACATGGGCTGGATGAATGACACGCGAGACTATATGCAGCGAGACGCCATTTTTCGCCAGCACCACCACGACGACTTGACGTTTAGTCTGATCTACGCCTTTAGCGAGAATTTCCTGCTGCCGCTCTCGCACGATGAGGTCGTCCACGGCAAGCGCTCGCTGCTCGACCAGATGCCGGGCGACCTATGGCAGAAATTTGCCAACCTGCGATTGCTCTACAGCTACATGTGGACCCACCCCGGCAAAAAACTGCTCTTCATGGGCGGCGAACTTGCTCAATGGAATGAGTGGAGCCACGAGGGCGAGTTGCAATGGGACCTGTTGCAATGGGACACGCATGCCGGCATCCGTCGACTGGTTGCAGATCTGAACTCACTCTATCGTCGCGAACCCGCGCTGCACGAATTGGATCACGACAACGCCGGTTTCGAGTGGATCGACTGCCTGAGCCGAGAGGACAGCGTGCTGTCCTACATTCGCAGATCGCGAGATGGACAGTCGCTGATTGTATGCTGCAATTTCACCCCAGTCGCTCGTCGTGATTTCCCGGTTGGTACGCCACATCACGGTTGGCACCAAGAGTTGTTCAACAGTGATTCGGAGCACTATGGCGGATCAAACTTTGGCAATCATCCGGGCGTGAAGTCACTGGACGAACCGCACCATGGGCGCCCCTGCCGCATCAACGTGAACCTGCCGCCTCTCGGCGTCACGGTGTTCAAATTCAGCTAGATTTCGAAACGGGGGAATCGCCGGATTATCCAGTTCCCACCTTGGCGGCACTAACGCGACTCCTGCTGGGAGCGGAGGTTCTCCAGATACCCGGGATCCCATTGAAAGCCGCGATCATCTTGCAGTTCGAGATACCACTGTCGAAGGATTTGCTGCTGGTCCATGCGGGAAAGAAACAACTCGCTATTGGTGGGACCTGTCGTCATGAATCGACGCCGCAGCAAATCGTTGCTGGGATAGTGGTCTTCCACCCGCACGACATAGACTTCAGTCTTGGGTTGGTTGATTGCTAAATCGGTATGGCCAGGTTCAATCGAGAAGACCGACTCCATAAAGCCCCGATCGGCGAGGACCGTTTCCGTTACGTCTTCACCCTCGTCGTCCTTGCGAGAAACCTGCACAGTCCCTATTCGCGGCATCCCCTGCTGGCTCTGGCCGAACATCCCTTGCGCGGACCCAACCGTGAGCCATGAGAACGGAAGCGGACGTGCGACAGCCTTACCTTCCGCTTCGCCTAGCGATTCGGCAAGCGGCTTGTCCTTGGCCTCATTCGCCTTCACCTTCAGACCTTCAGCGGCTTTCTGGGCTATCGCGAAGGCCTGCTGCAGTTTCCACACCTTCACCACATCGTCCCGAACTTCATCAAAATCGGGGACGCGAGCCGGTTCCATCTTGGTTCGCCAATAGATGAAAGTCGTATCACGAATCTGCCCGCCGATGCGGCCCGTCGCGTAAAGCGGCACACCCGAAGTATAGGCGGATTGAGAGAACGGGATCTGCTGAAAATTGCCGTTTGCAAAACTGAACGTCGTTGCCTGGCCGATTTCAGTTTCTGCTATCTCTACAGCGTCGTTGAGGAACGTCACGCCCAGCGTGAAACCGAGTTCGTCCGCCAGTGTTTCCAGATCCAAGTCGGCGGGTTTCTCGTTCTCGAGCCCGAGCTTTGTCAGGTCCAAATTATCCAGCTCGGTCTCCAAGTAGTCATCAATGGCTCGCGTCCCACGCTCCTTGATCTGCTCCTGAACCAGTTTCGGCAACAGATCCTGATTTTCAACCAACTTATCGACAACTTTGGCTTGAAAACGCGAGAGAGCCGCGCCGTATTTGCGAACAGCCGCTTCGATTCGTTTGACTCCAGCGTCCAATTTGTCTTGTGCACCAGGGCGAGCCAGCGAGCGGGCGATGGAGTCCTTCACTTCCTCAAGCGACTTGATGCGTTCAACGGGAGCCTTGGGCGGTTCGACAGTCTTCGCGTCACCAGTTGACGGCGCGCTTTCCGAGCCAGACTCCTGATTGGCAGGTTTGTCTGTCGCAGGCTTGTCTGTCGCAGCTTCGTCTCCCGCAGCTTCGTCTCCCGCAGCTTTGTCCCCCGCAGCTTTGTCCGTCGCGGGTTTGTCTGTCGCGGGTTTGTCTGTCGC
>CAZWOU010000016.1:0-20015 GCA_964635375.1 uncultured Pirellulaceae bacterium | reverse complement strand
GTTGCGGGTTTGTCCGTTGCGGGTTTGTCTGTTGCGGGTTTGTCTGTTGCGGGTTTGTCTGTTGCCGGGGGGTCCTGACACCCTTCGTCCGAATCGGCCGGAACATCCTTCTCTTTGGGCTTCGCAGCACTTCCGGGTTCGTCCGATTTCTTGGCGGTGCCAGGCTTTGCTGGCTCTTTTCCATCCTCTTTCTTCTCAGCTGGTTCGTCTTCTTTTCCGCTCTTCTTTTCGCTGTCCGTCTTTTCGCTGTCCGTCTTTTCGCTGTCCGTCTTTTCGCTGTCCTCGCCTTTTTCGTCTGTTTCACTGGGGAGCGGTGCGGTGGTCTTGTGCTGGCCGTCGGCAACTTGTTTCTCGTATTCCTTCAAGATCTGCTCGTCCGTGATAGATTTCAGTTCTTCCTTGAGCAACTCTTCAAAGTCGGCCTTAAAGTACTGAAAGGCGATCTTGGTTCCAATGTGGAAGCCCGGCTCGGGAAGATTCGGATTAGGATATCGATCCTTGCCCGCCTCAAAAATCGCCTTCAGATCCACATCTTTTGGCGGCTCGGTCACTTGGTCGAGATAATCCTCAGCCTTGACGGCGTAAACTTCGGTCACGGCTTGTTGATTGAGGCGGACGTAGTATTCCCACGATTGACTGGGCGTAGTGGCTCCCAAACCGGCGGCCGCCATTTCCTGCATTCGCAACGCGAGTAGCTCTTGTTTGAGCTGCTCGAACAAGAGATCTTCCGTGGCGTCCCCTCCGGCCTCACGCAGAAACTTGCGAAATTCTTGGTCGGTCAGACCTTTGTCGGACAGCTGGTCGAGGTAGTCGAGGACGGCTTGGTCGCCGACGACAACGCCGAGTCGCTCGGCCTCGTCCGCGAGAAGGATGCGCACGACCAATTCCCGTTCATCGGCGGCGGGTTGGATAAGCGCGACTTTCGGCGATCCTTCTTTTTTGCGAGTTGCATTGGCGACTCGTTGCAGAAAATCCATGGCCATCCCATGGCGGCGATGCAACAGGCGAAGCTGTTGTTGGTTGATCGTGCGGTTTTCCCAGGACACAACGACCCCATTGACGCCTCGCCGGGGTCCCGAGAACATTTTGTCAATGGAGCCGCCAACGACAAAAACCAGGACGATAAAGACGCCGAAGACAGCGATGAGAGTGCGCTGGTGACGACGGAATAATGAAAGTGGGTTCGACATCGGTTCGCGAGTTAAGACGACTTGACAGTGAAACGAATCCGGTATTAATGGACTCTCAACGATTTCATGGGTTGACCGGGAAGGTCCGCTCAGTCCATGATTCCGACCTTTGCTTTAGCTCTCACGGGGCAAACAGCCCTGCGGCGGACAAGCAGAGGAAAGTAATGGAGCAATCGACCACCTAGTCCAATACGATCCTGCCGATTGTAGGGGTGATCGACGTAAATACAATCCCAAACAGGAGTGTGGTCCACTCGCTTGGCCGATTTACGAAGGAAATCCTGGTTCGGTAAGTAGACTCTTGCCCGCCGAGAGGGTCAAGCCGAATGGGACGGCCGCGCCGCCCAGGAGTTTGCGACTAACGCCATTGAGCGTGGCGAGCTGATATTCAATGACGCCCTCTCTTAGCCAGCTGGGGCGGTCAATATCATGAAAAACCGACGTCTGGCGGACGATTGCTCCATTTCTCCCTTGTTACTCATTTCACCGACGAGTTTGTGACCCATGGCGAAGACCGAGAAGAAGAAATCACTTGTGATTGTGGAATCGCCCGCCAAGGCGCGAACGATCAGCCGATTTCTCGGCCCCAACTACACGGTCGAGGCGAGCATCGGGCATGTTCGCGACCTGCCCGAGGGCAAAAAACAGGTTCCGGAGAAATACAAGCAGGAGGATTGGGCGTATTTGGGCGTGAACGTTGAGGACAACTTCCAGCCTCTTTACATCGTTCCCCCAGGAAAGAAACAGCAGGTTAGCAAGCTGAAGGGCCTGCTGAAGGAATCGGACAGTCTGTTGCTGGCGACGGACGAAGATCGCGAAGGGGAAGCGATCAGTTGGCACTTGTGCGAGTTGCTCAAGCCGAAAGTGCCGGTCAAACGATTGGTGTTTCATGAGATTACGGAAGAGGCCATTCGGGCTTCGATCGACAACCCGCGTGAGATCGACGACGGGCTCGTTCGCGCTCAAGAGACTCGCCGCATCCTCGACCGGCTTTACGGCTACGATCTCTCGTCTTTGCTGTGGCGGAAGATAGGCAAGGGACTTTCCGCGGGCCGCGTGCAGAGTGTCGCTGTGAGGATGATCGTCAATCGCGAACAGGAGAGAATGGCGTTCGTGTGGGCCACCTATTGGGATCTCGCCGGCTTATTCGCCAAGCTCGACGGAAGCGGATTCAAAGCCGGTTTGGTCTCGGTGGATGGGCGCCGCCTCCCGTCTGGGAACGACTTTGATTCCGACACCGGCAAGCTGAAGGACCCCAAGCTGCTCTTGCTTGACGAAGCTGCGGCCGCCGGGCTCGTATCGCGTCTGGAGAAAGCATCGTTCGAAGTCACGGCGCTCGACGTCAAGCCCTTCACTGACAAGCCGAAGGCGCCGTTCACCACCAGTACTCTGCAACAACAGGCCAATATCAAGCTCGGTTTCACGGCCAGGCGTACGATGAACGTCGCTCAAAGCCTCTATGAAAACGGCTTCATCACCTACATGCGTACCGACTCGACCAATCTTGCCAGCGTGGCTGTCGACGCGGCCCGCGAACTGGTTCGATCCGAGTATGGGGCGGAGTACTTGCCCAGCTCGCCCCGGACCTATGCCTCTAAGGTTAAGAACGCCCAAGAGGCCCACGAGGCGATACGCCCCGCAGGCCATCCCTTCAAATTGCCCGAGGCGTTAAAAAGCCAGCTAAACACCGACCAGTTCAAACTGTTCGACATGATCTGGAAACGGACGATCGCCCGTCAGATGGAGAATGCGCGAGGTCGGCGGATCACGATCACAATTGAGGGCGACGGCGCCGTCTTCAAAGTGAGCGGCAAGACGATCGACTTCCCCGGACACCTGCGGGCGTACGTCGAAGGTTCGGAAGACCCCGCCGCCCAATTGGCGGACAAGGAGACGGTGCTGCCATCGGTTGAGAAAGGCGAAGCCGTCACCTGCCGCGAGCTGACGTCGGCGAGCCACACCACCAAACCCCCTGCGAGGTTCACCGAAGCCTCGCTGACCCGCCGCTTGGAAGAGCGCGGCATCGGGCGTCCGAGCACCTATGCGACGATCATCGATACGATCTTGAACCGCGAGTATGCGTTCAAGAAAGGCAACGCGTTAGTTCCCACTTGGCGGGCCTTTGCCGTCTCACGATTGATGGAGGAACACTTTGAGCGGTTGGTTGACTACGAGTTCACGGCGGAGATGGAAAACCTACTCGACTCGATCAGTCGCGGCGAAGCCGAACATGTCGAATACTTGAAGGGCTTCTATTTTGGCAACGAGACTCCTGGCCTGAAGCAACAAATCGAAGAGAACCTCGAACGCATTGACGCCCGTGCGATCAGCCAGTTCGAGATTGGCAAACCCACAGAGGGTGAGCATCTTGAGACGGTCTATCTGCGAGTCGGACGGTACGGGCCGTTCATCGAGCAAGGCGAGCGCGACGCCGAGAACCACCGCAAGGCCAGCGTTCCCGATGTCTTGCCTCCGGATGAATTGACCTTGCCTGTGGCTCTCGAACTGCTGGAGAAGTCACAGGGTGATGACGAGCCTCTGGGCGTCGATCCGGAAACTGGCGCGGACGTTTTCGTCAAGACGGGCCGATTCGGTCCCTACGTTCAGTTGGCCGCGCTCAGCGAGAAAGATAAGCCCCGAAACGCGTCGCTGCTCAAAGGCATGGAGGCGGCCGACGTCAACCTGCAGATCGCCTTGCAGTTGTTATCGTTGCCGCGAGAGCTTGGCCCCCACCCCGAATCAGGCCAAGTTGTGATCGCCACCAACGGGCGTTACGGCCCCTATGTGAAGTGCGAAGCGGAAACGCGTTCGCTGCCCGCGGAGCTGTCGCCCATTGACGTCACCATGAAACAGGCGCTCGAACTGCTTGCGCAACCAAAGACCCGGCGAGGTCGAGCGGCGCCGAAAGAGCCGCTGAAGTCGTTCGAAAAGCCCTCGCCGGTGACTGAGAACCCGGTCCAGATTCTCGACGGGCGATATGGCCCCTACGCGACCGACGGCGAAACCAATGCCTCGCTTCCTCGAGATACGTCGCCGGACGATATCACTTTTGAACAATGTCTTGACCTACTTGCCACTCGAGCAGCCCAAGGCGGTTCAAAAAAGAAAAAGAAGAAGAAAGCCGCCAAGAAGAAGGCCGCCAAGAAAAAAACGGCAAAAAAGAAGAAGTCCAAGAAGAAGACTGCCGCCAAAAAGAAGACGGCCAAGAAGAAGACCGCAGGCGAGTAAGCGGTTCAGGCAGAGCCGCCAGGCGAGTCGAGCGTCCGGTTCTGATCCTCCGCTGGCGCTAGCGCAGCAGGTCGGCACAGCCTGACGGCAGCGAAAACACCGCCGAGAATTCTCATTCCCCGCTGAACCTTTCATTCGCGAACGGGTCGATTCTGTGGGGCCCAAATCGGTGGCGAGAAATCGCCGGCTGAGGCCGGTTTCGTCATGCCCTCCAAGGACCACAGGTTCAAGACGGTCTTATTGGTCTTTGTTGATCTTTATTGGTCCTTGATGAGAGCACTTTGCTCTCCCGCCCTTCTCCCGAGGATCAGCCGTGGCAACGTCTGATTCCGATGGAGACCTTGTTGCATGGAGCAATTTGAGACGCTGGGAAAATGCGAGAGCGCTCTAAAGTCGTCGTCGAGCCGTCCTGCGCACTCGCTGGTCTCTGAGCCGCCAAGAGAATAGAATCCAGGAAATGCCGAAACTCCCTATTCGCATCGCCTTCCTGAAGCAACATCTGGAAGGCGGACTGAAGCATGTCGAACCGCTGTTGTTTCCCGAACTCTCTCGTTTGAGCATTTCCGGCAGCGAGGGTGTCGAAAGCCTGCTGGGCAACATTCAACGCTTGGTCAATAGCCTCGATCCGGCGCTGCTTCATTTTCGCCGCCCGTCGTCCGACGTCATGCTGGACGAAGTCGTCATTTCGGCCGAGCCTCCAAGTGGGGATGTTGCCTGGCGGCGTCCAGTCGACGTCCCTGTGCAATTCGCCTATTGGGACTGTGGAGATCACGACGCCATCGCATACGTGCCAGCTCTGGACATCGACATTCTCGTGAGGGGACGCGAGGAACTTCGACGGCAGGTGGAATATGAAGTCCGTGCGGCCCTCGTCCGCGGTCGAATGTTCCAGCTCGACAGACTCACTCCTCTGGCCCAGTTTCAGAGCCTCGAGCTAGCCTACGAGGCTGCCACGGTTAGCTCGCCAACCACCGCGAAATGGGCGGAGGCGCAAGACCCTTGGTCCAACCCGCAAGAGGGTTCGGCGCTCAAGCAAGTCGCCACAGATTTGCGCAAGGAAGAACTTCCCCAGGCCTATGAAACGGAGGCGACAACGAAACGCTTCGCGCGACTGCTCCGCTCGCCGAAAAACCCGCACGTGTTGCTTATCGGGCCGTCCGGAGTCGGCAAGACGGCCGCATTCTATGAGCTGATTCGGCGGAGAAAGGAACTAGACCTGCGGGGCCGCGAATTCTGGGAGACGAGTGGAGCTCGGCTGGTGGCGGGGATGTCCGGGTTCGGGATGTGGCAGGACCGTTGCCAACGGCTGCTCAAGGAGACTTCGGAAAGGAATGTCGTCCTTCATCTGGGGAACTTAGTGGAGTTAATGGGAGTTGGGCAGTCGGTGGACAGCGAGCAGAGCATCGCGTCCTTTCTTCGGAACGCGTTATATCGGGGCGAATTGACGGCAGTGGCCGAGTGCACTGAAGCTCAGGTGTCCGTCATTGAACGGCAAGATCCTCAGCTCTTGGCCGCCTTCCAGCCTCTGCGCGTCGACGAACCCGACTCCGCTCGCTTGCAAGCAATCCTGCTCGCCGCCGCCGTTGAGCCGCCGCCGGCGCCGAAAGGAAAGAAGAGCTCAGAGAGGAGATCAAAGAAGCGGCGAAAATCGAAAAAACGAGCCGAGCTGGTGCGCAGTATCGCCGCCGACTCGTTAATCGCCATCGAACAGTTACACGCCCGATTCGCAACCTACTCATCCGCGCCAGGGAGGCCTTTGCGGTTCCTGCGAAACCTCATCTACACGGCCCCTTACGAGGAGAGCATCGAGCCGGATGAAGTGACGCGGGCATTCGCCAAGGAGACCGGACTGCCGCTATTTTTGCTCGACGCGCCCATGATGATCGATGCGACACGCGACTGGTTCTCGCAGCGATTGATCGGGCAGGCCGATCCAGTGGACGTCGTGATTGACTTGTTGGCGACGATCAAGGCGGGGTTGAGCCGCCCTGATCGGCCGTTGGCGTCCTTGTTTTTCATCGGCCCAACCGGCGTCGGCAAGACCGAGCTGGCCAAGTCGATCGCAGCCTTTCTCTACGATAACGAACGCCGTCTCGTTCGCTTCGACATGAGCGAGTTCTCTAATCCAATCGCGGTCGATCGCCTGATCGGCGGTTCGTTAGCCACCGAGGGACTGTTGACCCGGCGGATTCGAGAGCAGCCATTTACCGTGGTCCTGTTTGACGAAGTTGAAAAGGCCGACGCCGCCTTCTTTGACTTGCTCCTGCAGATCCTCGGCGAAGGCCGCTTGACGGATAGCTCGGGCCGAGTTGCCGACTTCCGCAATAGCGTGATCATAATGACCTCGAACTTGGGCGCCGACGCCTATCGCGGGTCACGCCTGGGTCTCGGCGACGCAGAATCGCAAAGCGTCGATGCCGAGTTGTTCTTTGTGCGCAGAGTGCGCGAGTTCATGCGACCCGAACTGTTTAATCGACTCGACCGCATCGTCCCCTTTCGGCCTCTCGGCTCGCAAGCGATCCAGGCCATTGCAAAACGCGAACTGAACAAGCTCAGGCAACGCGACGGGGCAAAATACAGGGAGTTGACAATCGAAGTTAGCGACGAGGCTTTCGCCCAACTGGCGGCCGACGGAGTTGAATCGACGCTCGGCGCCCGACCGCTAAAACGAGTCATCGAGCGAACGATCGCCGCGCCGCTCGCGGACCGGCTCAACAATCACACCGGGGACCACGGCTTCTCCGTCACGGTCGACTGTCAGGATGGCCTGATAACGCTGGACGCCGCCGTAATGCCCATGCAAGCGAACCGCCTTGCCGTCAACCTTCATCACGCGCTGAGCCTCTTGAGCGTGTCACGACGTCGGACTCAACGTCTTGCGAACGGCTCCACTACGCTGCGTCTGCGCAATGAACTGTTTCGGCTCGACCAACGCGAAGAGATGTTGCGGCGGCGCCTGAAGAAGCAGCCCCACAACCGCCTTGCTTATTTGAGCGTGCAAGAGGTTCAGAGGCATCAGCGATTGCAGTCGATCATTCAAGACGTCGAAGGCTTGGAACAGGATGCAAGCGCGATGGAAGAGCGGTCCTTCTTGTCGTTCTATCAGGACAAGTCGCCTTCTCCCGACAAGCTCAACGACGACGCCAACGCACTGGAACGCCGGCTCATTCGACTGCTGACCGAAATCCATCGTTTTGATGCGGACAAAGCGACGTCGGTAACTTTGAGCATTTACAGCGAGTCCAAGTCGAGGTTAGGGCAACTGGCCGCCGCCTACGAGGCATATGCCGCCAGCCAGAAATGGCAAACGTCTTTGTTCGTCTACCGCCGGTATCGACCCGAGTTGGACGCGGATGCGCCCGAATTCAACAAGCCCCAAGCCGCTGGAATGCCTCAGCCGGTATTGCGATTGCTGGCGGACGTTGAGCAGGAAACTGATGGCGAACTGGAGGAGCCGGATGGCGGTTCCAACAGGAAGAAGGTGATCGATGCCTACCGTGGCGCGGAACTTGACGCGTTAGAATTCGATGTCATTGGCGTGGGGCTCGTTATTAAGGGCGAGGCAGCCTTTTCGATCTTGGAATTGGAACGGGGACGCCACGAGTTCGGGGACCGTGGCGGACGCGACGCCTGCATGGTGGAAGCGTCGGCGGGAAAGCTAGTCGGCTACAACCCGCCACGAAACGTCTTGAGGCGTGGCTTCTTACAACACGCGCCACGCCGCCGGCAATACGATTTGGAGAAGAACCAGGCCCACGATTTCGAACTGAAGACGAACCTGAAACTCCCCAGCGAGTCTCTGTTGCAGGCGATCCCTGTTCTTCTCGAAGCGAATCTCACTGTTCAACTCCAACGATTGCTCGACGATTAATGAAGTGTCGTTTACCAATATTGGTACAGGCCCAGAAGGACCCGAATGGCGGCGGGAAGGGGTTTGCCTGCGCGCCGTTGTTCGGCGGCCATCCGAGGTGTTTCGACCTGAGTCTCTCACGAGCGTTGTCGAAGTTGGCGAAACGATACAAGCCAAACCTCGATCAACTAGGCAGGCTGTCGCGTCACGACGCGTTGCTCAATGCGATCTATAACCCCGACTGCGACTCGCGAGTGCTGAAGCTCCGCCTCGACTTGGGATCGGATGTCGCAACGACTCGGTTGCTGTTCGTCGTAATGCCCCGTTTTGACCGCTGGGTCGCATTTTCGCCAAGCGTGCCCGAACTTTGGTTTGACTTGGACGCGGAACACCTGCTTCCCCAGCGAGCCACAGAGGTTTTGACGAAGCATTTTCGGGACGCGATACGAGCCGCCAAGCGCGAGAACCTCTGGATCTCGCTCCCCTCCCTCGCAGGCCGAGCTTGGGTCGCCACAATCGAGTTGGATGTTGGCGTACGACAGAAGTTCTCGGCTAGCGAGCTGAACCAGCTTGCGACGCTTTGGAATAGCGAACAGGCAAGCGGTTCCGAGGAACTCAACCGGGTCGGCCGCTGCTTGGACTGGCAGTACCCAGACGGTCTCAAGCGCGCCGTGTTGCGGGAAGATGAAATCAGTCGCCTAAAGACGGCGTTGACGGACAGTTCGCGCCGCCCCGTCGCCATCATTGGGCCTCGCCTGTGCGGCAAGACTTCGATAATCCACGAGCACATACGTCGGGTCGTGTCGAAGCGGAGAAGCGCCTACGTCAATCGGAGGGGGCATTGGTTGATTTCACCCCAACGTTTGATTTCCGGCATGTCTTACGTGGGCCAATGGGAAAGTCGGTTGTTGGCGATCGTTCGCGAGTCGTATCGGCGGGGACATGTCCTCTGCTTTGGCAACTTCCTGGGTCTTTTTGAGGCGGGAAAGAGCAGTTGCAGTCAGCTGAGCGTGGCTGACGTATTGCGCAGCCACATCTATCGTCGCCGTGTTCGCGTGCTGAGTGAATTGACCACGGGGCAATGGGCGGCCTTTCAAGAGCGCGATCGCGGACTCGCTGATCAATTCCAGGCGATTCACATCGACGCCACCAACGACGAAGACACGCTTCGCATTTTGATCCACGAGCGGAGGCAACTGGAAAACGAGTTCCGCTGCGAGTTTCATCTCGACGCCATCCCCACGGTTTGGGAGATTCACCGTCGCTACGATCGAACAGCGGCGTTTCCGGGAAAGGCAGCCGGCTTCATGCGCCGAATCGCCGCCAAGTCCAAGAACCAGACTATCGCCGCGATCCAGATCTATCGAGCTTTCTGCAGCGCCAACGGTATTTCCATCGGGTTGCTCAACAGCCATCAGGCATTGTGCCGCCGCGAGGTTGTCGAGCAATTGAGAACGCGGATCATTGGGCAACGCGACGGCGTAGAGGCTTCGGCCGATGCGGTAATGATCGCCAAAGCAGGGATGAACGACCCTACCAAGCCAATCTCCACGATGCTGTTTCTCGGCCCCACCGGCGTCGGCAAGACGCAGTGCGCCAAAGCGCTTGCCCAGACCATGTTTTCGGACGAGTCGCGGATGATCCGCTTCGACATGAACGAGTATAGTTCCTACGCCGGCGCCGCGAGACTTGTGGGCACGCGGCAAGACCCCGATGGGTTGTTGGCCGCCGCCATTCGCCGGCAGCCCTATGCTGTGATTCTGCTCGACGAAATTGAGAAGGCGCACGCGGACGTGTTTGATCTCTTGTTGCAGGTCCTCGGTGAAGGACGCCTGACCGACTCGCGCGGACGTACTGCCGATTTCAGCAACACGGTCATCGTGATGACTTCTAATCTCGGCGTTCGAGAAGCGGCCAGACAGATTGGGCTCAACTCGACCGACTCGGACTCCAACCGCGCATACGAGCGAGCGGCGAGACGGTTCTTTCGACCTGAGTTCTTCAACCGCATTGATCGCATTGTGCCCTTCTCACAACTCGACCGAACCGAAATGACAGAGATCGCCAAATTGACGATCCGTGAATTGCTCGGACGTGAGGGCCTCGTCTCTCGCCGCACGGCGGTTCGCATCAGCGCCAACGCGATGAACTTCCTCGTTCGACAAGGTTATCACCATCGGCTGGGCGCTCGCGCGCTCAAGCGTGCCGTGGAGTCGTTCTTGGGCCAGCCGGTCGCTCGCCGACTTGCCAATATCACTCGGGAAACACCGACCGTTCTCGACGTTCAACGTCGTGAGAATGGACTCGCAACAACAGTCCATCCGCTCACGGACACCGAGCCGCAGCCAGAGCGAGAGCTTCCTGAACCGCGGCTCGTTGCGAGCAGTCTGAACGCATACTGCGATCGGATGCGAGCCGAGTTGGAAACGGTTCGACCGACGGGCGCTGTTTCCGTCGGCGAATTGACTAGCGAGCAGCTTCGCTACTTTTCCCTCCAGGAACAACTGCAAGCCACGCGAGACTCGGTGAAACTGCTGGCGTCAACGGCCAACTCGATTTCAAAGAGTTCGACTCGAATACCACCCCGTCCCGCTGGGGTCTCGCGGCTGCGAGGCTGGAAAGGGCACGGCCCCATCGAGCGAACGCCGGGCGAGCTTCGCGCCGCCTATGAGATTCATGAATTTCACGACGAGTTGGCGGCCCAACCCCAAGTGGAATCGCCGGACCAGCCCCCTCTTGAGCAAGCCGTTCGGCAGGCGGCTCTCTTAGAGGCGATTTTCCGCAGCCAGAATGAACCAGAACGCGTTCTGGCTCTATTTCGGCCTGTCGTCGAATCCGAGCCCATCGCGGTTGAGCTTGTGAAGTCCGCTGTACGGGCAGGGTTGGAGCAAGCATTGGGTTATGACTGCGACGAAATCCGAACCTGCAACCTCTGCGGCGCCGGCGACCTGCCCTTCCCCGGCGAGGTGCTCAGCTTCGCCGGGGCAGGAGTTAGGCGGTTGCTAGACGTTGAATGCGGAACCCACACCGTCGAATTGCCCAACGGCCGGCTGCTGCCGGTCATCGTGGAATTGCTTGAGTCGCGCGCGGGTCGAGAAGTTGAAACTTTGGCGATGTCCGAATTGGCGCGTCAACGAGCCCAATTCCGCTTACGAGAGAAACCGTCGTCGCAGGCCGGCGCCGACCCGTATTGTACGCCGCCTGTCGTGCGACGTTTAGTCGTTGAGAAATTCGCTGTCGATTGCCGCACCGGCCGTGAGCAACCTTGGCCGGAGCATCACGCGGCGCGCCACAACTGGATTCTCGACTCGCTCCCCTGGCCCCTCGAACTGAACTACCCCTCGAACTGAACTGCCCCTTGAACTGAACTAATGAAGACACTCGTATTTCCAATCGCAATCTGGGTTGACGCGGACGGCTGTTTTACCGCCCGCACTCTCGACGGCCTCTCGGCCGCGGCAACCGATGCGACCGTGTCGGGAGCGCTGAAACAACTTAAGAAGCACCTCGTAAAACAGCAACGTCTGCAAAACGCCCAGTTCGAAGAACCTGTGATGAAAGATCTTGAGCTGGTCGAGTTCGTCATTCAAGTGCGGCCGCAATACAAGTCTGGTCGAGCGGTGCATCCATGCCGGCAGTTGGTGACAATACGTTTGCCGGCCGTTCTCGGCCGCCGCCCCGACCGATCGGTCGTGTGCACTGCGCCGACGATTGATATGCAACTGATCAGCCTGGACATCGGATCGGTCAAGAGCTTGATGCAGGAGTCGGCCCGCGAGTCGTTGGGTGGAATGACGCCGCGCGATCTGGGCAAACACCTCTCGCCAATTACGCTGCAAATCGACACGCTCAATGTCCGAACACAGCCCCCGCCCGCCGCGATTGGACCGGTCGCTCTGGACGCGCTTCCGGCCGTCGCCGACTCTCTCGTCGATCGGGGCGTTCGGCGCCGCATGGGTCGAGCGTTGCGGATCGACGGACCAATTGACGCCTTAGCCCAGCGGATAATGGGAGACACATGCAGCTTAGTCCTCCTCGGCGAAAAAGGCGTCGGCAAATCGACTCTGCTGGTCGCCGCCGCGCGAAAAGTCGAGCGTCTCAGCCGCCAGAAGCATTCCGAGGAAGAGCGAACCGAGCGAAGGAAAATGTGGCTCACTAACGGAGCTCGCCTGATTGCCGGCATGCAGTATTTGGGCCAATGGGAGGAACGCTGTGAAGCCGTAATCAACGAGCTCAGCGAATTCCAGGGCGTGCTTTGCATCGAGAACCTGCTGGAGCTGGTGGTTGGCGGAGGCAAACCCGAATCGAGCATCGCTGCGTTCTTGGCGGCCTATATCGACGCGGGCGAATTGCGTTTGATCGGTGAGTCGACCGCACAGGAATGGGACGCGTGCCAGCGGCTCTTGCCCGGATTTGCTTCGCTGCTGGAAACCCACCCCGTTCCGCCGATGGCCGACGCGGATGCTCAACAGTTGCTTGCGGAACTCTACCAAGATACTGCTCGTGACTCTCGAGTAAGCATGGACCAGGATGTTGCGCCGATAACGCATCGATTGTTCAAACGTTTTCTGCCCTACCAAACGCTGCCAGGCCGAAGCCCTCAGTTTGCCGCGGATCTGGTTGCCTCAAGATCGCTCAAATCGAGCCCTTCGACAGCGACGATTTCGGCGGAGGATGTCTATCTCAAGTTCGGCGAGTTCAGCGGACTTCCCCAGTCGCTCTTACATGACGATCAATTGATCAACTTTGACCAAACCGTTGAACAACTCGCCTCGCGAGTGCTCGGCCAGCCGGAGGCGTGCCGCGCGGCAGCGGAAGTTATCACGCGAATGAAGGCCGGCTTGAATGACCCGGCGCGGCCCCTAGGCGTTCTACTGTTCTGCGGTCCCACCGGCGTCGGCAAAACGGAACTCGCCAAGGCTCTGGCCAGCTATTTGTTTGACGCCGACAAGCATTCAGACCGGCTAATCCGTTTGGACATGAGCGAGTACGCAGGCTTCGGGGCCGCGGAGCGTTTGCTGTTGCAACCTGATGGCGAACCGAGCCATCTGGTCAAACAAGTGCGGCGGCGCCCTTTCTCGGTCATTCTTCTCGACGAAATCGAGAAAGCCTCGCCCGATGTCTTCGATGCGTTGCTTGGCGTTCTCGACGAGGGGCGGCTGACGGACAGCTTCGGGCGAACCGCCACGTTTCGCAGTTGCGTGATCGTCATGACCTCAAACCTTGGCGCCACACGCTCAACGCCAGTAGGGTACGAAACGGCCCAGCCGAACTTTCTGAAGGCCGTTCAAGATGGTTTTCGACCGGAGTTCTTCAACCGCATTGATCGAGTGGTTTCCTTTGATCCGCTCTCCCGCAGGGCGGTCGAACAGATCGCTGTGAAAGAGCTTGGCGAGTTAGCTGAGCGAGATGGGGTCCGACGTTTTGGAGTCGAACTCACTTGGACCAAGCAGGTTGTCGACCTCATCGTCCGCGAGGGATTTGATGCGGCATACGGGGCCAGGCCGTTGCAGCGAGCAATCGAACAGCAAGTTATCGTTCCGCTCTCCCGCTCTCTTGCAGAGGACCCCACGCGACGCGCCAAACTGCAGCTCGGCGTCGATGGCGGCCGCGTGGTGGTGACCAGCGAGTAGTCGCTTGCGGGTCGCTTATTTTTCGCCCACGGCAACGGGGCGGTGTCGATCGATTTGGGCCTTGAAGTCGCCCAAGCTGTGCCAGTGCAACGGGGCCCCAAGATCGACCTCGGCGATGGCGATCCCACCCCACTCCTTAGCCTGCGCAAGAGGTTTTCCGTCGTGACCGTAAACGGCGGAGATCATCCAATCGCTGCTCGCATCGGTGTACGTGCTGCTGACTACGTAGATGTGATTCTCGCAAGCTCGAGCGGCGCCGAGCATGGGGTTGCAGCCCCACACAGGCCAGGCGATAACTTCCGCGCCATTGTTGGACAACTGCCGAGCCACTTCGGGGAAGAAGCCATCGTAGCAAATCATCATGCCGACTTTTCCGAATCGCGTGTCAAAGACCGGGTAGGAATCGCCCGGCGTGATGCCCCCTTCAATTTCTCCACGCGGTAATGTGACTTTGCGGTACTTTCCAACCAATCCGTCCGGACCGATCAGGGCTGCCACGTTGTAGACCAAGGGGCCATCCCGCTCGAGCAGCCCAGCGACGATATACAAGTCGTGCTGTTTGGCGAGTTGAGTAAAGTAGTTCGTCGACGGACCTGGCACTGTCTCGGCGCACTCTGCGTACGTCTTGCCTCGCCCGTAGAATGTCAACGACTCCGGCAGTACGACGAGATCAGCATTCTTGTCCGCGGCGCTCTTGATCATGGGAGCAAACAGTTTGCACTTATCCATCGCCGTAGCTCCGTCCCGAGGACGGTAGTGCACCGTCGCCAGCCGCACAGTGCGTTTGGCGGGCGCCGCAGTCGGCGTGAGCGTTGGCATGGACCACTCCACTCGCCCGTTGGGCTCCCAACGATAAGAGAGTTCGACGATCGCCTGAGTGGCGTCCGCCGGCGCGTGATAGGTCCCGCCGACGATTTGCCAATCGCCGATGGTCTCGTCGCTGATCGCTGGAAACTCGGGTTCCGCTCGTGGGCGCGATCCGGACCGATACGATGCGAACGTGGGCGCGTCGTGCAAGACTTTCTGCCCTTTCGCATTTCGCCAGAGAATGCGAACCACCGCAGTGCGCCGCGGCGTCTCGACTCCCTTCGTCTTCAAGGCGACTTGGAAACGGTGGAACTTTCCGCCTTGGACGGGCACCGACTTTTGCCACCAGCCAAATCGGCCCGGTTGCTGATCGGCCGTAATGACCCAGCGACCAGCGTTCTTGAATCCACCATCGGAAAAAAAGCTGAACGTCGGCCGAATCTCGTCTCGCGGCGACTCCTGCGTCCATCCGCCGTAGTCCTCCGCATGGGCCGAGTTCCCGCCCAGCGAGCCGGTTTCGCCCAGCCAGGACCCACTCGATCCGAACGTGAACGCCAGCATTCCGCTCGCCGCAAGCCATAGCAACCTGATTCGACACCTGCGAAAAGCCATCGAGGAACTCCAATGTGTGGGTAAGAAGAGAAGCGAAAACGTTGGTGATTATAGCCGCGCCGCGCTGTTCGCGGACAGAAATTCTCTCTCTTAGTGCTCGTCTATTATCTTATTCATCAAGCCAACTCTGCTTACAATACACTCACCCAAGGGCACTCGCCTAAGGGCACGCACCTACAACAAAGACGAGAAACCCGTGCAGCGACTTCTCACAGGAACGGTCTCGATGATCAACAACCCGTCAGGCAACTTACGGCGGACCGCGGTAGCGGCCTGCTTCCTTTTCCTAGCGGCGGGCTTTCGACCCGCGGGCGCGGCGAGCGTCTTGGTCGAGGCGGAGAGTTTCGGCAGCCATGGCGGCTGGAAACTCGACACGCAGTTTATCGACGCCATGGGATCGCCCTACCTGCTCGCCCATGGGCTCGGGCGACCGGTCGCGAACGCCACGACGACCGTGGAGTTCAAGGAATCCGCGACGTACCGGGTATTCGTTCGCACCAAAGACTGGGTGGCGCGATGGAACGCCGCGGGTTCACCTGGCCAGTTTCAGTTGGCAGTCGATGGGCGTCCTCTATCCCAGACTTTTGGCAACACCGGCGCCGAGTGGCAATGGCAAGCTGGCGGCGAGATCGAGATCAAGGCCGGAAAGGTCAAACTGGAATTGCGAGACCTGACCGGGTTCGATGGTCGCTGCGACGCGATTTATTTTACAACCGAAGCGACGGATTCGCCTCCCAACGACGGCCAAATCATGTCGGCCTGGCGGCGCGGGAAACTCGGCTTGCCCGAGCAGCCGCGAAAAACGGACGGGTATGATCTCGTCGTCATCGGAGGCGGTTACTCGGGGATTGGCGCAGCGATTTCAGCGGCGCGTATGGGCTGCAAAGTCGCCTTGATTCAAAACCGACCAGTGCTCGGCGGCAACGGGTCGAGTGAAGTTCGGGTTTGGGCGAAGGGCCTGGTCCGTCGCGGTGAATACCCTCGCATTGGCGAGATTGTTGACGAGTTCGCCGATCGAGCTCGAAAATCTCCCGGCGAGAAGGCCGAATTCGGCGATGCCACCAAGGAGAAGATTGTTCGCAGCGAAAGCAACATCGAACTGTTTCTCAATCATCACGCATATCGAGTTGAAATGAATGGCAACCGCATTGCGGCAGTCCACGCATTCGACACGCGCACCAGCGAAAGGCGCCGCATCGTCGGAAGACTCTACAGCGACTGCACGGGCCACGCCACGATCGGAGCGCTCGCCAAAGCAGATTGGGAGATGACGGACAAAGGCCGTATGGGCATGAGCAACATGTGGGCTTGGGCTGAATTTGAAGAACCGAGTGAGTTTCCCAAAACGCCATGGGCGCTCGATCTGAACATGAAGGATTTTCCTTACCCTCGAGATCACCACGGTCAGTGGTTTTGGGAAAGCGGATTCGACAAGGATGCGATCGGCGGCGCAGAGTCGATTCGGGACTGGAATCTGCGGGCGGTGTACGGCGCATTTAATGCGATGAAGAACCGTGGCGGGCGCGAAAAGCACCGCAAGGCCATGCTGACCTGGGTCGCCTTTGTCGGTGGTCCGCGCGAGTCACGGCGGTTGTTGGGCGATGTCATTTTGACCCAGGACGACGTGGTGGCTAAGAAGCAGTTTCCCGACGGCTGCGTTCCGAGCACTTGGTCAATTGACTTGCACTACCCGAAGAAGCAATACGCAGAGAAGTTCCCGGATAACCCGTTCATTTCCTACGCCGTCCACGACCGCCGGGTCGATCGAACCTACGGCTACCCGATTCCTTATCGTTGCTTCTACTCTCGCAATGTCGAAAACCTCTTCATGGCGGGGCGGTGCATCAGCGTGACTCATCAGGCACTCGGAACAACTCGAGTGATGAAGACATGCGGCATGATGGGCGAGGTCGTCGGCAAAGCCGCATCGATCTGCACAATTCATGAATGTTATCCTCGCGACGTTTACCAAAACTATCTCGATGAGCTTAAGTCGCTGTTGCGACTGCCCGGCAAGGCCCACCGCGATACCGTGTTCGCCAAGCTGGAAATCCCCAAGGATTTGCCGTCGGCAAGCCCCGAAGGCCCTCTCTCTGGACGAGACCCCTCCAAAATGAAAGGGCTCGTGGTCGATGACGTAAGCGCCAAAAAGTCGGGGCCTTGGACACGCGGCACAGGGCTCAAGGGCTATGTTGGCCACGGCTACCTCTACGCACCGCCGAGCAGCGACGCCACCGCGACATTCACGCTGAAAGCACCGGCGGAAGGGCGATTCGAATTGCGGTTGTATTACGGCAACCACCCTAACCGAGCGACCCGCGCTCCCCTGTCAGCGATTATTGGGGAGAAGCAAATTGAAACAACAATCAACATGCGAGACGCTCCTCCCGAGGACGGCGCGGTTTCTCTGGGCGTCTTTTCGCTGGCCAAAGATGAGAAATGCGTCGTCACATTGAGCACGAAGGACGCCGACGGACTCGTTCATGTCGACGCGGTTCAACTGAGGCAAGTCGCCAAGCCCTAACATCGCAAGTCCGCCAGAGCCTTGATGACGCGTTCAGCTGACAAACGCCCTACCCAGCCCAGCGGCGCTCGTCAGCGCGCGTTTCGGGCTGTTGGCGTTCACTCGATGCGAATCGCTGTTTTCGTCGGCGTAATTCTCTTACTTCGCGCGATCCATGACCAAGTGCATCCCGTCGGCGAGCACCGTTCCCTCCGCGGCAACATGGACGCCGTTCGAGACTTGCTCGAGCAAGCCGATCGACTCGCCGAGAAGCAGACGCCGCGAGGCGAGAGGATAGTCCTCGATCGCGAGGGCAAGCAGATCGGCACGGTGATTCAGTCGGCCCCCGAATCGGACGGGGTTGCCGGATTCAGCGGGCCGACCAATGTCGCCATCGCCTTTGACGAAACCATGCGAGTCGTGGGCATGAAAGTCGTGACCAGCGGCGACACTCGCGAGCATGTGGGCGACATCAAACGAGATCCTCACTTCTTGGATTGCTTGAACGGCTTGACTTGGGAAGAGGCTGTTGAACGAGCGTCAACGGTCGATGGCGTTAGCGGCGCGACGTTGACGAGCTTGGCGATTCTCGAGGGCGTCATCCGTCGACTCGAACGACAGCCGAAGCGTGGCGAGCCGACTGCCGCGCGGACCCGCTCTTTGCGATTCCCAGCAAAGATCAACCTGAGCGACGCGAAGAGCGGCTTTCCCGATGCTGCTGCGATTCGAGTGCGAAGCGGGTATCCTTGCGTTGTCGATGTGCTCAACGGCCAGGGAAAACGAATTGGCGGGCTGATTCGGACGGCCCCTATGGGAGATTCGATCATCGGCTACCAGGGGCCGACAGACGCGATTGTCTTGCTCGATGAGAACGACCGCGTTATCCGTGTTCGAATTCGCAGTAGTTTTGAGAACGAACCGTATATCGGATACGTCGTCGATGACGAGTATTTTGCCAAACGGTTCACCGGGTGGACATTGAGTTCTCTCGCCGACGTCGATCTAGCGAAAGAGGAAGTGGAAGGAGTTTCCGGGGCGACGATGACCAGCATGGCGATTGCTGAGTCGCTCCCCTTGGCGGCGGCTGAGGCCATTCGCATTGCAGATCGGCCATCGCCGGCGAGCGACGCTCGAAGCAGGTCGCGACCGATCGTCGTGGCGCTACGCGACGTCGGAACGCTCGTAATTCTGCTCGTCGCATGTGTGGCCGCCACGACTCGATTGGGCGGCGTGGTTTGGCTTCGCCGGCTCTTCCAGGGAGTCCTCATCGCCTATCTCGGTTTTTTGAACGGCGACTTGCTTTCTCAAGCACAGTTGATCGGCTGGGCCAGTCACGGCGTCCCCTGGCAATTCGCGCCTGGCCTTGTCGTACTGACAGCCGCCTCGTTGCTGGCGCCGATCTTCACGAAACGCCAGATCTACTGCCAGCGGATCTGTCCGTTCGGCGCTGCACAACAGTTGATTCGACCTCGCCAAGCTCCTTCGTGGGCCAAGCGACTGCGGCCCCTGAGGGCAATGCCGGCCTTGCTGGCAGCGTTTTGCCTGCTTGTAGGATACAGCCACTGGCCGATCGAACTGGCGTCGCTGGAACCGTTCGACGCCTTCCTATTCGGAAGCCTGGCTTCCATAGTCATCGCGATTATTGGCCTCATCACGGCGACTCGCGTGCCCATGGCGTACTGCCGCTACGGATGCCCCACTGGCGCTGTCTTGGGTTACATCCGTTTCCGCCCGAGTGCCGATCGGTTGGATTGGCGCGACGCGGGCGCCGTTGCCCTGCTGCTCTTCGGCGCCGCGCTATTTCTATCCTCGCGAGCACCGATGGCTTGAACAGACGCGAGCTTCGCCCCTGAGAGGCGCGGCGGTCGGCGGCGAGTGGTCCGGTTGTGCGGGTTTTCACATTTCGCGGGAACAAGACGGAGCTCGTCGAGTGACGCTCAGGCCGCGCCGCAGCGAAATGGAAGAGCGAGTCGAGCTAGGCGACGATGATGCCTGTAGAGACATGGAAATCTAATCGGTTACCGGACCTGAAAAGAGCGCAGCAACAACACTGTGCTGTTCCCATAGCCGCGACCACGCGCAATTCATCCTCTCGGCCCCGCTTCAGGACCTTGGGGTCGGAAATGCTCGCCGCCGCTAAGGTCCGCGAAAAGGAGTTCGAGGTGAAAGTCACTCATTTAACAGCCATCTGG
>CAZWOU010000015.1:45094-67417 GCA_964635375.1 uncultured Pirellulaceae bacterium | reverse complement strand
CCAAGGCAAGCAGCCTCGTCGCGAGATGGGGCCTTGCTATGCGCGGCAAGGTTAGTTGCCGGAGTGGCTCAGCGGTCTTGATTGGGGCGGCGGATGGCTGCGTTCATGCGGCGGCCGTCCCAATAGGTTGACCAAGCTCGCTGATTGAAACCGAAGCTTTCGTCAGTGATGCTGGCGAGCGCGGAGAGGACGGCTTCGTTACGAACGACTTCGCGAATGACTTTGCGGTTGTCGCCAGCCTTCATGCCGGATCCGCCGCTAGGCCCGTTGACGCCAGGCCCGTTGACGAAGGTGCTCGTGACTTGATTGGGCGATCCTTTTCCCATGACATGGACATGGGTCGTGATGAGAACGCTAATCAAGGCATCGACTGTGGTCGGGTCTTTAAGTTGGCCAAGAGCGGTTGCGGCTCGGTTGATCTGGGCGTTGTGGGGGCTATGCAGCGCCTTGACGAACGCATCGACGACCTCGGGCGAGTCGCAACGCTTTAATCGCGTCATGCACTCGTAAAACACATCGAGGTCGGGGTCATTCAAGGCGATGTTAACCAGAGCGGCGATAGCGGCTGGGGATGAAATCTGAGCCAGCGAACTCGCGTAAACCCGGCGCGCGATGGCGGACGACTCGTTTCGCCAGAGTCGAGTCAGACCGTAGATTGCCGCCGGTTCGCGAAGTGAAAGAAACGTCTGCAAGGCCTCCCGATTGGGTCCGGCGGCAAGCTGCTTGCGAGCGCGTTTGAGCCGCACGTACCACGACATCTCATCCCGTTTAGCCGCTTCGTTTCGCTTCTCGATCTCGATCTCTTGCGAGCTGAGCCAACGTCCCCCGTGCAACTGGTAACCTCGCTCGCGAAAGAACGAGGCCTGGGTGACCCACTGGCCATCAACTTGGGAATAACCGAGCGCGCGTCGAGCCAAGACGTGGTCAGGTGAGAGCTTAATGACCCGCTCCAAGTGGGCCCTGCGCCGCGTCATCAGGCCCCGTTCGCGACACCACTGGGCCAGCTTCCATTGGGCGTCGGGTTGGTCGGCCGTCTGTGGGACCCGCCGTTCGTACTCGCTTATCTTGCTCGACTGAACGCGTGCTTCGTGCACCTGCTCAGATCGGAACGCGACTCGTATCCCAGCCTTCGTCTTGAACCGGTACGCCTGGGGCGATTCTTCTGCAGCATTCAGCCAAGTCCCGCGAATTACGCCGCCGTCCTTAAGCAGCAACTCGTCCGCCGATCCGATTGAGGCCATCATGGAAAGTAATGCACAAACACTGCCGCAGACAAATCTCACCGGCGATAACTTCGCGCAACGGCAAATCCGCGGGACGAGTGGTTCGTTTGCCGGAAAGGGAAGAGTCGAAGAGTGGGCGACGTTAGTTCGCATTACTCGTCGATACCACTTTCGCAGCTGCTGGTCAACCATTTCCATTGCTTTCGCCCCTGAGAGGGCCTTGCCCCGGGATGCTACAATGGCGGCCTTTGACCACATGGCCCAGAATTCGTTCACAGCAGGAGAGGTAGTACATGAGTGACTCGGTCCGTGAACATCGAGCGGACTCGCCACGGCAAGTCCGCTGCGCAGTGATTACCGTCAGCGATACACGCACTCTAGAGACGGACGGAGGCGGAGCAACGATCGTGCAGAGGCTAACCGATGCTGGTCACGTCGTCGCCGAGCGGGAGATTATTCCGGATGAACCGGAGCCGATGCGACGACTTCTCGAACTCTATCGGGACGACGAACGGATCGACGTGCTGCTGATGACTGGGGGAACGGGGATCAGTTACCGCGATCAAACTTACGAGACCATCTCCGCATTGCTCGACAAACCGCTTCCCGGCTACGGCGAATTATTGCGGATGCTCAGCTATGAGGAAATCGGCGCGGCCTCCATGCTCAGCCGCGCGACCGGCGGCTTAGCCGGTCGAACGGTTGTGCTCACCATGCCCGGTTCGCGGGCCGCTGTCGAATTGGCGATGGACAAGATCATTCTCCCGGAACTGAATCACCTCGTGCGAGAAGCAAGACGATGATGCCGAGAGCTTGAGAGGGCGGAGAAGCCGCAGCTGACTTGAAAGCGCGCGGCAGCCCTTTTCCCATGGCCGAGTTCTTCCCCGTGGCCCAGTTCTTTTACTTGGGCGAGTTCTTGGGGATGTTGGCGACCCGACCGTAGCCGCCCTCTTGCATACTGAATTCCGCCCAGACAGGCAGATGGTCGGATATCTCAAGGGCTTCGTCGATGGTGAGATTGAATTCGCGGAGAAAATCGAAGACGCCCGCCCGTCCGGAAAATTCTTCCGTCGCTCGTTCGTCAAAGAGAATGTTATCGTACTGTTTCGTACCCCGGGTGTTCGTCATCTTATTGACCGAGGCTGTCACGCTCGAACTGCCCAGCGAAATGATCGTGGCGTTGTCCGCGTTGAAATCGCCGAGCATGATCACGTCGTCTTCGCCCCGGCCATCGTTTCGCACTTCGTCAAACAAGCTATGCAATGCAGCGACCTCTTGCTTGGCTTCGTCCGGATCGGTGTGGACATTGATCAGACTGAACGTGAACGCTCGTTTCGGATCGGGACCTCGGACGCGAAACCAGCCGACAAGCGGTTCACGATGAATCAGGTCTTCTGGGTCTTGAACTGTGTAAAGTTGGTAGCGATCGAGTTCGATGCGTCTCGTGTCAAAGATGTAGGCGAACTGTTCTTTGCTGTCGGTGCGGCCCAGTCTCGGACCCGCCACGATGTCATACTTCTGCCCGTCGGCATTGACTTGATCGAGAAGCTGATAGAGCAAATCGCGATCGATCGTGCGTATTTCCTGAATAGCGACCAGGTCGAACTGGCGAATAATTCGGGCCAGCGAGTGCATCACCTTGGGTTTGGACGCTTTGGTCGGTCCGAAGATCTGAATGTTAAAGGAAGCCACGCGAATCGTCTCGCCGGCGCCCCGCTGTGTCAGCGGTCCGTCGCTAATCTCGTCTCGGGGTACGACGCTGATCAGGTTGAGGCCCTGCACCTCAAACATCTGCACAAACGTCCAAGCCGCTGCGGCAATACAACCAGCGACCAGAATGGCAAATAGTCTCTGCATTGTCCCCTCCATGGGCAATCACATCGATTCCAAATCACGCCCGGCGATTCCCGCAGGGACGTGGAACTCGCCATCCAGGGCGGTGGCAAGACGGATGGGCGAGATGGGCGCCCATCGACTCACCGACTCAGACTCAACTCGCTATCGAAATGAGCTGCAGCCTGCTAGTCGTCGCTGATTCGCCGAGCGACCTCGGGGTTGGGGGTTTTCATGAGATAGGCTACGAGGTCGGCGATCTCTTCGAGCGTCAGTTTGTCGAGCAAGCCGGAAGGCATCGACGACAACCGACTGGGCGTGATTTCATCGATGTCTTTCTCAAGAATCGAGAGCTTCTCGCCTTTTGCATTGAGCAGAATCAGTTCCCCTTCGCCACCACTAGTGACCAGACCGGAATATTTCTGTCCATCGTTGAGCACCAAGTTCTTTGCGGCGTACTGGTCTGAAATCGCGTGGGATGGAAAGAGCACGGACTCGAGAACCTCGCGCCGCGTAAACCGTTTTCGCAGCGAAGTTAGATCGGGTCCCATCGACTCGCCCTCGCTACCGAACCGGTGGCACTTCGAGCAGTCAGCTTTCGCGAAGACGGCATGCCCTCGTTCTGGCGAGACTTTGTCGGCAGCATCACTGGTGAGGTGTTTGAGCAGCTCGTCCAGTTGGTACTTCGCGTCGGCGGAAACCTCGGGAAGTTTGGCTTCCAGTTGATCCGGGTGGGTCTTGTGGAACCACTCTTGGCAGGCTTGGATGGATGCTTCCCACTGTTGCTCGTCGGCCACGAACGTCTCACCGGTCCAGTATTCGAGCAAGTTCACAGCGTGAATTGCGCCGTCATCCTGCAGACGGAGTCCTGCCAAAATGACCTGTCGGTAGTATTCCGGTTCGGCTGGAGCCTTTTCAATTTCCAGCAGTTTGATGAGCACTTCCTTGGCGATGTTGCCTTGAAGTTTATTGAGGCTGCGGACGAGGTAGCTCCAGTTCTCGTCATTAGGATGCTGCGCAAGCCCAACGGCTACGACGTTTCGGCGTTCTGGATCATTCATCCAGATCAGCCTCAGGTGTTTCAGTGACTTCGCGTCGCCACTGGTTGAAAGCATGGCGACAATGCCGACCTTAAGTCGGTTGAAGTGCACGTCATTCTTATCGGCGAGCTTGTTATCGAGCTCGATCAGGTCCTCGATCATCGCCTCGTCCAGTTCTTTGGGCAAGCGATAAAGCGATCCCACGGCGGCAGCGGGCCAGCGGTGGCCGTTGGCAAGCACGAGCCTTGCATCTTCGACGGAGAGACCTTTAGAAAAATCACTCACGACGTTTCGAATATAGAGCGGCGTACTGTTGCCAGCTTCGTCGTTCTTTGTCTCCTCAAGGAACTCGATCAACCGCAACTTCTGTTTGCTCGTCCACCCATCCTCAATAAACCGCAGGTGCAGGGCGACATGCAGCCGATCGACTAAGGGCGCATCGGTGTCGAGGTAATCCAAGACGCGAGGAAGAATCGCATCGGCCTGCAAGTAGGCTAGTAAGCGAATGAGTTCACGATTCATATGACTGTCGCCCGCGGGAAACTCCTCCGCCAAGGCGTCCCGTAGTTTCGGTATTTCGGCCACTTCCAATCCGCCCTTTTCGAGCACGATCTGCATCAGCCGCAACATGTCGACAAAGTCGCGATCGCTGACGAAATCCTCGACGTGCTTGTGGAAACGTTCGGTGATGGCGGCCGCATTCAAACGGCTGGGATCGGTGATGATCAGGGCCAAGGAGCCTTGAACAAAGACACGATGGTTTTCGCTATCCAGGATCTCCTCTCGCCAAGTATCGACATCGGCTTTTTCCAGCAGTTGACGCGCGGCCCAAGACTCTGCTCTGTCATCGGATCCAAGCAGCTTGAGGATCTTCTTGACTGGCGCGGTCTGGCCGGCTCGAGAGAGCGCTTCACAGGCCTTTCGTCGCACGGTGCGGTCGCTGTCGTCCAGCAAGGAAACGAGGGCGACGCCCGTCTTCTCGTCGGATTGCACGCCCATCAGCTCAGCGGCCTTGGAGCGAATCGCTTCACTCTTTTCCTTGGAGAGTTCGATAAGCAAGTCGGTCTTGGGCGGAGGCCCGAACAGCTGAAGCACGTCAAGAGCACGCGTGCGGTAAGGCGAGGGGTTCGCAGTGTCACGGGCAACGCCGACCAGCAGTTTGGTCCAGTCCTTGCCGATCTTTCGTTTTAGGCCAGCGATCTTCTGGCGCGTCCAAGCGCTCTGCAGTTGAGGCGTACGAATAACAGCTGTGATGCCGTCGCCGAATTCGCGGAACTCTTCAGGCACCTCGCCGCTCCAGCTAACTCGGTACAAACCGCCTCGCGTCGTTCGGCCGCCAGTGACAAAATAGATCGCTCCGTCAGGGCCGACCTCCAAGTCGGTGACGTTGAGCGGTTGCCCGCTGAGGAACTCTTCGACGCTCGCTGTGTACGAGGCGCCTTGGCGCTTGGTTCGCACCGCAAGGATTCGACCCTCGGACCAATCGGCCATGAACATCGCGTTATGGTATTTGGTTGGGAACATGACATGGTTGTACGAAGTGATTCCGGTCGGCGATCCGCGGCCCGCGTCGGCAAGTGGCGGAAGCGAATCGATGTAGTAACTAGGCCACTTTGCCCAACCACTTCGCCAACCATACTCGCCGCCATCAACGATCTGGTAGATGTTCGTCGGTCGATACCAAGACGTACCGATGTCCGATTCCATATCGGAATCGAAGGTGAACAGATCACCCTGTTGGTTGAATGCCAAGTCGTAGGCGTTGCGTAATCCACCAGCTACCAAGTGCACGGAGGCGCCGCGGATGTCGGTTCGAATCACAGTTCCGCCAGGAACCGTAACGCCTCGCGCATGTCCGCCCGGATCTTCATATCGCGGCTTCAAAAGGTCGCCCGCATAATAGTTGCTGTGCGGGCTCGATTCGTCAAAGTCACCTTTGATACTGGAGTGATTCCCCATCGCGATGTAGAGCAAACCGTCCGGACCCAAGGTGATCCCGTGCGGACCGTGTTCCCCCATCGAGTCGCCTGTGAACTCGACCAGCGTGGTGATCGATTCAAGAGTCCCATCTCGGTCCTCGTCCTTCAGTCGATAGAGGGCGGGACCATCGGGTCCATCGGCGGTTACAAAGACGTCGCCGTTGAGAGCCAGTATGCCTTGGCAATTCTTGACCTTGTCGCAGTACGTCTTGACTTTGTCCGGCACGCCGTCTTCGTCGCTGTCAAAGATCAGCAACAACGGACCGCCTCCCTTTGAGGCGATGATGTGCCCAAACTCATTGAACGTCATGGCGATCAACGAACCCGTTTTGGTTTCATCGAGCAACCGCTGTACGCGAAAACCCTTGACTACGTTGAAGCGAGTCGCATTCGTTCGCTCTTCCGCCGCGATGCCCTCTTCAATGTCCCACGGCGCCGTGTCGCCCAGACGGCCGAAACTCTGCGCCTTCGTCCAGCGGCGGTCGTTGTAGAGATTCGTGTTCCAAAGCGGCAACGGATTGAGTTGGGTGACCCAAGTGCCATCAGTGGAATAACTGATCCACTCGCCGCCCTGCTCCTTAATCGCAACCCGAACCGCCAAGGCCGCCGTCGATCCGTTGCGATTGGCAACGCGAACCGCGATTGTGTTAAAGCCGCGACCTAGGTAGCGGGTGATGTCGTATTCGTCCAACTCGCGCGACGACCCACCCGAACCGATTCGACGCCCGTTGACGTACAGGTCGTATCGGTCGTCGGCGCCGATCGTGAGTTCGGCTTCCTCGGGATTCGTCAGCCGAATCGTCTTGCGAAAGTGGCACGCGACTTGCGGAACTTGGTCCTTCTCGTGCTGGGGACTCCAGATCCACTCTGCCTCTTGAGCGTTCGCCAAACTCGAAATCAGTGTGAACAACGCCAAGGCAACACATCTTGGACCGTGGTTGATGCGGTGTCTCATGCTCCGCTCCTTGCTTCATCCCTAAAGAACAGGTGGAATCCATTCACCGCCCCAAACCCGTGGGCGTGCAGCCACGGGCAAGCGCGGACCTTACCACCAAATCGAGATTTCCTGCAATATCGATTGCAAGCAGACCAAACAGCGGGGTGCGCCAGCAGCGCATTGCTAGCGAAACTGGCCAGGCAGCTGACCCCGCGGGGCGAGAGCCACCCGGAAGCCTCAAAACAGTCTTGACGAATCGTCCGTTGGGCCATCTCATAGGCGTGCGGCGCAGACCATCCATTTCGCCTAAAACTCAAAGATGACGCAAAAATGAAAATCCGCCCTATCTTGACCAGTGCCGTTGCCTTACTCGCTGTCACCTTCGTGCTCGGCTGCGGCGGCCCAGACACACCGCCAGCAAACCCTGATCCGGTCGGTTCGCCAGCGACCAACGCCGTGACTTCGGGCGGAGCTACGGACGCGGTCGAAGGGACGGGTGGCGCGGCGACGAGCGAAGTCGACCTCGACGCTCCATTGTTGGAGCCGTTCGACGCTCCGAAGACGCTCGCGGAGGCGGAGAAAGATGTCAAGTGGAAGGAGAGCTTGGTTGCCGATACGATTGATCGAATGAGGGCCTGGAAAGAAGGAACAACGCCAAAGGGGACGGTTGCGGCGGCTCTCAGGCTAAAGAACACGTCCAGTGCGACCAACGACACGATCTACTCGGCGATGTCGCAATTCCCGGCGGCGGACTACTCGAACGTCAATTACGATACGACGCTGAATCACGCGGCAGACATGGACGTCAGCTCATTGAATCCGCTGCTGACCAGTTCGATTATCGAAGCCCAGTACCATGTTTTGACTGCGGCCAATCTCTTCGGTTTCGATTGGAACATGATTCCCTTTGCGGACGGCGACTTTGTTTCCAAATGGTACAGCAGTGAAGATGGGACGATGGAAAAGGTCGTCTTGCGAGACGACTTGACCTGGTCCGACGGCAAGCCGCTCACGGCCCAGGATGTGGTTTTCTCATTCCAGGTCATCATGAACCCGAAAGTGCCGATCAAGGCAGTTCGACAGGGCACCGACGAGATTCGTTGGATCGAGGCCTACGATGACCGAACGCTGATCTACTGGCATAAGAAGCCGTCAGTTGTGTCGGTTTGGAATCTCAATTTTCCCATCATCGCCAAGCATGTCTTCGAGAAGTCGTTGAGCGAAGACACGACGATGCGAAAATCTGAGTACCACGTAGGTTTAGAGGCCTCGCCGGTCACGGCCGGACCATATCGGTTGGTCAAGCGGGAAATTGGTCAGTCACTTCTGCTGGAACGGCGTGAGGCTTGGCACACGAAGGATGGCAAGCAGATCCACCACAAACCGTATTTCAAACAGATTCGCTTCAAGATTCTCGCCGATCCGAACACTCGGTTGTTAGCGCTTAAGGCAGGCGAGGTCGACACCTCAAAGCTGGAGGCCGAGGACTGGCGAGAAAAGACGACGGGTGACGATTACTACAAACACAACACCAAGGTGCGAGGCAAAGAATGGACCTACTTCTTTGTCGCCTGGAACTTGAAATCACCGTTCTTCTCCGACAAACGAGTCCGTCAAGCCATGTCGCTCGCGATGGATCATGAAGAGATGCTCGACGAATTGTGTTACGGACTTTTTGATCCTTCAAGCGGAATGTTCCACAAGGATTCCTGGATGTATCCCAAGTCCCCCGAGGAGCCCCTCGATCGATTCAACAAACAGAACTTGGATCGGGCGGAAGAGCTGTTGGAGGCAGCCGGGTGGAGCGATAGTGATGGCGATGGGCTACTGGACAAGGTGATCAACGGGAAGCTCACTCAATTCGAGTTCACGATGTCGGTGAAGAATGCTGCGGATCGCATTCGCATCTGCAATCTCTACCGCGAGTGTTTGGATCAAATCGGAATCAACTGCACGGTGCGTCCGATGGAGTCAGCGGCGTTAATGGAGTCGACATTCGAGAAGAAGTTCCAGGCCACGTTCATGGGCTGGGGAAGCGGCGCCGATCCCTACACGAATGACAACATCTTTGGCACCAACAAGCAGCGCAACTATGGGCTTTACTCAAACAAGGAAGTCGACCAACTGTTCGTGGACGCCATGGTCGCGCCAACTCGAGAAGCGCGGGGCGCGCTTTACGGCCGAATCCACGAGCTTGTTTATGAAGACCAGCCCTATACATTTCTCTATACAATGAGTTCGTTTTACGGATTCAATAAGCGACTGCGCGGCTACAACTTCAGCCCTCGCGGACCCTACTCCTACGGCCCCGGCCTGCAGGCCATTTGGGCGGAGTGAACCTTTCATAGCCGCGGATGAAGACGGGTGTCTGCGGGTATGGGTGTGCCGCCTCCCAAGGCTCATCCGCCTTTCAACAGCGTCACGACGAAGCCTAACTGTCGGTGAGCTTTTACAAAGCACTATAGGAACCTATGTTCAAATGGCGGAGTGATGGTTAGCTACCTTGTGCGACGAATGTTGCTGGGCCTATTCACGCTGTGGATGGTGACGTTCTTGATTTACGGTTTGATTCGAAGCATGCCTGGCGATCCGCTAATGATGCAAATGGCCGCGATGTCGCCTGACAAGACGCCCAGCCAGGAAGACATCGAGCGTCAGCGGCGGGAATACGATCTCGACAAGCCCTGGTATCAAGCCTACGGCAAATGGCTTCTCCGAACCGCCCAGGGCGATCTGGGGCAGTCATGGACCCGCAACGTCGACATTGCCAAGACCATCCGAGAACGGATCGGGCCAACGATCACGTTGACAGGCACGTCATTGCTGCTCACCTATCTCATCGCAGTGCCGCTGGGATTGTACTCGACTATCCGCAGCGGGCATTTGGATGAGCGAGCTACGGCTATCGGCCTCTATTCGCTCTACTCGCTTCCATCCTATGTCGCCGCGTTAGTGCTTCAGGTCGTGTTCGCGCTCCACTTGCAAGACACGATGTTCGAGTTGCCCTTGTTTGGCCGTGTGAGCGATGACCACGACGCGATGAGTAGCTGGCAGCAATGGCTGGACATCGTGAAGCACGCCATTCTCCCGGTAACCTGTTTCACTTATGGCAGTTTGGCCTACTACAGCCGGTTCATCCGCGCGAACATGCAGGAAGTGATCCGACAGGACTACATCCGCACCGCTCGCGCGAAGGGGCTCAGCCCCATGCGAGTCTTGATCGTCCATGCCTTCCGCAACACGCTCATTCCGCTCGTGACTATGATCGGCCTGACGTTGCCAATCATTCTTGGCGGGTCGGTGATCTTGGAGCAGATCTTCAGCTGGCCGGGGATGGGCAAACTGTTCATCGAGTCGCTCACGGAACGTGACTACCCGACCATCATGGCGTTGACGCTAATGTTTTCGGTGATGACCTTGGTTGGGCAGTTGATCGCCGACCTGCTCTACGCGTTTGTTGATCCTCGCATCACCTACACTTAAGGACTGCTCGAGCAATTGGCGTCGCCTTTCGTTCGTGAAAGCGACGCTACTTTCGCGGAGTACAGGCGGCTATATGAACAATCATGACGGTCCGAGTCGCGGTTTTTGGCGCGAAGCGTGGCAGCGATTTCGGCGGCGAAAACTGGCCATGGCTGCTCTGGTTTACGTCGTCTTGTTGGGATTGATATCAGCATTCTCTCCAGCGATCGTGGGCACCAAACCGGTGATCTGCAAGTACAAGGGGAAGCTCTATTTCCCGGCGATGGGTTATTACAACCGCAAGTGGGAAAATGGGATCTTCTTGAAAGACAAGTTCCGACGCGTCTACGCTCAAAAACTTCAACAGAAGGACCCCGAGAGCTGGGCCGTTTGGCCGTTGCTCTACCAAGATCCGATCCGTCGCGTGCGCAAGAATGAGTGGCCCGACATGCCCTCGAACCCAACGCAGAGCAAGGGTTCGCCCAACGGATTCAATCTATTCGGCACGACGCGAGCCGGCTACGACGTGTTTGCCATCATGGTTCACGGGGCGCGCACAGCGTTGATGGTGGGGTTTGTCTCGATGGGCCTGGCGAGCTTGATTGGGATCACCTTGGGCGCCATCGCCGGTTACTCGGGCGGTCTCGTCGATATCTTGCTCAGTCGCCTGATTGAGATCGTAATGTGCATCCCGTCGTTGGTGCTAATCCTCGCCCTGATGGCCATTGTCGAGAGGCCTACGGTTTGGCACATCATGGGCGTCTTGGGTTTGACGCGCTGGACCGACATCGCGCGGCTAACTCGCGGTGAGTTCATGAAGTTGAAGCAATCCGATTTCGTCATGGCCGCGCGAGCCCTTGGAGCGAGCAGCCCGCGGATCATGTTCTGGCACATTCTCCGCAATGCGCTGGCGCCGATTCTGGTTCCGATCACGTTCGGAATTGCCTCGGCCATCTTGATCGAGAGCGCGCTCAGCTTTCTCGGTTTTGGAGCACCCCCGCCCACGCCCAGTTGGGGGGCGCTGCTGAATGCGGGGCGAGGCAACTTAGCGATGTGGTGGCTGGTGTTCTTTCCCGGGGCCGCCATTTTTCTGACCGTGATGGCCTACAACGTGATCGGCGAGGGGTTGCAAGAGGCAACGGATCCCAGATTGCACGACGGGAACTGATCGATGCTTAGAAGTGAACGCGAGGTTGCAGCCTGGAATCGCCGGATCATTCGAACGATCGACGAGTCGGCTGTGTTTGCAAGCCCCGCTAAGTCGCGAGAAACCGATGAGTAACGAAGCTATTCTCAAGATCGACCGTCTGAAGACGTTTTTTCACAGCGAACATGGCGTGGTCCGCGCCGTGGACGACATTTCTCTGCAAGTCGAGAAAGGTAGGACGCTGGGAATCGTCGGCGAGTCGGGCTCGGGCAAGTCGGTGACGTCGTTGACCGTCATGGGGCTGCTGGCCGATGCGGCTTCCATCGAAGGCGGGTCTATTTCGTTCCTCGGCCAGGAACTCGTTGGCTTGCCTGAACCGAAGATGCGCTCACTACGAGGCAAAGACGTCAGCATGATTTTCCAAGAGCCGATGACGTCTCTCAATCCCGTCTATCAAGTCGGCAGCCAAGTTGCCGAAGCGATCACGGCGCACGAGCGGGTTACCAGAGCCGAAGCCAAGAAGCGGACGCTGGATTTGTTTCAAGAAGTAGGCATCCCTGAACCTGAGCAACGTTACCAGTCGTACCCGCACCAGATGTCCGGAGGCCAGAAACAACGCGTGATGATCGCGATGGCCCTCGCCTGTAACCCGCAACTGCTGTTCGCCGACGAGCCCACGACGGCGCTTGACGTCACCATTCAGGCTCAGATCCTCGAACTCATTCGAGAAATGCGAGACAAACGGGGGATGGCAGTCATCTTCATCACACACGACCTGGGCGTGATTTCTGAAATAGCAGATGAGGTCGGCGTGATGTTCGCCGGGAAACTAGTCGAATACGGACCGACGCTCGATATTTTCTCCAGCCCGCAGCACGCCTACACAAAAGGTCTGCTCGCTTGTCGACCTCGTTTGGATACAAAGTTCAAGCGGCTCCCGACGATTGATGACTTTATGGATATCGATAAAGTGGAAGGCGAGATCGTTGTCCACGAGAAAGAAGTTGGAGAGCGCGAGCAGGAGCGATTCCTCACCGACGGACGGTCTCGGAAGCTGCACCCCAAGAGCGAGTTGGCTGCTTTGGGGTATGAGGATCCGGATCAATTCGCCGAGTCCGATTTTGTCGAAGAGGGCGAGCGGCCGATACTGGAGGTCAAGAATCTTCGCGTCTATTTCCCGATTCGCCGAGGCTTGCTGCTGAGGCATGTGGGCGACGTCAAGGCGGTCGATGACGTGTCGTTTCGGGTCTATCAAGGCCAAACGTTGGGGCTCGTTGGCGAATCGGGATGTGGGAAGACGACCACTGGGCGAGCGATCTTGCAACTGATTCACGCCACCGCCGGAGACACCGTGTTTTGCGGCTGCAATCTCGAGCAGCTTCGACGTACTGGCCAAGGTCGGATGCAAGATCGCCAGGGCAAGGCCGCAACGTTGACTCGCCGCAGCATGCACCGCCACCTTCAGATCATCTTTCAGGATCCTTATGGGTCATTGAATCCGCGGATGACAGTGGAGTCGACGCTGTTGGAGCCGATGCGGATTCACAAGATTGGCGCCAACCTCAAGGATCGACGGGATAGAGCCGCCGAGCTGCTCGAAGAGGTCGGACTCGACAGCAGCCATCTGCGCCGCTATCCCCACGAGTTCTCCGGAGGTCAACGGCAACGGATTTGCATCGCTCGCGCCCTGACCGTGGAACCAGAATTCTTGATTTGTGATGAATCGGTTTCGGCGCTCGATGTCTCGGTTCAAGCTCAGGTGCTCAACCTGCTCAACGATCTGCAGCGACGACGCAGCTTGACCTACATATTCATCAGCCATGACTTGAGCGTCGTCAAGTTCATGTCGGACATGATGGCGGTCATGAACGAGGGAAAGATCGTCGAGTACGGACCTTCCGAGGCGATTTACGCGTCGCCCAGAGAAGACTACACGCGCCGCTTGATCGAAGCGACTCCTAACGACGACCTCGATGCAATTCGAGCTCGCGTGGCTGAGCGTGAGCGATTGCGGCAGGCGAGGGAGTAGACGCCCCTCGCTTCGAGCGCGTATTGACTTGCAAAGTTATTGACCTGCATACGCCTTTTAGAAACGCCTGCGATGCGTCTGCGAAAGTCGGCTGCCGCCAGGCGCCGGCAAGTCCGAGGGTTCTTCCAAGAGCATGTCGACCAGTCCCACGGTGTCGACGGAGGCGTCGTTCATACGATCCATCCAGTGCGACTTGATGATTCCCGTCGAGTCAAACATCTCGGCCTGAAAGCAGGACAGGACACTGCTGGTGATGCGTTCGTTCAAATCAGCATTGGGTGTGTCGTTGGAAAGACCGTGACAGAAGGCCGTTCTCAGCGAGGCGAGCACGACAGGCCAGAGGATCGGCTGATCGGTGCGGTGCCTTTCCGCTCGATAATCCGATCCGTATTCGGCGACGCGTTCATATTCAACGGCAAACTCAGCGACATCAAAATCGGCTTGCAAGTAGCCGAGCAACATGTCGTTCCACTTTTCGCATCGCCGCCGCAAGCGGTTGATCATGACTGCGTCTTCTACGTCCATCCCTTGACGGCTGACCATCATGGACAAGGCCCGATTGCGCGCCTCCATATGGCCGATGAGGATGCTTCGCGTCATCGGTTCCGCCTCGTTGACGCCGCGGAGTCGATCGTACTGCGCGGTCACGGCCGCCCAGACTCGCGTGAGTATCTCGCTGGTGAGTATTTCTTCAATCACAGGCCGAAGCATGAGCCAGACAATCTGTTTTTCCTCAGCCGTCACGGTCTGGATGTCGTTGGCCGAGTCCTTGAGGCGCCGCATCCAATGGTCGAGGCGGCACTTGCTGCTTGACCAATAGCGTTCCATACCGGAAATCGAGATCCGGTCGGTCGAACGAATGAAGACTCTTCCATGTGCGGCGGTGAGAGCTGCGGCTTCCACGATTTGACGGGGATGCATGAGTGACGGTTCCGGGGAGAGATGTTTTGCAGAGTAAAGAAGAAACGCCGCAATCCGAGAGCCTGAGGGGACCAAGGCTCCCGGATCCGCGGCGCCGTTCCGTTCCATCCAGCAAGTGAGGAGGAAAGTCGCCTTGCTGGACGGTTCTCTAAAAGCAAAGAGGGCGCCAAACCTCGGTTACTTCTTGCTCGCGCAGCGTAACTGCCAGTCAGTTAAGCATTTGTCGCGACACGATTGGCGTTGCCCAGGTATCCACGCGGGACGGTCCTTGATGAAATACTTCCACCTCAATTGACGACGTGCTGCGAAAACGCAACGCTGAACGGTTCCATGGCAGTCGTTCCTCGCGAGGGTCCAATCAATGGGTCGCACACCGTCTCCCCACCCAACCCGTTTGGCATGTCGAAGTCTGCTGATCGCCGCCACTGTGTTGATTTTGGTTGCCCAACCAGTCATTGCGGACGATGCGCGGGCCCGACGCGTGCACGTCGACCGCTCGATGAAGGGGATGGTGGTGTGCAATTCCGCCTTGGCCAGCCGAGTTGGCGCGCAGGTGCTTGCGGAGGGCGGCACAGCCGTGGACGCGGCAGTCGCGACCGCATTTGCGATGGCCGTAACCTGGCCCGAGGCGGGGAATATCGGCGGGGGCGGATTCATGTTGGTTCACCCGATCAAAGGGAAGCCAAAGTGCATCGACTATCGCGAAAAGGCGCCAGGCAAAGCCCATTTGCGTATGTTCTCCGCCGACAGTTCGACCTATCACCCCTTAGCCGTGGGCGTCCCTGGCACAGTCGCGGGCATGTCGCTGGCCCATCAAGAGTACGGCCGGCTGAAGTGGGAGCGACTCGTTCGGCCCTCGGTTGAACTCGCTCGCCAGGGGTTTGCCGTCGACGCCTTTCTGGCTCAATCCATCAATTCGATCATCACCCGCGCCGGATCCGATCCACGTTATGCCGAACTTCGTCGCGTGTACGGGCGCGCAGACAACGAGCCGTGGACAGCCGGCCAGAAGTTGGTCTTGCCCGACTTGGCCAAAACGCTCGAACAAATTGCCGAACACGGAGCGGACGGGTTCTATCGAGGGCCGGTGGCGAAACTGCTGGTGGCGGAAATGAAGCGAGGCGGAGGTTGGATTTCCGCAAGCGACCTCGCAGCCTATCAGGCCAAGATTCGCGAGCCGGTCCATGGCGTCTATCGAGGTTGGGACATCTACGGAGCGCCGCCACCGGCCTCCGGCGGACTCTGTTCGATCCTGATGATGCACATGCTCGAGCCGATGAAGCTGCGCCAGTACGATCGTTTTTCGGCAGAGACCCTCCATCTGACCGCCGAGGCGATGCGGCGGGCGTTTCTGCAGAGAGCCCTGCATCTCGCAGACCCCGATTTTTCCGAAATTCCAAACCATCTTGATGACAAGCCATTCGCCCACCGGTTGGCGAGCGATATGCGCCCGACCCGAGCTACTCCTAGCGAGTCACTGGCGGCCGAAATTCGGATTGCCGATGAAAGCCCGGAGACGACCCATTTCTCCGTCGTGGACGCCCACGGAAACGCTGTGTCCAACACTTACACGCTCGAAGCTAGTTGGGGCTCCCGCGTCGTCGTTCAGGGCGCGGGCTTTGTGCTCAACAACGAGATGGGCGACTTCAACTGGCTGCCGGGCGTGACGAATCGGCGTGGCCGCATTGGAACGCTCGCAAACCAGATCGCTCCCCACAAACGCATGCTCAGTTCGCAGTCGCCGACCATCGTCAGCAGGAACGGAAAGCCGATGCTTGTTACCGGCAGCCCCGGTGGTCGAACGATTATCAACACCGTCGTCAATATCTTGCTCAACGTGCTGGAGTTTGAAATGCCCATCGAGCAGGCGGTTACGATTCGCCGAACCCACCACCAATGGCTTCCGGATCAGCTAGTGATTGAAGCGGGCGACGACCCCAAATTGGTTGAGACGGTTCGGCGACTCAAGAAGATGGGACACGACGTCCGCAGCCGTTCAAGCCAGGGCGCGGCCCATTCGATCTGGATCGACCCCAAGACTGGACAACAGGTGGGTGTCGCCGATTGGCGCCGAGGCGGCCTGGCGGCGGGCGTGAAGAGCATCGGCAAGCCTGCGAATGCTAGTCGCCCGGAATGAACTCCAGTCCGCCGAGTCGCGAACCGGATCACGCCGAAACGGCGTCGCTCGGCAGCTCAGGATCGTGCGAGCCGTTGATGCGAATGACTTTTCTGACTTCTTTACGTCGGGATGTGAAACGCAAATCGCCGTGCGACAGCCCCACTGCCACGCTGCCAACGATGAAGCTGACCGTGAGCGCGACAATGACAGTGAGGTGGTGAGACCAAGTTCTCCCGTCTTCCATGTCCGTAATCCAGGCCTTTGGTGATCCAGCGTTGAGGCGTCAGTCTGACTTTGCACGCTGCAGAAACGGGCGCGCGATAATCTCAACACTAGCTCACGTTCTGGCCAAGCCGAGCCGCTCAATCGCCACAACCGGCGCAAGCGCCGCGCGAGCCTGGAGAAAACGCGCGTGCGCCTGGTTGTCTGAGACGGCCTGATTGCCTGAGACGGCCTGGTTCTCTGAGACGGCCCCGAGGTCTGGCAAACAAAAAAACCGCCAGGCGCCACGAAGGCGCCTGGCGGCTATGTAAGCAACCTCCGGCCGATAGTGCGACGAGTGGAGTCGCTGCGAGACTGGCGGAGATCTGGCGTGCTGTTGCACGAGCCGTTTGGTGATCTTGGCCAACGCAAAAAAATGGTCCCTCTGCCGTAGTTTCGACCGAAGGTGAGGTTGCCACTGGTATTCTAATCCGCAAATGGACAGCGAGTGTCCATTAGTCACCAGTTATCGGCAAAATTGCCAATCAGCTTGGGGCAAAACTCTGGTAATTGCGGAAGAAACCGTTGACAGAATATCCCTCCGTTTGCGGACTCTTTGGTTTCAAATCGACCCCGTTGCTTCTGCCAGGACCCCGCCAACCGTCTCGGGCCGCTCCTTACCCGTGGGGGGTCAGCTCAGCGTGATCGACCCGGGGGATGCCGGACCAAGACGCCTCTTCTTCCGGGCTCGCCTCGACTTACGACGCCTCGCCATCCTGAATAATCCGGGTCAGGGCTATTCACTTGCGGCCGCTTGTCATGGAGAATCGTAGCTGTAGGCGGTTCTCGCGGTGAACTGAAGAAGGTCGACGTCCTGCAGTCGCTCCAAATATGGCACGTCCAAGATTGTTAATTGTTCGATCTCAGCGCCGACCTCGACCTGCGTACATACCCGCCAACTATCAGCGAACCGCCGACAGTGATTACGAACACAGCCGGTCGTCGCCAGTTTCGGCGGCTGTGCTGATTACCTTGGCTGTTTGGTTTTCCGGCGGCGCCATTCTCTACGCAGCCGTAAAGACCGGATGGACAACGCGGTTGACGCCTCCCAAACAGGGCGTGAATTCCATTCTGCTCAGCGCCTCCATTGCGACTCAGCTGGCCGCTCGCCCTGAGCCGACCACGGTCATGATATCGATTCCTGAGACGAGGGACTCAGTCGAACCGCTTGGGGTCGGCAGCTTGGATGCTCAGCTGCGTCCCATTGCCGTACCGGGCCGCGAGACGCCGCTCGGGGCGCCGGCAGCGGACAACCCGATCGAACACCCTGTCTCATCGCTCGCGGCAAATCGGAAGTTCGTACGAGCTGAGACGGATCAGCAACCCTTGATGCAGGCGGAGCCGCCTCGGTTGAAGCGCAACGTTGCGCCAACCGGAGCAGAGGCCACTGCACGGAAGTCGGTTCCGCTGTCGAAGCAACTCCGCGGGGTAAGAAGCAAAGCGCCCCGCCCGCTGCACAATCCGCCGCCGGTTTATCCAGCAGCGCTACTGGCGGCGGAAGTTGAAGGACGAGTTACGGTCAAGGCCAGCGTTCGCGGCGACGGCAAAGTCGCGGGCGTCGTGATGTTCCGCAGCAGTGGCTATCCCGCCTTTGACCAAGCAGCCCTGGTCGCCGTGGCCGAGTGGCGTTTTGACGCCGATCCGAATGTGCCCGCCGCATCAAGCATGTCGATCAACGTGCCACTGCGGTTCTCAATCGAACGCCCCTGACAACTCATCCGCTCCTCTCCGCCGCTCGGCGCCAGCGAATGTGGTATCGCCACCGGCACGTCTCGACTCCAGCTGGGACGGCTGCCGCCGTGATTTGTAACGCATGAGTCCGCTGGTCCCAGGAGATCTGGCCACTCGCCGCGGAATCGTCGTCATCGACACGGATCGTAAGCCGGCCATCTTGGTTCAGCAGGTCGACCGCTTGAGCGTCGGACTCGAACTGGTCGCCGGTGGGCGCGATTTGGAAGCCATCAAGCTGATACGTCGAGCCCAAGAAACTCGTCGCGCCGCGAACTCGGCAGGCCACGTCAAATACGAAGCTGTCATCTTCGCCTTCAACGCTCATCGACCAATGACTTCGGCCAGCCATTCCAACCAGAAGACCGACTGGGCCGTTGCCCAGGTCTTCAATACTGAGCTGTTGCAGCGGCGGGCTCGTGGGCCACTCCTGATGGCCGTCGCCTTCGATGGACCGGCCGATTGCCGATGACCCGCTGAACAGCGCGTGTGAGTACCGATCGCCTTGGCGCTCAAAACGAATTTGCAGTTCACCGCGACCAGCGGGCAACTCTTCAGTGCAGCTCATCAGTGCAACTCATCAGTATGTTCTGTCCGCCATCGGGCCTATTTCAAGTCTTCACCGGCGCGCCAGCGCAGATACGAATCCAGAAACTCTTGGATGTTGCCATCGAGCACGCTGTGAAAGTTCCCGACGCTCGTATTCGTTCTAGCGTCCTTGACGCGTTGGTCAGGGTGCAGGAAGTAGTTGCGAATCTGCGCGCCAAAGCCGACTCGAGCTTTCTGCGAATATTTTTCCGCCTGTTCGGCTTCCCGTTTTTCCAGTTCGATGCGAGCGATCCGAGAGCGAAGCATCTTCCAGGCGGCGGCCCGGTTCTTGTGTTGACTCCGTTCACTTTGACACTGAACGACTGTATTGGTGGGAAGATGGGTCAGGCGAATTGCGCTGTCGGTCTTGTTCACATGTTGGCCGCCCGCACCGCTGGCGCGATAGGTGTCGACGCGGACATCACTCTCATCAATCTCCACATCGACCGATTCAGCGATCTCAGGCGAGACATCGATGGAAGTAAAGCTGGTTTGGCGCTTGCCTTCCGAATTGAATGGGCTGATGCGAACGAGCCGATGGATACCGTGCTCGCCCTTCAAATAGCCGAACGCCATCGGGCCTCGAATCGCGATGGACGCGCTGTTGATGCCGGCCTCCGCATTGTCATTTCGGTCGAGTAGGGCGACGTTGTAGTCGTTCTTCTGAGCCCATTGAATGTACATTCGCATGAGCATCTCCGCCCAGTCGTTGGCGTCGGTCCCGCCATCGCGAGCGTTGACATTCAGGATCGCTCCACACGAGTCGTATTCGCCATTGAGCAGCGACTTGAGCTCCAGTCCCTGGGTGGCCTTCTCTAACTGAGTCAGCTCGGAAAGCAGCTCCTCCTCCATCGCCGGTTCGTCAGCCGCCATTTCGATCAGGGCCTCGAGGTCGTCGATCGCCGCTAGATTCGTGGCCAAGGGATCAACGATCGATTTCAACGACTTGAGTTGGCCGACGGTCTCCTGCGCTCGCTCCTGATTATCCCAGAAACCGAGAGCGGCCATTTTCAGCTCGATCTCGCCGATCTGTTTTGTGCGGTGATCGAAGTCAAAGACTGTCTCGAAGCTGAGTCAATCGCTGGCGAATGGCAGCTGCGCGGTTGATAATAGTGGCATCCATCAGTCTGTTCTCCGGCATGCGAAGGGGGAGCTTGGCCGATCACCCGCCAAGCCTACAATATGTAGACTCGAATATACCGAGAAGAGCCCGCGGCGCAAATGGTGCGCGGTATAACTGCGGCCCGCGGAAGAACTACCGCCTGGGGCGACGCTCGCATGCATGACCGCCGGCGGCAAGAGTCAATCAGCACCGGAATGTCTTGAGATCGCAATGGCCAAAGTAGTGCTTGCTATGTCCGGAGGCGTTGACAGCAGCGTCGCTGCCCACCTGCTCATCGAGCAGGGACATCAGGTGGTGGGCGTCTTCATGCGGCACGGCGAATCGTCCGCAGCCGTCTGCTCTGCGGATGGAGCGGTCGCGAGTTCGCCGCTGCTGCCGATTCTCGAAGGGCGCCGCGACCACAAGCAGGGCTGTTGCAGCGCTTCTGACGCCGAAGATGCTCGCCGAGTTTCCGATTCTTTCAACATTCCCTTTTACGCACTCAATCTTGAAGCCGATTTTCGCCGCATCATTGATTACTTTGTCGACGAGTACAGCCGAGGGCGAACGCCAAACCCTTGCGTGATGTGCAACAACTGGATCAAGTTTGGCAAGTTGTTCGAGTATGCCGATAGCATCAACGCCGAGTTTGTCGCCACGGGACACTACGCTCGGCTCGAGCGAGTCGACAACGAACACGCGCTGTTGCGAGGCGTGGATCACGGCAAGGATCAGGCCTACGTTCTGTTTGGAATCGAGCGGGAACTGCTCCCCAGAATGATGTTGCCGCTGGGCGCGTTCCAGAAGTCGAGAATCAGAGAGCTTGCCGAACAGATTGGCCTGCGGGTCCATGACAAGAAGGACAGTCAGGAGATCTGTTTCGTTACCTCCGGTCGGCATGACGAGTTCGTTCGTGAACGTCGGGAACAAGACCTGTCCGGCGAGGTGGTGACCACGGCGGGCGAAGTCGTTGGCGAGCATCCCGGCATCGAACGATTCACTGTTGGGCAGCGGAAAGGGCTTGGCATCGCACTTGGGGAGCCCTATTTTGTCGTCCGCATCGAGCCAGCGACGCGGCGAGTCGTGATTGGGCGGCGCGAGGAAACCAGTTCCCGAGAACTCACCGCCTCCGACACGAATTGGCTGACCGACGTTCCCCTGGGGGAGCCGTTCCCGTGCCAAGCGAAATTCCGATACAACACGCCGCCCGCGATGGCTCTCGCGACTCGGCTGCCTTCAGGTCAACTGCGAGTTGTGCTGGACTCGCCAGGCTTTGGAGTCGCCCCCGGTCAAGCTGTCGTTTGCTATCGCGGCGAGCGAGTGCTGGGCGGAGGATGGATCGACGCTGCGCCGTGTATCGCAAGCGACTGAAGATAGTCTGTAGTGACGCAACAAAGAACGGCCTGCCGCAAAGCAAGCCGTTCTTCTGTATTACTCACACGCGATCAACTCAATTAGCGAATCACCGTGGTGCTGACAGGCACAACGCGTCGGCTCGGCAGGTAGGCCGAGGGATCGACGATGGGCGCCGGAGGATCAGCGGAAACGGGGCCGGCTTTTTGGCTGGCGCCTTTTCCATCGTCACAACCGCAGCTCTTGCCGTTGTCGTCGCCCTTGCCGCCTTTGCCGCCTTTGCTGTCGCAGCATCGGTTGCAGGCGAAGATGCGGTCAAACAAGCTGCCTCGGTCGCAAGACGACTTGCCGCCCTTTTGGCAGGCGCCGTCCTTCGAACCTTTGCCATCGTCGCAACCACAGCCGTGGCTGCCGAACAGTCCGCCGCGGCTCTTCTGGCAAGCGCCATTCTTCGAACCGTCTTTGGAACCATTCTTTTGGCTAGCGCCATTCTTCGAGCTGCAATCGCCTTTGCCGCCTTTGCCGCCTTTGTCGCAACCGCAGCGACTGCCGAACAGTCCGCCGCGGCTCTTCTGGCAAGCGCCATTCTTCGAACCGTCTT
>CAZWOU010000015.1:41291-44994 GCA_964635375.1 uncultured Pirellulaceae bacterium | reverse complement strand
ACAGTCCGCCGCGGCTCTTCTGGCAAGCGCCATTCTTCGAACCGTCTTTGGAACCGTTCTTTTGGCAAGCGCCATTCTTCGAACCGTCTTTGGAACCGTTCTTTTGACATGAGCCGTTCTTACCGCTCTTTGTATCACAACAACTGGTTTTTGCTTCACAGCCACAACCTTTGGAGCCGAGCATGCGATCGAGAAGATCGTAGCCGAAGCTTTGGCTAACCATGCCAAAGCCAAGCACCAAGGTTCCAATAATGATGTTCCATTTCATCGAGCTACGTCTCCTTAACGTTCGGAACTTTGATCTGACACGAGACGCTGCTAAACCGTCCAGCGATTTGGCTGACGTCCGCCCAGCGAACTGGACGGTATGTAAGACCTTTTCTGAACACTTGTTTTGGACAAGAGTCCATTTGCGGGTGGGTCGAGCCGGCCAGCGGGTAATGGTCGATAGTCCGCAGCGACTGCATCAGAACCGGTCGAGCCACTCCATAGCCCGAAATTGTTCGTTCCCGGTCCGCCAGTACCAAAGGGGCCGTCCAACGACCCTTTTTGTCCTGACAGAAACGCTATCGGCGTGGCTAGGTAGAAAGCTTGAGTCTTCGGAACTAGTTTCAGGCATTTGGGTTACATGGACAATAAAGCTAACTTTGCGCGTCGGGTAAGCTGGAGCGATCTGTTAAAGTTTGCGGCCTGGGGACCGAGGTCCGTCGCCATTTCGGCGGTACTTCGTCAGTGGTCGTGACCAGTTAATCGGGTTAGAATACGGGATTCCAATCCCTCCGCCGTCGCCGTTATGTCACGCCTACACCCACCCACGTACGAAATCGTTGATTTCGCGCAGATTGCACCGGTGACTTGCCCTTGCGGTCAGGCTCGCCGCGCGTTCGCCGATGTCGACGACTATCCGGCCACGATGCACGTGACGAGCATCTCCCAAAACGCCCGCACCCACTACCACAAGCGACTGACGGAAACCTATTACGTTTTGGAATGCGCCAGCGACGCGAAGATGCAACTTAACGAGGAGATCATTGACTTACGCCCCGGGATGGCTGTCCTGATTCGGCCCGGCGTGAGGCACCGCGCGATCGGCGAGATGAAGGTGCTGATTGTCGTCTTGCCCAAGTTTGATCCCTCCGATGAGTGGTTCGACTAGAGTGGTTGGACCAGCGTGGTTCGACTAAGGGCCAAGTCATTTGGCAAGAGTGTATTTGCTTGAGATTGGGACAGTAATCTGGCACGCGGTGGCATGCGAACGAAGTCGCGACAAAAAATAGTTCACTCTGTTTCAAAGAGAACTCAGCGACGTTCCCACACCCGCGAAGCCTGACAATGAAATCGACCGATTAACACACGGAGTTGGTAGAAGCTATGAAGAGTGAAATGGTCACTTGGGCGATGATTTCAGTCGCATTCGTTTTTGGGCTCATCGGCGCCAGCTCGCTTGCTGGTTGCCAGAAAGACGGCACGAATTACGTGGCCGTGGAGACGAGCGAGCCCGTGATGATCGGCGAGCCTGATATGACGGCCCCGAAAGAGCCCACAGTGGAAGAGCCAGCGGTAAAAGAGCCCGCCCCGAAAGAGCTCACTGCGAAAGAGCCAGCGGTAGAAGAGCCTGCCCCAAAAGAGCCAGCGGTAGAAGAGCCAGCGGAGAAAGCCAATTCCACCGACCAGAAATCGCCCGTTGACAAATCGGCCAACGCTCAGCTCAAAGCGGGCGATTGGGCCCAGTTGGGCGGCACCTCCTATCGCAACAACACTCCCATCGGCAGCAACATCGCCACGACGTGGGAGGTAGGAGGGTTTGATCGCAAGACAAATGAGTGGATCCCGGACGATGCTGTCAACATCAAGTGGGTCTCGCGGGTCGGCAGCGATACGTATGGAAACCTCGCCGTCTCGGATGGTCAGATCTATGTTGGCACAAACAATGGGTCGGGTTACCTGGATAGATATCCCGCTGAAATCGATCTCGGCTGCCTACTCTGTTTTGACGAGGAGACGGGCAAGTTCCTCTGGCAGCACTCGAGCGAGAAGCTGCCGACCGGTCGGGAACACGACTGGCCGCTCGTCGGCATTTGCTCCACACCCTACGTTGAAGGCGATCGCCTTTGGTTTGTCACCAGCCGCGGCGAGGTTCGCTGTCTGGACACGAAGGGCTACAACGACGGCGAAGATGACGGCGAAGTCAAAGCCGGTTGGGGCCGCCTGTTCGATGTGACGGACGCCCCGGCGGGTTTAGCAGTTGTCTCTTCGATGGAATTGACCGAAGTAGTACGGGAAAAATTCAAAGCCAGCGGCGTCGAACTGCCGGCTAAGGTCAAACTGGTTAAGGACGCCTCGGGCGAGCAATACACCTTCGCCGCCAACGACCGCGAGTATCAAATCCGGGTCGATGGCAAGCCCGACGCGCCGACCAAACTGAGTTTCTTCCGCAAACTATCCGTTGAGGACAAGACCGAAGCTGATGTCGTCTGGGTCTTCGACATGATGAAGGAACTCGATGTTTGGCCGCACAACATGTCCTCCTGCTCAGTAACTGCCTTTGGCGACATCCTGTTTGTGAGCACTTCCAATGGCGTCAATGAGACCCATATTGAGCTCCCTTCGCCCAAAGCTCCCAGCTTCATCGCCATGGATAAGAACAGTGGCGAAATCTACTGGACTGACGCTTCGCCGGGCGCCAACATTCTCCACGGCCAGTGGTCGTCGCCGGCTGTTGCCGAATTGGGGGGCGTTCCGCAAGTGATCTTCCCCGGCGGTGACGGTTGGGTGTACAGCTTCCGAGCGGACAAGGGTGTCGATGGCAAGCCAGAACTGCTCTGGAAATTCGACGTGAACCCCAAGGAGTCCAAGTGGGGCTCGGGCGGTCGCGGCACTCGAAATAACATTATCGCCACCCCAGTCATTAGCGACGGTCTTGTCTACATCGCCGCGGGCCAAGACCCCGAACACGGTGAAGGCATTGGGCATCTGTGGTGTTTGAACCCACTCAAGCGAGGCGATGTGAGCTCGCAATTGGCCGTGAAGAAAAGCGATCCGAGCAAGCCGATTCCGCACAAACGCCTGCAGGCTGTGGTCCCCGCCGCGGGAGAAATTGCGATCGATAACCCGAATTCCGCCGCAGTCTGGCATTACAGTGAATTCGATCAAACTGGTGATGGGGAAATCACGTTTGAAGAAGAGATGCACCGCAGTTGCGGAGCAGTGGCCGTCAAGGGCGATGTCCTTTTCATCTCCGATTTTGCTGGTCTTTTCCATTGCCTCAACGCAAAGACAGGTGAGGTCTATTGGACTTACGACATGCTCGCGGCCGCCTGGGGCGCGCCTCTGATCGTCGACAACCACGTCTATATGATCGATGAGTACGGAGACGTCTCGATATTTCCTTGGCGTACGCCGGAGGAGTTGGCCAAACTGGCTGCCGAGGGCCGCGAACTTAATCGAAAACTCAACGCCGAAGAAGCTCGCCTTGAAAAGGAAGAAGACGAAGCCAAGCAAGAGGTAATTGAAGCTGCCATCAGCAAGATCGAAGACGCCTTGGAGGCACTGAAAGAGCGACTGGCGCCGAAAGCCGAAATCGCCATGGGCAACTTGGTCTTCAGTAGTCCCGTTGTCGCCAACAACGTTCTCTATATCGTCAACAAGACCCACCTGTTCGCGATCACGCCCAGCGCCGACTCAAAGGGCGCCGACTCAAAGG
>CAZWOU010000015.1:27280-41191 GCA_964635375.1 uncultured Pirellulaceae bacterium | reverse complement strand
ACCCACCTGTTCGCGATCACGCCCAGCGCCGACTCAAAGGGCGCCGACTCAAAGGACGCCGAGTAATCCTCACAGGCTATGCTCAACGGTGTTGCCGATCTGCGTGCGGTACCCGCTGGGCGCTTGGGCCCGGGCAAAGAAGGGCCCGAATAAGAAGGGGCCTGGACAAAGAGGCCTGGATAAAAAAAGGGCCAGCGCCTGGGCTGACGCTGACCCTTGGTGCCCCTCAGATGGATTCGACGCGGCGCTGGGCGTCGCCGTTCTGCCGAACCTCTCTCCGAGGGGAGTTGCGCGCCTACGGTGTCGGAACTGCTCTGCTCGCTTCATGGGCGTTCAGCGTTCACAGACAACGGCAATGGCGCAACTCATGTTTCCGCGCAGCTGTTTCCTTGCTGGCAATGTGTGATCGTGGCTACTATTGACCGTGTCCGAATGGTCCAGAGATCATGGACGATCCGCCGGCGCCATATCGCCGCCTCAAGCGAGGCCAAACGGTGCTGCGATATTCGCGAGTTGGATTGCCTTCCAGACGACCATGATAAAAGAACTCTTTGTTTGTCGGTTCCGTGACGTCGAAGCCGGGCAAAGGCGGAACCTCTTCGGGCTCCATCGGATGGATCAACTCGGGCGTGACCAGGATGATCAGCTCTGTCTCTTCCCGAGCCGTGTCTCGCTTGCCGATGATGCGTTCGAGCCAGGGCAGATTGCTTTGTCCGCTCGCCGTCATCGATTCATCCAAGAGGCCAGCGATGGCGAGCGTTTGCCCTTCCCGCATTTCCACGGTTGTTGTCACGGAACGGACCTTCAGGCCAGGTGAGTCGTTGACGGTCAAACTCGATTCAATCTGGCTAAACTCTGGTGAGACCTGCAGGCGAATGCGGTCCTTATCGACCACGGTGGGGAGAAAACTGATAATCGCTCCAAAGGCGCGAAAGTCCGTCGTGACGGCGCTCAACCCACCTGTACCCACGACCGTCGGCACAGCAAACTCACCGCCAGCCACAAAGGTTGCTGAGTGACCGCTCAAGGTGACGAGTGTGGGTTCTGACACCAAGCGAATGACGCCATGCTGTTGCAGCCAGCGGAGTCCAATTTCGATGTCCTTATTGTCAATCTGGCCAAGTAGAGCTGGGGCGGAGCCGCCGGTGTTGAGAATGGAATTGAGGATCATCGCGCCTTCATTCCCGTTGATCTCGATGTTTGCGTCTAGGTTCAGACCAATGCCCCGCGCTGCGCTGCGATTGAGTTCGGCGATTTTGACGCGAAGGGCAACCTGTTGGACGCCTGGGATTCGGAGCATGTTGATCAATTGCAACCCAAGCGGGTTGACGTCACCAGCTTGGGCGCCAGACAAGACTCGCGCCGCCTGGCCTTGACCGATTCGGGCGCCGCCGCCCCTTTGACCTGCGCTGGAACGGACGATCGACATGATTTGCGCCGCTTCGGTCGCTCCTTTCGCTTGGCCTCGCACGATCAGCTTGTCAGCGACAACCGTCAGCCGCACCTTGCTATCTGGGAATAGCTCGGAAAGCAAGGACTCCAAGTCGTCATACCTGCGTTGCACATCGTTACGAGCCGCCGTATCGGGCGTCACTTGAATGAGGTAGGTCATGGGGTCACGATCGCCGCCCGTAAACCAAAACGTGACATGGGTCGAGCCGACTCGACGCCCAATAATCGACAGCTCATTGGGCGTGTACTGCACGACGTCGCAGATACCAGGATCAACAATCGCTGTCCGGAACACGCCCGTCTTGGTTTTGAGCAACCGGCTGCGGCGCATCTGGATCGAGAGTGCGCCGGCTTCTTCAATGATCTCAAAAGGGTCGCCCGCGGGCTGCTGCTGAGAGACCGTTTGCATGAGCGAGCGTGGGGTTGGCCGCGTCGCGTTCGCCTGCTGAGTTCGGTTTTGCGAAAACGCCAATCGCTGGGCAATCTGAGCCTCCAACCCCAGGCCGACTTTCCGTCGGGGGGCGCGTTTGGGCGAGCTGATTATCTCGCTCCATCTGCGCGGGGCTGTCTGTTCCGTATGCTCGGGCTGTTCCGCATGCTGGTCAAGTCGGACGTCGTTCTCTGAGTTCGTCTGAGCCGCAGGGGACATTGCTCGCGGCGTTGTCTCGGGTCGGCCGATTCCAGTTTGCGTGGAACGCCTGGGAATGTGGACTGCCCGGCGAGTCGGCGAGTCATTCGTGGGCGCGCCGATATAAGGCGCCCAGCCAGGTGGCTTCGCAGGTTGGTGCAACGCTGTTCGTTTCGGTTCCGTTCCTGTCTTCGCGGAGGCGTGGGCGGGCCCCAACTCAGGGGGAGATTCAGCCCACGCCAAGTGGCCGGCAAACAGGAACGCGCTCAAGACAACCTTGGACGCAAACCGTCCAAAGCGACTGTTATGGCCAGAGAAAGATGGGGCTGGCTGGCGTACCATCGTGGGCTCCATCAACACGACGTCCCAGGTGAGATTGGGGCATGCAGCGTTTGATTTGATGATCGGTGGGAAAGTGACGTCGCGCAGATGAGGAACCGCTGCGCGACGAGAGGCATTAGGAACATCGGGCATTGGGTATCGCCGGATTTAGCAATAATGGCGATTTTGACCGTTCGGGCGGTTCCTCCACTTGGTGTGATCGTTCGGAACGACCCATATCCGACGACTTTGACGCTCAACGGGTGACTCTTGTGAATGGAGAAGACGCAAAAAACAACGCCAAGCCTAAGATGGCTTGGCGTCGTTGTCTGGTCATTTGATTCGCTGCGGACCGCTTAGCGAATGAAGGTGCGCAGAGGCACGCGAGAGGTCGTGATCTTTGTTGCCTTGCGTGGCTGGACACTGTTCGCCGAATCGCCGACAACGGTCTGCTTCAGAGCGATCGCCTTGAACTCCGTTGGTTCGGCTTTCTTGGGAGGCAAAGTTGCAGCGACTTTCTCGTCGAGACGCCGAGGACTCAATCGAACGCGTCGCGGGGGTTGTTGAGGGGCGTTGCGATGCGCGGCATTGCGATAGGAAGGCACGGGCTCACGTTCAGCCGTATCATCGGCCGTGTCTTCGTCTTCAAACGGCTTTATGGCTGGGAAACGATAGGGTGATTGATAGTTGGTCATCAGCCGTTGCGAGGCCATGCCGCGCCAATGGTAGGTGTAGAGAGGCGGGACGGGATAGTTATAGCTGCCGTTGCAACCGCAATTCGCCCATGGCTCCTGGCCGTCGTACAGCTGATGATGTTTGCAGCGTCGGCAACCGCGATCTGTGCAACCATGGCCACCGGTCGCACAGCCGTCTCCGCACTTGCCGCAATTCTGTGCATGGGAACACTTGCCGGCCAGGCGGGACTTCTGATGAGGTTCACCAGCGAGGGCCGCGCCGCTCGCAATCAAGGCGATAGCAAGGCTCGCGACAACATTTTGAATACGGGGCATGCTCATCTCCATCGCTCCTAACCGGCTCGCCATCCGCGCAAACCTTACGCGTGGCATTTTCGATTCAATAGTCATCGGCGCATTCGTCAGCGAAACGCCACCCGGAAAGGGGTTCAACTTCGCATTGTGAGTTACCCTGGGCCAACCACATGCTGAACTTGGGAAGATGGGAAGACTTTGCGGGCGAGCCGGACTAATTCACCAACAACAGCCGAGTCCAACGCTTGGACCGATTGATGAACATGGGAGTCTTCGCGCTTGGCCTGGGCGTAGTGGGCCAAGAGGTGTTAGAGAAGGCTCTCGAGCAGCAGGCGGATCTTCCGCATCTCGGCTTCGTGCTCGACGTCGTCTTGTTCGACGATATGGACTGTCAGGGCCCGGTCATAGTCAAACTGCCTTAGTTGGCCCACAAGACGGCCATAGTCAACTTCGCCCTGTCCCACTCGAACTTGAAACTGGTCGGGCGAGGTATCGCGAAGTCGCACGCCGTACACGTACTTCATGACCTTGTCGATCGATCGACCTGAGTGTGGGCCACAGATATAGTGGCTTGGGTCGAGCGTCAGGCCAAGTCCTTTGACGTTGTCGCACAATACGGCGACGGTGTCGGGGTCTTCGGAGAGCCGCCCCACCTGGCTCTTAATACTGACTCGAGCACCCTGCATTTCGGCCAGGGCGACGAGTTTTCGCAGTTTCTCGACCTCTTCGTTGAATGGCGTGCCAAGTTCGCCCGAAGGGACTGTTATTTGGACCACTTTGACGGCCCTAGCTAGTTTGCAAATAGCGTCAAACTGGACGTAGTATTCATCGTCTTTCGCTTCGATTTCCGTATCGAAACCGAGGATGTCGAGGCGCCGCGTATTGCGGCAGATGTCCGCTGCGCGTTCAAAATTGGCCACAACGTCTGACGGTTTGAATTGCCCTTGTTCCTTGATTGCAAGCTCAATGCAAGAGAACTCCAGGTGTGCAAGCCGGGCAACAACCTCGTTCAGGGGTAGGTCGCAAAAGCAATCCGTGTGAGCCGCAACCAACACGAGCAGCCTCCTTTCCTATCGATGCGACATCCTCGAAGCCGGGTGGCTCGCCGCTCGATTCGCTGAATCCAATGACTTCCAAGTGACCGTTTAAGGGGGTACTTTAGCGGCAGACGCGGCGAGTTGGCAACACCAACGGCGTCCCAACGCCGACAATGACCTACAATTGTGGATTCTATCGCCTATATCGATCGTTTTCGGGAGAAGTTCGATGCCCAACGAGAATCAATCACCTGCGAACGTCGGCGGACCCAGTCGCCTTTGGTCACGCATCGGCTGGATCGGCTTTTTCCTTTGCGCCGCCCTTCTATTCCGCCACTATGTCGCCGAGGAGACCTACTTTGACACCACGAATGGCATCTCGGAGCGATACCACTCGGGCAACACGTCCAGCTGGGCTAAAGAGAAAGTCGCCATTCTCACCCTGTCTGGCGTAATCATGGATGGCGATGGATTCATCAAGAATCAAATCGACCGAGTGATGGCGGACAAGAGCGTCAAGGCCGTCGTACTGCGAATCAACTCGCCCGGCGGGGCCGTTTACGGATCGGACTACATCTACCACCATCTCAAGAAACTTCGCCAAGAACGTGAGATTCCCATCGTTGTCAGCATGGGATCGGTCGCTGCTAGCGGCGGCTACTACGTGGCGATGGCTGTGGGCGACGAAGAGAACGTTATCTTCGCCGAGCCGACCACGGTGACCGGATCGATTGGCGTCATCATTCCCCACTATGACATTAGCGGCCTTCTCAAGAGGTACGACATCAAGAATGACTCCATCGCCAGCCACCCGCGGAAACAGATGTTGTCCATGACGCGAGAAATGCCGGCGGAGCACCGGGAGATCCTCGACGGTCAGGTCAACGAATACTTCGAGCGATTCAAACAGATTATTCAAGATGGCCGCCCCAAATTGCGAAACGACACCAACGAATTGAAACACGGCGAGATCGACTTGGCGACAGGCGAAGTCTTTTCAGGGACGAAAGCCAAGGAGTTGGGACTGGTCGATCGAATTGGGTTTATCGAGGACGCAATTCAACGCGCCATCGAACTGGCCCGTCTTCGGAAAGACAACGTGCAGGTCGTGCAGTTTCGCGCCCCAAACACCATCTTCTCGCTGCCTTTGATTCAATCTCGCAGTGACATTCGCAGCGAGTTGTTCCAATCGTTGCTGGAATTCACCACGCCTCGCGCATACTACCTCGCATCCGACCTTCCCCTCGGTCCAATGGCCAGTGAAGAACGAGAATGACCGCTGTGGAGTCGGCGGTTATCGTGACATCAGCAACACGAACGCCAGGAGTCGAACACCGAGGCGACGCGCCACCCACTCAACGGTTCTCACTCGACAACTCGTATCGAAAGTTGCAAGAGTGTGATCAGATCGAGCGCGTTGTGATGAAGGATTGAGCGCATTTCCCAAGCGTCATTGGTGCGCACGAATTGATGATAGGCGGCGGGGATCGCAGAGCCTGGAATATCGTCATAGCGTCTTCTCCCGCAAACGTACCGCTCCAATGTTTGCAACCGGCAGTTCGGCAGAGCGTTTTTCCATTTGCGCCGCGAGTGATGAAGCAAATCGCAGTGGACCATGTTCGGCCGCCGCATGCCTGCATGCATCGCCTCAGTCAACGATATCGGAATCACCGCTGTCGAATCGTCGCATCTGGCGACGTAACGATCATCGCGACCCAAGTGGTGCAGCGTCGAGCGGTCGTGAACACAAGGCCAGTCGAAGCTCTTCCCATTGAACGTAGAGAGTACGTCAGAATTGCCGGCGAGCGCCCAGAGCGCGTGCAGCACGGCCTTCTCTTCCGCGTAATTGCGAGCCAGCAATTGACTCAGTTTTAACTGGCCGTCTTCAAAATGCACCAAGCCGACAAGGAAAACAATCGAGCCGGCAAACCCGCAAGTTTCCAGATCGAGAAAAAGCGTCTTGTGGGGAAACGCGTTGGACAAGGCGGCAAGTTCGGGGTGCGGATCGTCCTGAGACTGAATCGCTACGCGAAGGAACTCGGCGCCACGCCTCACATGGCCCTCGCCGCCTCGCCAAAGCTGTTCGAGTGGAATGTCGATGCGCCAATAGACGCCACTGGCCGTTTGTACTTCGCGACCCGCGGGCAGCTCGCGAGTCGAAGCCGCTTGGTACGGCGACGAGGCGGGCGCCTCCGCCGACTGGCTTGCCGGTTTGACTGCTTCAGTGACTGGCGACTCTTTGAGAGAGATTCTCGTAAGATCTTCGTGCTTCGCTCGTTCCACCGACGTTTCCGTCTTCGCTGCCTCTTGACCGCTCGCCTCTTGCCCACTCGCCTCTTGCCCACTCGACTCTTGCCCACTCGACTCTTGCCCACTCGACTCTTGCCCACTCGACTTCGACGGAGATCGATTGAGCTGGCTGATGCGAGCGAGTGTTTTGGTGGATAACGTCAACAGCTTGGACCTAGTTAATGGCGACCGTGGAATCGTGCTGTTGATCCTCAGGTTGCTTGGTCTCAGGTTGCTTGCCTGGTTCGGTCAACAATTCGAGCAAACGGATGGCAGCGTTTTTGTCGGGGATCGGGTAGCCGCGAGTCAGATCGGGATCGGAGTGAATGGCGGGTCGCAGATTCGGCAGCCCGACGCAGCTTGGGCAGCCGTCCTCGCAGGGGCATGCTACGACCATTTCTTGGCAGAGCAAGAGCAACTCATTGATATACTGGAATCCCTTTTCACAGTAGCCCAATCCACCCGGATACCGATCGTAGAGAATGACCGTGGTCCGGCCGAGGTTCTTGCTGTCCACGACGCCGCTGATGTCTCGGCTATCGCACATGGCGATCATCGGCAGCGCTACGACGGCCAAGTTTCGTAAACCGCTCATGCCTTCACTCGTGCGAAACTTATCGGCTTTCATTTGATTTCGAACCTGCTCGCTGGGCGCCAACCAGAATGCGGTGGTCGGCAATTGCTGAGCCGGAATATCGACCGAACCGAAGCCGACGTTCTCTTTCGTCTCAAACTTGATCTTCTTGAAAGCGACTGTCTTCCAACTGACTTCCACATCGCCGTAGGCCAAGAATGCTTGAGGCACCGACCGCCGCGCTTCTCGCTCCGCTTCAATCTTGACGCTGCTCTCCAAGACCGCTTGCGTGTAGTAGTCCATCTCATGCCGCTCGACGTAGGCAACGCGACCCTCCAAATCGAGTTCGCGAACAAAGAAAGAGACGCCGTTATGTAAGTAGACGGCCTCCGGATAAATCAACTCCGGTGCACTAATCGCGTCGACGTTGGCGATAACCTCATTCGATTTAACGCTGTTCGCACTTGAGCGGGAGTCGCCTCGGCCTGGACTGGCGCCTCGGCCCTCCTGAGCCTTAACCAGTACGATGCTAAACGTGTTGTCGCTCATGTGGCGAAGACTAATCGTCTGGGCTGGGTTTTGCGGCGAAGTGCTATAGAAGGAGCCCGCGACTTGGGAGAGTTCTTCTGCATCGCAGAGCACGTCGGCCAATTGAGGCGCGGTGTCGCCAAACAGTTGAGTATCGTTCTCGGCAAGCGGCAATTCGAAGGCGGCCGCTTTCAAGTGGCTGGCCAAGACATAGGGGTTCTCTGGATCGACTACCGCGTGTTCAGGCGATTGCTCAAAGAAATAGTCGGGGCGGCGAAGCAGGTATTGGTCAACGGGATCGTTACCTGCGATCAAAACAGCGAGACTCTCGTCGTTTCTGCGTCCGCTCCGTCCAGCCTGCTGCCAAACGCTGGCAAACGTGCCGGGATAATGGACCATCAAGACGACATCCAACGAGCCGATATCGACACCCAGTTCCAGGGCGTTCGTGGCCGCCACGCCCCGCAAGTTTCCTCCAAACAGGCCCTGTTCGATGCCTCGGCGCTCTTCCGGCAAATAGCCGCCGCGATAGGCTCGCATTTGGCGAGCGAGCGGGGAGCCGGTCTGGCGAAACTCGTCCTGCACATAACGGTTCACCAATTCGGCCGCTTGCCGAGTCCGCGTGAACGTCAGCGCTTGGGCCCCTTGTTCCATCGATTCGCACATCAGCCAGACCGCGTCATCATTCGCACTGCGTCTAGCCAACGAATCTTGACCGACGGGTGACGGGTTCCAAAGCACAAAGTGCTTTTCCCCTCGGGGCGAACCGTCATTGTCGATTACCGTCACCGGTCGTCCGATCAAACGTGAAGTCAACTCGCCCGGGTTGGCGATCGTGGCGGACGCCGCCAGAAATAACGGGTCGGCGCCATAGTGCCTGCAAACGCGCTGCAGTCGCCTCAGCACACAAGCCACGTGGGCGCCCAAGATGCCTCGATACGTATGCACTTCATCCAACACCACATAACGAAGCTCGCTAAAGACACGACTCCACTTCGGATGGTAGGGCAGGATGCTCGCGTGAAGCATATCGGGATTGGAGAGGACCAGGTTGGCTTCGGCTTTGATGCGGCGCCGCTGCGGTTGAGGCGTGTCGCCGTCAAACACACCAGGCCTCGCCAGCTTGGCCGCTTCGGGATCCTGTGAAAGCAGCTCCAGCAGTCCTTTGAGTTGATCTTGGGCAAGGGCTTTGGTTGGGTAGAGGTAGAGTGCTCGGGCTTCGGGGTCGGCGAAGCAGGTCTCGAGTATCGGCAAGTTGTAACAGAGCGTCTTGCCGCTGGCCGTTCCCGTAACGGTCACACAGTCCTGGCCGTCGCGAGCGGTGTCGAGGGCCGTCGCTTGGTGCGAATAGAGTTGCTCGACTCCCGATTCGCTGAGGACTCGGTGCAGCGTCTCCGGAAGCGGTCGTTGCGGGGTCTGAAAGAGACCCTCGCGAACGCCCATTTTTCTCACATGGGCAATCTGACCCGCGTACCGCTCGTCTCGCCCCAATGATTCCAGGAATTGACCGACTTCCATGCCGATGGTGCTCCAAACAGATCCGCAAATGTTCGCCCAGTCGTTGTCTTCCACCAAAACGTGGAACACTAGACAAACGTCGATACATAAACAAATGTCTACTATATCGGACGTCTTCCTGCTCGACTATGCGAATTTGTCGGATTCCGCACCAAGCAGGGTCGGCAATCCACGGTTTCAAACCAAAAAAGACGGCCGGCAGTCAAAGGCTGCCGACCGTCAAGTTGTTCATCAGTTGCGTCAATTCTTCGTTCGTGCAGCTCCCTAGGGCAACAAACCGCGATAGGTCGGCATGTGAATGTAGGGGGTCTGGGGGTAGATTGGCCGAGTTTGCGGCACGAATTGCTGGCCTTGGACGGTGAAGGATGGCCGCGGCCGAATGTTTCGCTGGACTGTCGGCGTTGTGCGATTGGTCGTCCAGTTTGAGAGCGTTCCCCATGTGTTGATCGGCACTCGGATCGAGTTGAGGGCGGAATCCGAAGCGGGAAGCCCGCCCAGGCCGCGGCGTTGAGCCCGACCATAGATGGTCCCGAAGTCGTGCTGATTGCGTTGTTGCTGTTGCGCGACCTGATCAGCGAAACCCCCGGCACATCCCAGTTTGATTTCCAAGGCGCCTACGGAACTCGCCTGTACTTTGCCAAGAACGTCCAAACCGAGCAGTTCGGTTTTCACGGGCAATACCGTGTCACCTATTCCGACGGTCGGCCGCCAACAACCGGGTACGCCTCGCTGTTCTCAGCTGAGAAATCGGGCGATTGGCGAGTCCATTTCTTCCGCGTTGAAGCGGGAGCCTTGCATGAGACTCAATCGCGGATGATCACGCGAGTCGAATCGCGGAAACCCAACCCGGGAATCGCTGGTCTCAACTCACCCCGGAGCCAAGCGGCGCCAAGCGTTCAGAACGTCACGCCGAAGGCCAAGCCGCGAGACGACCAGTTCAACCTGCTGCCCGCCAGCGACCTGGATGACCTGGGTATTTGAAAAAATGCCGGTTTGCAGCAATTGATTTCTGTGAGCTTCCCCGAGTAGAGTGTCTTCTTCGGGCTATCGGTTTCTAGGATTTGGGCGAAGTCACCAGAGGCATGAACGTGAGAATGAACGACAAGCTCCAGATTCGCTGGCCCGCACTGTTGACCGCGATGCTGCTTTCGTTTGCTGCCTCGTCGAGGGTGTTCGCACAATCTGCTCCCCAACAGACACCGCTGCGGATCGTGTTGATTGGCGATTCGACCATGGCGTCCTACGCCAAGCCGCCTGCCGATCGCCCAGACCTCACAGGTTGGGGCCAAGTGTTTGGCGAACAGTTCGCAAGTGGCGTGGAGGTGCTTAACCACGCGAGATCGGGACGCAGTTCGAAGAGTTTTCTTCGCGAGGGTCGGTGGAAAGTCGTGCTGCAGGCGAAACCAGATTACGTCTTCATCCAGTTTGGCCACAACGATCAGCCTGGCAAAGGGGATCGAGCAACCGAGGCGGATGGGGAATTCAAGGACAACCTTCGGCTCTACATTGGCGAATCGCGCGCAGTGGGCGCCACCCCGATTCTGGTCACTCCCGTCGCCCGACGGACGTTTCGCAACGGCAAGCCCTACAGCACACTCGGGCCCTACGCCGACGCCATGATCGCAGTCGGCAAGGAGTCCAAGACGCCGGTGATCGATCTCCACGCCGCCAGCTTCGACTTGTTCGGCAAACTTGGCGACAAGGGCAGCGCCGACCTGAGTCCATCCAAATCGGATCGAACTCATTTCTCCCGCAAAGGCGCGATCGAAATCGCCAAGCTAGTCGCCCAGTCGTTGCCGCAAACAGCGCCGACTCTGGCGAAACTGCGACCAGCAAAGTCTCGCTAGATCGAACTTTGCGATTTGTTCGGCGACGCCGTTTGGACCAGGACATTGTCTTCTTGCTGACGAACACAGTCGCTCGCGCAAGCCCCGCTGGATTGCGGCGTTGTTGCAAACAAAAGAAAACCTCGCACCGGAGGGCAGTTCCGGCACGAGGTCCAAGACGCGCGACTCGCAAATGCGAGCCGGCAACGTTGCCTTGTCTTGACTACTTCTTCAGCTTGTCGCCAGCGCCGCCGATGAGATGATCTTTGCCCTTCTCGCCTTTCAGATCATCTTTGTCGCCGTCGTCGGTGATCGTGCCAATTTCGAGCAGGGCGCCCGCAAGATCGTCCGAAGTCCAATCCGCCAAAGCGGCTTGGAGCGAGGCCAGATTGTTCTCGTTGGCGGCGATGCCGCCAATCATCAGGTCATCGCCGCGCCCGCCTTTCATCTTGTCCTTGCCGTCGCCGCCAATCATGATGTCGTTGCCCGCGCCACCATAAATCTTGTCGTTGCCGGCTCCACCGCTCAGCACGTCGGCGCCACGACCGCCTTTGATGTGGTCATTGCCGGCGCCGCCGAAGACGTATTGCGAAATCGCTGCGTCGCCGCCGCCATCGCTGCCTCCATCCGAGCCGTGAAGTCCACCGCCGTCGTAGTGGTCGTTGCCGCCGCACAGATAGGCCACGACTTGATCAATAGAGGAGAGTTCGAACTTCTTCTTGATGTGGTCGCCCCCACCATCTGAGCCGCCATCGCTGCCACCGTCCGAGCCGCCGTCGCTACCGCCGTCCGAACCGCCCTTGTTCAACTTGAGGTCGACCTTCAGTTCGTCTTTCTTCGGGTTGAACTTCAGCTTCGCATGGTCTCGGCCTTCGCTGCCGATGATGTAGAGGGTTCCGTCCACAACGCCAACGCCCTGGACCACTCCAGACGTGTCTGCGTCTGCCGACACGCCGCCGTCTTCGTCCAGCACGGTGACGGTAATGGTGTAGACGCCGCCGTCGGCATAGGTATGGCTGGCCGCGAAGGTGTCGTTCGCCTGATCGACCGCCGCCGCCGGAAGCGTTTCAACTGCACTGCCATTGCCCCAATCCACCAGGACGGTGTGTACATCGAGAGATCCAGCGGGATCGCTGTAATCGCCGTCGATGCTGACGACGCCATCAGCCGAACTGCTGCAGGGCGCGTCGTGATTGGAATCGAGATCCGTGATCGTCGGCGCCACGTTGCTGACCGTGATGTCAAAATCGGCTGTCGCCGTCCCGCCCCCGCCGTCGCTGGCTTGCACGGTGATCGTGTGGGTCGCCGGTCCATCCAGCAACGCGCCGTTGTCGACCGTGACCGCGCCCGTGCTGGCGTGAATGTCGAATCGTCCGCCCGCATCGTCGGTGAGGCTGTAAGTGACGGCGGAGCTGAGTGGATCCGACGCGGAGGCGGTCACGCCGACGGCCGTACCCGTGGCTGCTCCTTCGCCGACCGTGTTGGCTGCCGCGTCGACATCGACAGGCGTCGTGGGATCGACGTTGGTTACCGTGACCAAGACGGTTTGCAGAGTCGTCAGGCCGTTGCCGTCGTTGGCTTCGAGCTCAACTTCGTAGGCGCCATCGGTGTTATCGTCCGTTGGGTTCTCAAAGTCCGGGGCGGCAATGAAGCTCAGTTGGTTGCCGCCGGTGATTTGAAACTTGGCGTCGTCGTCGCCATTGCCCGTGATCGAGTACGTGACAGTCTGAGCGGGCAGGTCAGCATCGGTTGCCGACACCGTCTGCACGGCCGTGTCGCCCTCCGCAACGGCTGCCGCCGCGGCCGATGTGAAGACCGGGGCGTTGTCGTTAACGTGGTCGACCGTCACCGTCATGGTGGCTGTGTCCGTTTCGCCAGCGCTGTCTTCCACCTGAACTTCAACCAGGTAGACGTTATCGTTGGCCGTGCCGCCGAGGTCATTCGGGTTCTCGAAATCAGGTGCGCCGATGAAGCTCAACACGCCGGCCGGCGTGATCGAAAACTTGGCGTCGTCCGGACCGCCACCGGTGATCGTGAAGGTCTGCGTGTCGCCAGGCAGATCGTCGTCGGTGGCGACCACGGTGCCAACGGCCGTTTGTTCTTCATCCGCATTGAAACTCTGGGCGACGATCTCTGGCGGCGTATTGACAGCCGGCGTGGCGCCGTACTCGAACGCTCCGATGTCGACGGTGACGCTTACAACTCGATCATAGCCAGTGCCGCGCTGCCGCCGACAGCGGTCACGCCTTCCGGCAATCCGGTCGCTTGCAATTGCACCTCGCCGTCAAACCCGTTCTTCCTTGCGACTCGCACCAGAACGACATTGCTCATTCCGGGCGAAAGGGGGACGAGATCGTTGTCGCTGTACAGATCGAAGTACGGCTGGCTGAGGGTGACTTTGAGGAAGTAGGTAAACTCCGGCCCTCCGCGCAATTGCAGATCGCGAATTTCAATCGTGTACGTCCCATCGACGCGCGGGCTCCAGTTTTCGATTTGCGAATCGGAGAATTTATGTTCGCCGAACTCCAGGTCATCGTTGAGCGCCTGCTGCTTGCCTGACTTGTCGAGGATGCGGAGATGGGAATCGAGTTGAGAGCCGCAGCGGCGTGCGAGCACTTCGAACGAGTAATGCTCGCCGTGCTTGGCCTCAAACGTAAAGTAATCGACGTCGGCGTTGGTTTCAATGCGTCCGTTGATGCCGGCGGGCGTTGTAATGGCTTGACCGGTCTGCGGTGAGTTGTTGTCCGAG
>CAZWOU010000015.1:4415-27270 GCA_964635375.1 uncultured Pirellulaceae bacterium | reverse complement strand
ACGGCACTGACAACCACACGTAGGGGGTTGGTCAAGTCGGCGCCAAGAGGCAGTTGCAACCAGGCAAGCCCTAACTTGGCGTCCTGTGATGTGTTGACGGTCGAGAAAGGTTGCTTGGGCAAGTTGAAACCCGCCATGCGAACCGTGGTCTCTCTTCCTGCCGCGATCGCTAGTGGGAAGACGGTCGTAATCAAAGGCCGATCATTGATCTCCACACAATACTTGTAAGTCGAGCTCGACCCGAAACGGACATCGCGGATTTGTAGATAGTACTCGCCAGCTTGTTGAAAGCGGAAACTCAGGCAGGGATCGGCGGCGAAGCTGTTGTCCGAAGTGGCGAGGGTTGATCCATACTGATCGTGCAGGAAAATAATCGGATCAGCTACTTGGTACTGAGCCGCCAGCATTCTGGAAAGTCGCATCGAGACGACGTTGAAGGTGAGATTCTGTCCCGCCTCGACCTTGAATCGATACCAGTCGGTATCGGTGCCTGTATCCCGTTTATTTCTTCTGACCCCCGATATCTGGCCGCAGACTGTCGCTGGCAAAGAAATATGCTCAGCCGTTTGAAGCGTATTGTTGAAAATCTTTTTCTTCGGGTCTTCGGCCTCAAAGATCAGCGGATCACGAACAACAAGCACTCGGCCAATCGGTATCGCCCCCCAAGGCCCCACGATGCGGAAGTCGCGAATGCCGGGTTGTCGATCAACTGTTCCCGTTTGTCGGGTTGCTTTGAATTGAGATAGGCCAGCGTCTCGGCGACCGAGGGTAGCACGCCGATCGAGTCGAGATAGGCCCGGCGAAGAAACGTTGCGTCATCGCATAACGGCGATGGCTCGATCCCCAATTCAGCAAACTTGTCGGCAGCCAGTATGTCGATGAAGTTGTTGTTCTTCCAGTTTCGCAACGGGGCCGAGTTCGAGTACGGCACGACAAACATCGAGACCGCGACTTGGCCCCCGAATCGCACCATCACGGCCGATTGACCTCGTCCGTCGGGATTGGCGGTGACCAGCCCCGCCTTCGAGACTCCCACAACGGCTGTGTCCACCGAATCGAACTTTGCCCAATCGGTCACGTCGCGGACAGCACCGTCCTCGTAGACCGCATCCACTCGCAATTGCTGGCGGGGATGCGTGTCGAGATGGGTCAGCACCCGTCGATTCGGTGTAACAACCAACTTCGAGAGCACGGCTTTTTCGTTCCGGGGCCCAGGCGCGCCATTGCGGATCCAGGCGAGGAACACTTGATGCGAGACCGACCCGCGCTCGAATCGTCTGCCGCCGCCGTGGCCAATCTGCAGTAACGGTTTTTGCAGAAGCAAACTCTCGGGCGGAACGAGCAGGTTGACCCGCCGCTGTGCGTGCGCTCGTACGATGGCGTTGTAGTCTTCCCGTGGCGAAGATTCAAAGATAGAGAGTTTGAATCCGCCCTTGCCGTTTTGAAGTCCGTGACACGCACCCAGATTGCAGCCGGCCTTGGTCAACATCGGCATGACCAATTTGACGAAACCGACCTCCGGTTGGCTCTGAAAACCCTCCACCGTAACCGGGACGATTTGTGAGGAGTCATTGACGGTAACGGTGATTTCCGCCTGACCGTTACCGGCAGGTCGGAGTCTTCCGGTTTCCGAAACAGTGACAATGGCCGGATGTGAGGATTCGTAGCGCGCGGTTGTTGTCAAGTCGTCACTGCGGTCGGTGAGTTTCTTGTCGCCTTCCGCCTTTGTCACCGTCAGTTGTGTGAGGTCGAAATTGTCGTTCAGCTGAACCAGCGCAGGGGTCACGCGAAATTCGTCCGCGACTGCAGGCTGCGCCCCCGCGTACAGACAAATTCCGACTGCAAGACAAACGAGGGGAAGACTCAGTTTTGGCCAGCCCAATACTGGCTGTTGCTTGTCAGCCCTTGGTCATCGAGCTTGCTTGAACTCGCTTGGCATTGAGCTGATTCGGTTTTAACCTATTTCGTTTTGACTTTGGCTTGACTTGGCTTAGTGCATCCCCATCAGCATACACTCTTTTAATCAATCGTCACTTCCAGATCGTAGAGAAGGTGCCGAACACTGTGACTCGGAAAAACTCCTGCGTGTCGACTTGGGCGTCGAAGTCTTCGTAATAGACGCTGCGATCAAGTCGAATGTACTGGTTGGTACGCCAGTCGCGCAGTTTGGGAACGGCGAAGATATCCGCTCCTGACTGCCCCGCGATCACCCATTCATCCTCACCGGTCCCAGCCTTCAGGTAATCCTGCTGCGGGCCTCCGTACAGGTAGTCCGCATCACGACCTCCAAACAGATCGTCGTTGCCGCTTCCCCCCGCCAGGTAATCTCCACCCGCCCCTCCATACAGGTCGTCGTCGGCCGATCCGCCCAGCAGTACGTCATCCCCAGCTCCCCCGTAGGCAACACTCGGAATGGGCGTGTTATTCCAGAAGTCGTCGTCACCGCTGAAACCGTGGAACACGATTAGGTCAATGTCTTCCAAGTCATAGTCTCTGTCGTCCGTGTCGTCTACGTCGCCACCGGCATCGTAAACAGTCAGTTCGATTTCGATTTCATCGCCATCGACTGTCACGTAACATTGGTCTCGCCAGTCATCGCCGGTGATGTAGACAATCCGATCTTCGCGATCGATATTTCCGCTTGCCGCAGAAACGACTTCCCCGCTCATTATCATGGCGGCGGAGAACAACAGACCTTTGAAGAAGTTCTTGAGCAACATGGATCTGATTGCCTGTTCTTTCGTGCTAATAGCGATGTGTGAGGTTGGAATACTCACCCAAGCGGAAAGGACCAAAGATTGTTACAGTCACAGCTGGATTCTCCTCGCCTCAAACGACTTTGCTGCCTGTTTTCCTGGTCAAAGCCCACTGCCCAGTAAGAATCTGCTCTGACGTTGCTCTGACGTCTTTTGCATCGACTCGGATCGACAGGAAAACCGCCCTTTCAGGGCGGGTTGGCGCTAGGCGTGACGCGATAGCTGCTTCAAATCGTTCGCCAATCGCGTAAGATTGTTTTTTGATAATGTAGTTTCCACTTGAGACTTTACCGAGCTTCACGAATTCACTCCTTAACTTCGCCTGAGCGCATCTCTTGGTTTGAATTGCACCCCTGTTGAGGCCCATTCAGAGGAGTCGGTGTTTGATCTCCGGAAAGAATGTTAAGCGGCTGGCCGTCGGTTGCGGCCTTTCAATCGCGTTTGCTGGGGTCGCTGTCGTCGCGCTGGTTTGGTCGATGGGTCAGCCGATGTACCGAGTTGGCTCGGTGAGTGCCGAGAAGAACCTGAGACATCCGCTCACGCCGCCCGAACAGAGCGGCGGCCTTGGGTGGCAAGTGGCGCCGGATATTCGCTTGCACTTTGAGTCGCATGGCAAAGGCCGCCCGGTTCTGGTCCTCCACGGCGGGCCGGGAGTTCCCTATACAAGACCTTGGGCGGGTCTCGATTCCCTTGGGGAGCGGTTTCAGTTTCACTACTACCACCAGCGCGGCTGCGGCCAGTCGACTCGACCCTTTGACGCGTTCGAGTCGCCCAACTACTACGGCAATATGACTCAGCTCGAACAGACGCTGGGCATCGGCGCGCAACTGGCGGACATCGAGCGCATCCGTCAGATTCTCGGCCAAGAGAAGATGATCGTCATCGGCCATTCGTTTGGCGGATTCTTGGCCTCACTGTACGCCGCTGAGTTTCCAGATCGTGTCGAAAAACTGGTTCTCGTCGCACCAGCGGGAGTACTCGTGCTGCCCGATGCCAAGGGTGACTTCTTTGAACGAACGCGAGAGAATCTTCCGCCAGATCAACACGCCGAATACGATGTCTTTCGCTCCGAGTATTTTGACTTCGGCAACATCTTCTCGAAGTCGGAAGCGGACCTGACAGCTCTCAACAAACGAGGCGGTCAGTATTTCCTCACTGCGATGGGCGAGACGATCGAAACTTCAGCAGACGACCCGGTCAACGGCGGCTGGATGGTGTACGCCATGTACTTCAGCATGGGCCAATCCCACGACTACCGCCCGCCGCTCAAGCAGGTAACGGCGCCAGTACTGATATTGCACGGTAAGGACGACACTTTCGCGCTGCACGGCAGCCGAATGTACGAGAGCTGTTTTCCTAACGCCCGTTTCGAGCTCTTGGGTCTCGACCCCCAAGACGATGTCGCGGACGGGCGTACAGCTCGCCGCGCTGGGCATTTCATCTTCAACGATTGTCCGCAAGGCTTCGCGCGGACGGTCGCCGATTTCCTCAATGACTAGATCAGAGAACCCAATGGCCTTTTCCCGGCTGCTGGCCCTGCAAACGACGAGCGAAACGCGAGCCGTTTCTCATGGGAACGCCCGAATCTTGAGCAACTCCCTGAGAGACGAGGCCGGCGTTTGGCGCCCTGGTCATTTTGAAGGCGTTTGCTCGCAGGCCCAAGCGAGGGCGTTCTTGAGCAGATGCTGCATGGCCGGTTGTTGGAAGTCGTCCACGTGGCCGAGCGACGTATAGAAGACTCGTCCGCCAGAAGAGGTTTCGTGGGTCCAGGCGATTGGTTCGGGTGGCTTTCCGTCGCGCGTGCCGATCAACAACGCTTGGGCCGTTTTCTGAAGTGGACTGACGACGTACAGCGAACCGCGACCGACAAGTTCGCCGACCTTGAGGTCGTCTAGGACAGGGTGTTTCGCCGATTCCTTGGCGACACTCACAATGACGTCTGGGCCGTCGCCATGGTGGTTGGTGTAGTTGCCGCCGATGATCTCCGCGTCGAAGTTCTCCCAAAGTTTCAAACCGGCCGGAGCCTTCTTGCCTCGCAAGGAAAACGCGTGGTTCGCCGTCCGAATGCCGACGATCGGCTTGCCGCTCTTGACGAATTTGCGGAGCGCCTTCATTTGGTCGGCTGGTAGAGCTCGGCGGCGCACGCTAACGAGCAACACGTCGGCTTCCGCCATCGCCTCGGCCGCTCCGGGAAAGTCGTTCCGGTCCGACTCGCTGGCGTGAACAAACTCGACCGAATAGTCGTGGCCGAGGTGCTTTTTTGCGAAGGTCGACAACGATTCATTCGTCTTGTATTCGCGCTCGCCAACCAACATGACAAGTCGCTTGCGATGATCGTTCTTGAACTGGAACGGGCTTCCGCCAATCAATTGGTCGCTGGTGATCGTGGGGCACACCCACTTCTCGATATGCTCAACGATCAAATCCGTTCCACTGAAGTGACTGACGAACGGACGGCTTGCCGGGTTGTACATGGTGTCCGTCATGTCGCGCATCAAGACAACGTTCTTACCGTTCTTGGCCATCTGCCGCAGGCCAAACGGTCGACCGAGCACACACATGTTGGTGTGGACTCCGAGAAGCACGACATTCTTCACGCCCTGACTTTCGAGGATGCTCCAGATCTCCTCGCCGTTGTCGCTGATGAAGTCGTTATCTTCGATCGTGAGCAAGTCAGTCTGCCTTGTCCAGGGCGAGCCGGGGTTGAGTCCTTTGGCTTTAAGTTCCGCGGCCCATTTGCGATGCTCCTTGGGATCGTCGTCTTCTCCTCCGTCCGACTGGTCGATCGGATAAGCTCCCTGCTCTTCGGCGGGAATCTTGTGGCACCATGCGCCGATCCCAGCAGGCGTCTTGGTTCGAGGCGTTGCCTGCGCTCGTTTTCGAGCCGGGTGATCCTTGTAGAAATTGACGCAACTGCTGGGCGCATGAATGACGGTCGCACCGCGCCGTCGCGCTTCGATCAACACTCGATTCATCCGCGGCGCCATCTCCCCGCCACGTTTGGTCGCGTTCAAGCAATGGTGAAGATTCCACATGTCGCAGACAATAAACGCCGTCTCCTCGCCCTTCCATGTTTGCGAGCTGACTTGGGGGTGAAAGCGACCGCTCCCAGCTTTCGTTTCCGTCCGCGCGCGCGTCTGCAATTCAAATGCTTCGCCCGCCCGCGAGGCTTGCGGCCCATTGAATAGAGTCAGGGCGACTGCGTTGAGGCCAGCCGTGATCAGCAGCCTGCGATAAGACGAACCGATGGCCATTGTTCATTCTCCCTCTTGATTTGGCATTCTGCGACGCGCGCTAAGTGAGGCCTCAATGACGGCGAGGCCAGCTTGTCGACGCTAGTCTAGCGTAAGAACCGAGTGGATTGGGTAACTGTTTTGAAGCGGCAGGCAATACGGGCCGCCTGGCATCGCCGCCTTTTCGACGACGCTTTTTCGACGACGCTTCTTCGACGACGCCTAATCAGTATCCGTCTGCGGCGCGGAGGGCAGGCGAATCTTGTAGTTTCCATCGCCATTGTATGACTCCAGCAGACCTCCTCTTTTCAAGGAAATCAGCCGTTGAGCCTCCCTGGCCGAAACCGTTGGCGGCCCGTCGCTGATCAACCGCAGGTCGAAGCGGACCTCATGATGAACGTCCTCCCGCGAGCCGAGAAGCGCTGAGTCCATGAGTTGGACGCCCTTTTTCGCTGGCGCTGTGAATGGCCCGCCCCCTCTGCCCAGCCGAGAAACTCGAGTTGGCGGCTGGACCACGCCAGACCCCGACCAAGTGGCGCCGGTGTGGGAGAAACCGTCGAAAGGAACGACCGCCGATTGTGTTTCGAAATCGGGACGATTGCTGGTCACCTCCCACCGAATCGGCCCGCCCTTGCGTTCGGTCTCAACTTCGAACCAATAGCCGGCAGAAGGCAATAGAGGCATGCTCCACGTCTTTTCGCCGACCAAGCCGGCCACTTTTGCCTCCTCAGTCTCGATACCGTTCTGCGTTTGTTTGCGTGTCTTCGATGGCTTCCATGTGCAAGCAATTTCCAGAGTGTGAGAGCCGGCGGGAACATAGATCCGCAATCTTCCTGGGCCGTTGTGGCGGGCAATCACTTGCCCGCCTTGAAAGTCCGGAATGTCCTCAACCGAACGGCAATGGTGAAGCAGATCGATGACGACTTGCTTGTCGACGCCCAGCTGCCTCTCCCCGTCGTTCAGGCGATCTACAACCGATTGCAGTTCGTCGCGAGTCGACTGCAGCTTGGCGATCCTGGGAGCAGCGGAACGACGAATTAGGACAAACCAGACGAAGAAAGCCAACAAGAATGCGGCTGCGCAGAAAAACAATGTTAGACCGAGATTGCTCCAGAATCTCTGATTTCGATTCGTGCTGCTCATTCCGTCCGGCCGTTGGTTGTTAGTTTGCGACCCATCGTTCCTCATTCCTTCCAAGCATCATTCAGTCCTTCTTGCTCTCACCGGGAAAGACGGCGAATTCACTGGACTGCTCGCTCAACGCGATCGAAAACCCGTACTTCGGCGCCGGTGGATTGTCGTCGTCTAGATGTGCAGTAATCAGCCAGGGCAAAGCTCGCTTTGGACGGACGTCAATCTGCGACATGCCTGAAACGTGGCTGGAACTTGTGCCGGAAACCGTAGCCGAGACATAGTCGGTTTGCAAGAGAATCCCGTCGTCCAGTTTGAGGGTCACCGGCAATGCTCCATTAGTCGCCGTCCCTATGGTGATTGTGAGCTTGTGGTCGCCCGATGCCAATCGCACCTCGAACGGACCGGATGCTTCAAAGGGCGATTGACTGACCAGGTCTTCTTCTGGGAAAACAGATCTTGAGAACTGCGACGGCTGAATCGTGTGCACGCCGAATTTCAACCAGACAGGTCGCTCCGTCGGAACAAGAAGCCGAAACACGATCGGCGCCGGTCCGGCACCCGTCTTGAGCGAGGGAACGCCGCGAAGAGAAAGTACGTTCGCTCCTCGAGCCTCCATCGTGCTGTACTTTTCCCGCAGCGATTCAAAGTGCGATTCTGAACGCTCTCGCAATGCCGCCATCGAGTCGAATTCATCCTCAGCCCTCAAGATAGCCTGGTGGAGGGCCGGCGAGTCCAATCGCAACCCCTGCTGAGACAGTTCGATCTCTTCCTTGAGCACCTGCATCCGCAACTCGTCTCGACGCGTCTCCAATCCGGTTTTCCAAACTAGCAACCCTAGGGCAACCAAGAAGGTCAGCCCGAACAAGCCGCGAATCGATAGTCTCATGTTGGAAGGTCTTTCGCGGAATTACTCGTTGGGGATTCTAGCGTTGGTGGGGCCGACTTGGCGAATCGACTGAGCAGCGCTGGGAGCAGGAAGATATCAGCGAACAGAGCGGAGGCGAGTGTGATGGCGCCCATGATTCCAAACAACCGAGCATCGCGCGCATCGCCAAAGACGGCGGTCATCATCCCGGTCACCAACACAATCGTCGTCATCAACAAAGCGCTTCCAACGCCGGCAAAGGCACTCTCAATTGCCTGCTGATGATTCTCGGCAAGCGCATCTTCCTCGGCGTATCGCGTGAGAAAGTGAATCGTGTCGTCAACCGCGATGCCGATGCAGATCGTAAACACGCAAACCGTGACGATCTCAAGATGCTGCCCCGTAATATACAAAATGGCGCCCGTGGCAACCAAGGGAAACAAGTTGGGAACGATGGAAATCAGTCCAATTCGAATGGACCGATAGACGATGGTCAGAATCAGCCATATGAGAACACTCGCCGTGCCCAAACTCGTGGCCAGGTCAGTAACGATCTGGTAAACATTGCGCCAACGCCAGACTGCATCACCGTGCAGCCGCAGTGTGAAGTCGGGGTGGCGGCCGGATATCTCAAGCAGCTCCGACTCGATGCGCTCAAAGACGGGTCCGTACTGAGCGATGCCAATATCCTTCACGCGAAACTGCAACGTGGTCTGGCGATACTCGGGAATGTAGAACGAGCGTTTTAGCGAAGCCGGAAGCAGCTCGAGCAACGTCATTCGCTCCTCGGCTTCTCCCTCGCCCGGCAGGACTTTCAGCAGATCATGCAATCCTAGCGATCGCCCAATCAAGGGTTCCTTCTCCAGAGCCTGTTCGACTTCGAGCAAGACTTTCAACAGGTTCCCATCACTGACGTTTTCGTCTCCGGTGATCGCCACGTAGCCAAATTCGAGCCCGCCAAGCGACTCGTCGAGATGCCGAAGACCTTGGGCCGCCTCACCCGACTCGCTCAGCCCGCTGTATCGTTTCTCATCCGGTTCCAACTGAGTGCAGGCTCCTGCGAGCGCGAGTGTGATGGCGATCGCAAACCAGGCAACCTTGCGATCATGCCTGAGAACCCAGGCGACCAGCGGGCCGATTCTCCGGAACTGTCCATCCACGATGCTCTTGCCGAGTCCGACGTGCAAACGCCAGCCCAGCGGTGAGCGGCAACCCAGGGGAACGACGGTCAACACGCTGATGAATGTCAGCCCGACTCCGAGTACGCAACACAGGCCGAAATCGCGGACGACTTCGTGATGGGCCCAAGCCAGGCTGCCGAACCCAATCGCCGTAGTCAGGCTTGTCAACGCGCACGCTGATCCGACCCGCGCGACGCCCCCACGAGTCGCCTCGGTTGTCGACTTTCCAATGGCCCGCTGATTGCGAATTTCCACCATCAAGTGCACGGCGTCCGTCAAGCCGACGAGACTGATCAACACGGGCACGATGATGTCGTTAAACGGATTGTCCTGGAGGTCGAAGAACCGCAACATACCCATCGTCCAGAACACGCCCATCGCCGGCGCGACTGCCACAATAATAACTGCAGAGAGCCCGCGAAACAGAACCAGAGCCGTGATCAACATGATGCTGTATCCGATCGCCTGATAACGCCACGAGTCCTGCAGGTGGTTGTCGGCGATCATTAGATAGAGCGGAGCGTGGCCTGTGACTTTGAATTCCAAATCGGCTCCGGGCACCCGAGCCGCAGCTGCTTCCGCCGCTTCGCGCAACTCGGTCGTACAAGCCGTATCTGTCGTCGCGTAGAACCAATCGATCCGCAAGTGAAGCACGAGCGTCTTGCCGTCCGCCGAGATCAGCTGGCCCACGGCAAAAGGACTGTCCATCGTGCGTGGACGGCCAAGCTCCAGCTGACGCGGAGAGGCATCGGACGCCGGCAATAGCGCCTCGGGGAAGCTAAAAAGGTTGAGGCTCGGGATGCTGTCCACCCAAAGGACATCCGAAACCTGGGGCAAGGATTCGAGATCCTCAACGACGGAGCGAATGGCAAGTAGGTTTTCCCGGGTGAAGAAATCTTCGCTTGTGGCAACGACCACACACTCGCCGCCAGCCACTTGAAAAGGGCGGACGGCCGGCGGTTGATCGCGGCGCGTCGAGCCCGACGTGGCTAATTGAGTCAGCGAAGTTCGCTGGGCCGGCTTACCTTGCTGATCGCGGAACAAATCGCGAACGAGCTTCGGGTTCACGTGGCCGACGATCGCCAATGCGGAGACCAACAGGAGCACCAGAATGTGCACAGCCGGATGGTCGGCCCACCAATAGAAAGCGCGCCGGCCGAGCCCGCGTATCGGTTCGTTGTGTTCCGTCATGTCTGTCTATTTCGAGTAGGTCGCCTGATCATTCAAGGTCCCAGCCGGCGTGTTGATTCCGCTTCGATCTCGCTTCGCTCCAGACGACCATTCCGATTGTGGTCCATTCTATAGAATCCAAATCGGCGAAATGCTTCCGGCGTCTCGTCCCGCTCGACAACTCCGTCGCCGTTACGATCTAGGCTCGCGAGAAACTTCTCCGTCTCTTGCTCGATCCGCCTTTGTCGCTCCGCCAGTTGCTCTGGTCTGAGGGTCTGAGTTCGCCGCTGAACGACTCGCGGCTTCCCTCGCGGATGGCCGATATCCAGAAAGGCGACGGCCATCTCCTGCCACGTTTGATCGCCCCACGAAACAAACGACTCGGGGTCCGGATTGGCCACGTTGTCAGCTGAGTTGTCAAAGCGAGCTTGCATTCGCAGGACGTCGACATCTTTGAGGGCGAGCGGCGTCTGCAGTTGATAGAAATGCTGCCAGTTGAAATCGTACTCCGGCACCGACAGGAGCGTCTCGTCGGACTCGAGCCTGTGCGCGTCCAAGCGAAAGGACTTGCCCCGCAAGTGCATGTGGGGCATCACGCCCAGCAATCGCGCATCACTCGCAAATCCGTCTAAGTCTAGGTCGACCGCATAGTCCTTCGCGCCCGGCGGTATCTCAAAATCATGGTTGATTGCGATGCGCGTCGTTACTTTATGCGTCACTTGATCCGGCTTGCTAAACCAGACGCCCACTCGCGTGACATCGTCGGTCTGGCGACCGTTTGGAGTGTAGTGCATTTGAAAGACGAGCTTTGATCGAGCGGGGATCAAGCGAGCATGGCCCGGCGGCAGTGCAGCAGCTCGCTGCCCTGGGACGTAGCCACCCATCCAACCGACTCCGTCAAGAGACGAGCCGTCCGGGGGGCGGACGAAGACGATGGAATGGTGCACGACCGACGTATTTCCTGGCAGGACCTGAGCCGCTCGAACCCAACGGTCTGCCTCCCAATTGGGATCGACGACGAAGTACTGGTATTCCACGGTTCCTTCGGGCGGAACAACGAACGGTCGCTCGCGCATGTTGAGCACAACATCGGGTGGACTAGGCAAGTGCCAGCCCCCCGCCCGCTTCGGCTTCGGCGGCAAGTCTTGCTTATTACCAAGGGGCATCCCCTGCTCGACCCACGCGGCCAGTGTCTCGCGGTCGCTCTGAGGCACTCGACGGGCGCCGACAAATTCGCCGTGTTTGGGATCCGCATGCCAGGGCGGCATGCGATTCTGCTCAATCACTTCAAGCATCATCTGGCCCCAACCAATTACCTCGTCGTAGTCGATCAACGCGAACGGACCAATCTCGCCCTCGCGGTGACATTCCACACAGTGCCTGTTGAGCAAGGGCGCAATGTCGCCTGCGAAAGTGACGGCGGAGGTTGGGGCAATAGCATGGTCCGCCGATTTGCGGAAAGTGATCAAACATCCCACCGCTTCAGTCAAGGCGACGGGCGCCTTCTTGCCGGCGAGTACGGACGCGATCGCAGCGCGAAGATCGTGCCGCGTCGGCGCCGATCGAGAAAGTCCCGGCTCATACTGATCATCGATGCGCCCTCGATATCGCACGTGATTGGACGAATCGACGACGAACACCTCTGGCGTCCGCTTTGCGCCAAACTGCTTCGCCAGCGATTGCCGAGCGTCTTTGACAATCGGAAAGCTGATCTGGTGTTGGCGCGAGTATTGTTTGATGTCCGCTGGCGAGTCCTGCAGGTTGCTGTTGATCCCCACGAATCGAACGCCCTGATCAGCAAACTCACGCGAGAGCCTCTGCAATCGCGGGCCATAAAGTCGGGCAAGCGGGCACTCGACGCCGAGAAAACAAACGACCTTCCACTTCGCAGCGGCAATCGATAGGCGTTCATTCTCCACGTCGCGCAATTCCCCCCAGGCAACCTCGACGGTTTCAGCCGCCAAGCCGTCTTCAGTGGAGAAAAAGCAACATGCCAAGATAAGAGCTAATCGTAGGAACGGCGAGTGGAGCATGCGGACATCCGAGAGCTGAGGGCGAACCGGTGAGGTTCCGAAATGAAGGGCCAACTCTGTTATACCTGGGACCGACGCCCAGTCGTGCGTCCAAGGCGGGGCTACTTGCGGCGAGTTGAAGCAAAATCGCATCGACGTCTATCGATTCACGCAAAATAGTCCGTGCGTTGGCGGTGAAGGCGGCCACGTTTTTGTCTGGCGGTGTTGAAATGCCGATCGGGAAGCCGGATACTATCCGGGTTGGCAAATGATGTGCATAGCCAGCTTGTTGGGATAGTCTGAATTGTTCACTGAACCATTGGAATCACCTGGGAATTACATCATGAAGAAGTGCTCGCTCTATGTTGCTGCTTTGGTCGCACTATCAGCGGCCATGACGGCGGTTGCCGAAGAGAAAGTTGCGCCGGTGAGGATGGGATGCGGCGAGATGACGTTCGACACGGTGCCCGGTTGGGGCCTCAGGCCCGATGGAAATTCGGCTTTGGGCCCGACCCATGGCGCCGTGGTGATCGACAAAGCGGGTAATGTCTATACGAGCGCCAGGAAAGGCGTCGTCGTATTCTCACCCGATGGAAAAGTTATCCATAACTACCTGGGTGACAAATATTCCAACCTCCACGATATGGAGATTCGCGAAGAAGAAGGCGTCGAGTACATCTACGGCGCCCGCAACGTCGATGCGGAGGGAATCAAGTTCGACATTCGAAGCGGCGAGATTGTGTTGAAGCTGGCGTTCCCGCAGGAGTCTGAGCTCAAGCTGAAGAAGTTCAGTCCAACCGCGATCACCGTCGGGCTCAATGGCGACATCTTTCTCTCCGACGGCTATGCGAGCAACCACATTTTCATATTCGACAAGACTGGAAAATACTTGTCGCATTTTGGCGTCAAGGGGAACAGTCTGAAGCAATTCAACACGGCCCACGGGATGACGCTCGACACACGCTACGACCCGCCGCGACTGTTGATCTGCGATCGCAATCACAAGCCCAAAGGTCGGCTGCTTCACTATGACCTCGAAGGGAACTTTATCGAAGAGGTCGTTACTGGATTAGGAATGCCAACCTCTGTTTCGGTTCAAGGCGACTTCGTCTCCGTTCCTGACTTGCACGGGCGAGTGGTCATCTTGGACAAGAGCAATACGATCATTTCGGTTCTCGGTCACAATTCGAACCCCGCCACTCGAGTGAACTTTGGCGTGCCTCAAGAAAAGTGGATCGAGGGCGTTTTTAGCGGCACCCACGGGTCCTACTGGGACAAGGACGGCAATCTTTACGTGCAAGACTGGAACGTTGATGGCCGCATCATCAAGCTCGTCCGCGTGAAGTAGCCTGCGAAGCGAATCCAGGAGGAGGCGCCTCGCCATGAACCCAAACTGGTGCGGCGCGAAGCAGTTTGAGAAAATCGCGGCTTTACGTTTTTGTACACGAGCTGTAAATATGGGGAACCATCATGGATCGCATTTGCCACTTTGAAGTGCCCTATTCGGAAAAGGAGCGAATGGAGAAGTTCTACGGGAGCGTGTTTGGTTGGCAGTTCATGCCGGCTCCCGGCGAGATGCCCTACACGTTCCTGATCACGACGGAGGTCGACGAACATTTCGAGCCGAAGAAACCGGGCGGAGTGAACGGCGGAGCCTATCCTCGCGGCCCCCAAGGCGCCACCTCTCCCGTGATTGTGGTAGAAGTGGATTCACGCGAGCAGCGGGTCAAAGATGTTGAGGCGGCTGGCGGGTCGAACGTGATGGGCCCCCACCAAGTCGGCGACATGGGGATTTATGCCCAAGTCAAAGATTCAGAGGACAACATCATTGGTCTCTGGCAACCGCTGGGCCGCTGCGATTGAGCTCACCTCAGCAAGGCTCAGGCGATAACCACCACAAATCGCGCGGCTGTCCCGGCCGCGCGATTTTTTTGTCGAGTCCAGTGGTAGGAAGGTCTCGGCAATTGCCTGACTTTCCCGGAGGAAAACGTCTCTCCAGCTTGGGGGAACTCCAACCCCGCGCATGGGCTTTGCCTGGGTTGTAGGTGGTGAGAGTACGTACGAATCGCCCGATGGGTCAAGGGAGCCATGCCGTCACAGCGTCAGCTCACGGCGTCACGTCACGGTGTTACATCATTTCCGTAGAGCGAGCTTTTTTGGGCGACGCGATGACGCGGCGATGAAACAAGGGGCGGCAAAACAAGGGTCCATTCGAGCGAAATGGGTTTCCGTTGCCCGCGGCTGGCCAGTTACCCTACAATGAAGGGTTGACCCTGTTTGAAATGGTCGGGTGAAAATGGACGCCATCGTGAGTTGGCTTTTGTCCAGGTCCCGCTATGCCGTTGGCAAAAGGTGAATGGATGGCCAGTTCCGCTTGCCCTAGCGCTTCCTTGCGATCCCGGTGGCAACTCCGTTCTCGCGGAATTATTTGCGTCGCCCTCATCGTGATTTGTGGTTTGGCTGGGCCGAACTATGCCGATGATTTGCTGAACGCCCAGAAGTTGTACTGGCGAGGCGAATACAAGGAGTGCCTGGAAGCGACGACGAAGGGCATCGAGGCAGGCGAATGGCGTGATGCTTGGCGGGTTCTGAAGATTGAAGCCGAGTTGTCGCTGGGGCTCTACGATCAAGCAAAGCTGACGGTGGACGCTGCGCTGAAGCGCTACACGACCGACCTGCCGCTGCGCTGGGTGGCATTCATCACCTACCGCCTTCACGGCGAGGCCGAGTTGGCCCAAAAGAGTTTGTTGGAACTGGAAGCCCTGGCCCGAGATCGGCCCCGCCGATACAGCGACACGACGAGCCGCGTGGCGCTCGGCCGCTACTTCCTCTTTCGCAACGCCGACCCTCGTCAGGTCTTGGAGCTGTTTTATGACAAGGCCAAGAAGGATGACGTGAAGTCGCCGGAACCTTATCTCGCCAGCGGCGAGCTCGCGCTGGCCAAACACGATTTTCAGTTGGCCGCCCAAGAATTCCGTCGCGCCGTCAAGTTAGACGAGACTCGAGCCGACGCCTATTTTGGGCTCGCCAGAGCACTCGCTGATAGCGACGGAGAAGCGGCCAGCGAAGCGATCGAGAAGGCGCTTGAGCTGAACCCGCGCCACTGCGACGCCCTCATCCTGGTTGCCGAACGGCTTATCGACAGCGAGCGTTACGCCGAGGCTTTGAAGACGATCGCCAAAGCCCATAAGGTGAATCCCCATCAATCAGCCGGCTGGGCGCTTAAGGCGGTCATCGCACACTTGCAGGCCGAACCGAAATTGCAGGAACAGCATCGAGCGCGAGCACTGAAGTATCGATCGAACAACCCGGAAGTCGATCATCGAATTGGTCGCAAGTTGTCGCGGAAGTATCGCTTCCAAGAGGGTGCGGACCATCAAAGGTCGGCGCTGGCGATGCAAGAGGACTTTCTGCCTGCGAAACTTCAGTTGTGCCAAGACTTGCTGCGGTTGGGGGAAGAGGAGGAAGGCTGGAAGCTGGCCAACGAAGTTAATCAAGAAGACGGATACAGCGTCGTTGCTCACAACTTGGTTTCTCTGCATGACGAAATTCAGAAATTCAAGACGCTCAATGCGGATGGATTGTGGGTGCGGATGGATCGGCGCGAAGCCGATATCTACGGCAAAGATGTTTTGGCGCTGCTTATTGAAGCTCGAGAAAAGCTCGTCAAGAAGTACCAAGTCGTTTTGCGCGAACCAGTCATCGTGGAGATCTTTCCGCGGCAGGCGGATTTTGCCATTCGTACGTTCGGATTGCCGGGCGGAGTCGGATTTCTCGGCGTTTGTTTCGGCCAGGTTATCACCGCCAATAGCCCGGCCTCGCAGACTTCCAATCCGACGAACTGGGAGGCCGTTTTGTGGCACGAGTACTGCCACGTTGTCACTTTGCAGAAGACGTCCAACCGCATGCCTCGTTGGCTAAGTGAAGGCATTTCGGTTTACGAAGAGCGGCAGCGTAACCCGGCATGGGGACAGACGATGTCGCCCGAGTATCGGGAGATGGTTTTGGGTGGAGAACTGACGCCCGTCAGCGAACTGAGCAGCGCTTTTCTCCGCCCGGCCTCAGCCAACCATTTGCAGTTTGCCTATTATCAATCGTCGCTCGTCGTTGAATTCCTCGTCAAGCAACATGGGTTCAAGACGCTGTTGCAAGTGCTGGACGACTTGAATGTCGGCATGCCGATCAACGAGTCCCTGTCGAGATACACTGGCGGCGGCGAACAGTTCGACAAGGCGTTCGCCGAGTTCGCCAAATCACGAGCTGAGTCGTTGGCGCCAAAAGTTGATTTTGCGAAGCCAGAAGAGCGGCTGGCGAGCGCCGAGCAAGTGATCGCCTGGAATTCCGCCCATCCCAATAACTACTGGGGCCTGATCGCCTTGGCCTTTGGCCTGATTCAAGCCGAGGAGTGGGAGGAGGCGAAGCAGACTCTGCAAGATCTGCAACAACGATTTCCCAACGATCGCAGCGCGATGAGCCCTGCCAAGCTGCTCGTTCGAGTGGAGCGCGGATTGAAGGACCGAGCAGCCGAACTGAAAGCGCTCGAGAACTGGTGCGAAATCTCCAATAATGATCTGGAGGCGTTGTTGAGGATAACCCAGCTACTCGTCGAAGACGAAGATTGGGGCGCGGCTAAGACGTTCGTGAGAAAGTCGCTCGCGGTGAATCCGCTGCGCGCCGACCTGCAACAACAGCGGGCCCGCGTCGCCGAGATGTCGGACGACAAGGAAGAGGCCATTCACGCGCTTGAGTCGCTGGCCGCGCTGGGCCCGATCGATCCCGCGGACGTCAGTTATCGGTTGGCCCTCTTGCTAGAGAAACAAGGCGATCGAGTCTCCGCCAAGCGACGAGTCTTGCAAGCCTTGGAAGAGGCGCCGCGGTATCTTGACGCCCACCGCCTGCTCCGCCGCATCGTGGAGGCCGAACAGGAGAAGCAACCGGCAAGCGCAAAGAATCCAGCCGTGCCCAAGCCGGCCGAGAAGAAGCCAGCCGTGCCCAAGCCGGCCGCGAAGAAGCCGGCCGAGCCCAAGCCGAGCGAGAAGAAGCCGGCCGAGCCCAAGCCGAGCGAGAAGAAGCCGGCCGAGCCACTAAGTCCTCCCGCGGGCGAGATCAAGGATCCCAAGTCAAAAACCGAGGACAAGGGGCAATCGGGCGGCGACGGGCAGCGAGGTGCGAAACCTCTGCCTGCCAAGGAGGTTAAGGAGAACAAGGAACAAAGCCCATGAAGCACTCATTCGATCGCCGTCGCGGCGTTGTGGCCTCGCTGATCGCGCTTGCAGGCGTCGTGTTGGTCGGGGTCTGCGCGGCCCAGTACGCCGACCGCCGCTCTCGCAGGCAAATGGTGAACGACGACTTCACCATCGAAGACCGACGAGGCGTGCCAGACTGGGAAATGAACAAGGAGTTCTCAAAGGACGTCTTCACGTTCGTCAGAATCCGCTATACGTCACAGTACGACGACCGGCGTCGCGGCAAGTGGGCGACTGATCGACCCGACAGCGACTTGAATTTCTCCTTTCGCCTGCAACAACTGACCTCGCTAAAAGTGAACCCCAAGCCCATTGTCTTGGAGCTAACTGACGCCGAATTATTCGACTACCCATTCATCTATGTTTGCGAGCCTGGCAGCATGATCTTGAGCGACGATGAAGTGAAGGCGCTTCGCCGCTACTTGCTGAACGGCGGGTTCATGATGGTTGATGACTTTTGGGCAGACCGCGAATACGACAATTTCGCCTTCGAACTTGAGCGAGTTTTTCCTAACAAGAAACTGCAAGAGTTGCCCTTGGACCACGACATCTTTCACTGCGTCTACGACCTCAAGGAAAAACCGCAGATACCTTCCATCAACGCGGCGATTCGAGGCCGTGCTTACGGAATTACTTGGGAGCGGCCCGGCTCGGAAGAGGTCCATTACCAAGGCATTTTTGACGACCAAGGTCGGATGATGGCCATTGTCTGCCACAACACCGACCTGGGCGATGGCTGGGAGCGGGAGGGGTTGAGCGAATGGTATTTCCACGAGTTCTCGGAGAAGTCAGCCTATCCGCTCGGCATCAATATCGTGACCTACGCAATGACGCATTAGCGTCGAGTGCTGGAGAGTCGGCGGGACTCTGGCAACAATGACACTTCCAGCTGTTGACAAACAACTTCTTGAATGCGGAGAGAAACTTGTGAGCGTTGATTCATTTGAAGTGCAACAACAGGTTGTGGAGCGGATCCGCAACAGCCGCGATCAGATTGATGCCGAACTGTCCAAGGTGATTGTCGGGCAAAAGGAGGTCATCGAGCAGTTGTTGATCTGCTTGTTTTCCGGCGGCCACTGCTTGATTACCGGTGCGCCCGGCCTGGCCAAGACGCTTCTGGTTCACTCAATCGCGCAGATCTTTGAGCTTCAGTTTCATCGTATCCAGTTCACGCCCGACCTGATGCCGGCGGACATCACGGGGACCGAGATACTTGAAGAGTCCGAAGACGGCACGCGGCGGATGCACTTCGTCAAGGGGCCCGTATTCGCCAACGTTTTGCTGGCTGACGAAATCAATCGCACTCCGCCCAAGACTCAAGCAGCTCTGCTCGAAGCAATGCAAGAGCACCAAGTCACTGCCGCCGGAGTGCGCTACAAACTCGACGAACCTTTCTTCGTTCTCGCGACTCAAAACCCAATTGAGATGGAAGGCACCTATCCGCTGCCGGAAGCGCAACTGGACCGGTTCATGTTCAACGTGCTGATCGACTATCTGCCCGAGGACGATGAAGTTGCCGTTGTTCAGTCGACAACTTCGAAGGCGCCGGAGCCCATTGAGGCGCTGTTCAGCGGCGAGGATGTGAGGTCGTTCCACGAGATTGTTCGCCAGGTTCCCGTTGCCGAGGAGCTTGTTCGCTACGCGGTTCGGCTGGCGGCGGCAAGCCGGCCATCGACCAACGACGCGCCCGACTTCGTCTCGCGTTGGGTCAGCTGGGGCGCCGGGCTGCGGGCCGCCCAATGCCTTGTGCTGGGCGCCAAGGCGCGCGCCCTCCTGGCGGGTCGAAACCATGTTGGGCCCGACGACATTACCGCGCTTGCCCATTGCACGCTCAGGCACCGAGTGCTGGTCGGCTATCGCGCCGAGGCTGAAGGCGTCACCGTCGAGAAGGTGATCGACCAACTGATTGACCACGTTCCTCCGCCAATCGAATGACGCTCGATTGAGCACCGAATGGCAGCCCAAAATTGCGGCCCGCCTCTCCTGAAGGCCACACCGCAAGCAACCCCGCGAAACTATAGCCACTAGCCATCAATGCCCAATTCACCTGACAACGCGCAAACTCCCTCAGCGAAGTCGTTGATGATTGATCAGTCCGCGCTGATGCGAATCAAGAACTTGGAACTGCGCGCCAAGGCTGTGATGGAAGGGTTTCTGAGCGGACTTCACCGCAGCCCCTTCCACGGGTTCTCCGTTGAGTTTAGTGAGTACCGAGAATACTCGCCCGGCGATGATTTGCGATATCTCGATTGGCGACTCTTCGCGCGAACAGATCGCTACTACATCAAACGGTTTGAGGATGAAACGAACCTGCGCTGCCACTTGCTCGTCGATCTGAGCCGTTCGATGGACTTCGGCTCTGCTGATTACACCAAGGCGGACTACGTTCGCACAGTCGCAGCGACAATCAGCTATTTCTTGATCACGCAACGGGACGCCGTCGGCCTATCCGTTTTTGACGAAGAAGTTCGGCATGTGATTCCGCCTCGTTACCGTTCAGGCCACTTACACCGACTTCTGTCCGCCTTGGAAACGCCCTCCGACGGCGCTCACACCGATCTGGCCCAACCTCTTGAACAGCTTGCCCGGACGGTTTCCAAACGGGGAATGGTCCTCTTGATGACCGATTTCCTGACGCCGATCGACTCGATCGCGAGGCCGCTGCGTCAACTGCGGACCCACGGGCACGACGTCATTCTGTTGCGCGTGTTGGACCGAGCCGAATCGACGTTTGCGTTCGATGATCCGACCATGTTCTTTGATATGGAGAACAATCGACAGTTGTACGTAGACCCTGTCGCCGCTCGCGAGAAGTATCTGCGACGGTTCCAAGAACATAGCGAGCAACTGGACGACCTGGCGGGGACTGTTGGAGCGGACCTTATTACACTGCACACCGACGAACCCGTTGACGTGTTCTTGCACGAATTCCTGACCACGCGACAGGGCAAGAGGCGCCAGATTCAACGTCGAGGCCAGATACGAGCGGGAGATGTCCAATGAGCGTACTCTTCCCGGCTTATTTATTCGGCCTATTCGCGATCGGTCTTCCGCTTGCTTTCCACTTGTTGCGGAAGACGCCGCGCGGTCGACAGAGGTTTGGTTCGTTGATGTTTCTCTCTCCGGCGAATCCCCGATTGACTCAGCGAAGTCGGCTCGATCACCTGCTGCTGTTGTTCTTGCGAGCCTTGGCCGTCGTCCTGATTGCCCTCGCTTTTTCTCGGCCATTTCAACGACTGGCCGCCATGCTGGACCTTTCGCACGCCGCCGGCAACCGTCTCGTAGTCCTTGTCGACACCAGCGCAAGCATGAGGCGACCCGACCTGTGGGAACAGACGCTCAAACACGTTTCCGAGCGACTCGATGCCCTCCGCCCGCAAGACCAAGTGGCCCTGATCTCTTACGATGACGTGCCGGAGATCGTCAGCGCCTTTCCGGTAAAGGGATCAACCTCTCGAAAGAAAAGTCAAAGCGTCAGCGTCGCGAAACAGGCCATGCAACGCCTCGCTCCATCCTGGCGCAGTTCGAACTTGGGGGCCGGCTTGGCCGCCGCCGCGGATCTCCTTGACGCCGCCAAAGACAAGAATCGCACCGATGAATTGCTGGAGATCGTCGTAGTCAGCGACCTGCAGGAAGGCTCCAACTTGGATGCCTTGCAGTCCTACGAATGGCCAACCGGCGTTTCGGTGACGGTGCACCGTGTGGCGCCTAAGAAACCGACGAACGCAACCTTGCGAATCCTGCCCGCAGAAGAGGACGCTGATCCCGCCAGCGTTCGAGTTCGAGTCAGCAACGCCTCCGATTCCGAAAGAGAGGAATTCAGCTTGTCCTGGCGGACGGCGGCCGGGGAACAAGCGGGTGATTCGGTCAGCGTCTACGCGCCGCCCGGAGAGACGCGAGTCGTTCGACTCGAACGACCTGTGGAAGCCAAGGTCAATCGTTTGAAACTGCTCGGCGATGACGCTGACTTCGACAATCGATTCTACGCGACGGCGCCAATTCGACGAACCTTGCGAGTCGTCTATGTCGGCGCTGACAAGCCGGATGACCCGCAGGGGCTCAGCTACTATCTTCAACGCGGCCTGGCGGACGGACCCTATCGAAAAGTGACCCTTGATTTGCACCAACCGAGCGAGCCTTTGGTCTTCAGCCAAGACGAATCGCCGGACTCCGTCGTTGTGGGCGCGAACCTCCAGGCCTCGCAAGCCGCTCAACTTGAAGCTTACATCCGTTCAGGCGGTCGAGCTCTTCTCGTGCTGCCCGAAAAATCGACAGCCGAAGCCTTGGCCAGCTTGCTTGACATTCCCGGTTTGACGGTGGAGGACGTCGTCGAACGTGATTACGCGATGCTGGGTCAAATCGAGTTTCGCCATCCTCTGTTCGCCGCGTTTGCCGATCCTCGGTTTAGCGACTTTACCAACATTCGGTTTTGGAAGCGGCGGCGACTGTCGTTTGAGACAGATGAGCAGAAACAGCTGGCCGTGCTGGCGAAGTTCGATGAAGGCGATCCGGCGGTCGTGGAAAAGACGATCGGGGATGGAGCCCTGTACGTGATGGCCGGCGGGTGGGCGCCCGCTGACAGTCAGTTAGCTTTATCGACGAAATTTGTGCCTCTTGTCAGCTGGCTGGTGGACCGACGCGAAGACGAAGGCACAACCGCACAGTTGAACATCGGCGACACTGCAACCGCGACGCTAGAGAGAGGCAAGACCGTTGAACATGTGAAAACGCCTGGCGGAGATTCGATTCCGTTGAGCAGCGACGGTCGTTTTACGGCGACCAGCGAGCCGGGCGAGTATCATTTTGTCGGCGATAAAAAGGTGACGGCGTTTGCAGTTAACCTGGATGTTCGCGAGAGCGCGACCGCTGCGCTCGATCCGGGCGTGCTGGAACCGTTCGGCGTCCAGCTTGGCCGCAGTGAGACGATTGCCGAAAAGCTAGATCGTCAACGACAAAAACAAGATAGTGAATTAGAGCTTGAGCAAAGTTACTGGCGGTGGTTCTTCGTCGCTGCGCTCGTCCTACTTGCAGCCGAGTCATGGTTGTCCGGTTGCTACTCTCGACCCGTGGAACAAGGCTTAACGACATGAGCGATCCAAGACTGTTACGTCGAATCGATACGGTCGCCTCGCGATTCCGCCGCCTATGGCGACGAAATGCGACAGCGGCTGGTTGGTCGCTGCTGGCCGTTTGCGCTTTCCTTGCCTGGATTGCCGAACCGCAGATGGTGGCCTCCGCGCGAACGGCTTGGGTCGCCG
>CAZWOU010000015.1:1449-4405 GCA_964635375.1 uncultured Pirellulaceae bacterium | reverse complement strand
CGGAACGCGTTGTGGGTAGCCGAGCGGATTGAGTCGGAGCGGAAGGACCTGGATTCGCTGCTGCTGACCGCGCTGCAGCAAGAGCCCAATGAGCTGGGTCGATTCGATTACCTGCAAGACGCGGTGATCCAGGACGCGCTACATCACGCCAACGCCAATCGATGGGAACAGGTCGTGCCTTCGGGACGATTGTGGTTGAGTTGGTTGTGTTCGACGACGGCTTTCGTTGCCGTTGTCTCTGTGATCGCATTTTTCGTCGAGGCCCGAGCGCCCGATTTGGCCAAGGGCGAGGTCGAACCTGCTCAGGTCAAGTCGATTCCACTGACCGAAACCGTTGTTACGGTCGAGCCCGGCGACACGGAGATTGAGAAAGGCGCCAGCCTGCTCGTACTGGCCACGTTCGCGGGACCCTTGCCGGCGGAAGCCTCCTTGGTCCTTACACCGGACGAAGCTCCGCAGGGCAAACCGCCCGCCGCAAATGACGGCCCGGAGGACGCGGCGGAATCGGCTGGCGGCGTTCGCGCATTCAAGATGTCCAAGAGTCATCTCGACCCGGTATTCGGCGGGCGAGTCGCCTCACTTCAAGAGTCGGTCCAGTACCATATCGAATTCGGAGGGCAACAGTCGAGTACGTACCGAGCGACCGTTTTTGAATACCCAAGACTCGTTCAAGCCGATGCCCGTCTGGTGTTTCCCGACTATGCAGGGCAAGATCCGAAAGTCGTTCAGAATGTTCGACGCATCACTGCCGTGGAAGGCTCGGAACTAACTCTGTCCCTCCAGCTGAACAAGGCGTGTGACGCCAGCCTAACGTCGAAGGACGATGATGCTTTCTCCGTCAAACTGTCGGATCAAGACGGCGATTTCCTCTATCAGACATCGTGGGTGCTGAACAAGTCACAACGACTAACGCTGCACCTCAAGGACGAGCGAGGAAGAGAGAATCAGTCACCGCCTGAATTCACGATTACTGTCGTCAAGAACAAACCGCCGAAATTGAAGTTGGCGTTTCCGTCTCGGGATACGCAGGTTTCGCCAATCGAAGAACTCCAGCTGCAAGCCGAGATGAGCGACGATTTCGGCTTGAAACGGTTCGGCCTCACCTACGCGCTCGGGGGCGACGATCCGCTAGACCTTGAGTTGCGGACGGAGAGCGAGTCAAAACGAAAACGGGATGTGCAACACTTGCTCGAATTCGAGACGCTCAATGTCTCGCCCGACCAGCTGGTCTCCTATTTCTTTTGGGCTGAAGATGTGGGGCCCGATGGAAACCCGCGGCGAGTCGAGAGCGATATGTATTTCGCAGAAGTCCGCCCATTTGAAGAGATCTTCCGTCAAGGAGACGCGTCGTCGAGGGAGCAGCAGCAACAACAACAGCAGCAACAGCAGGGTCAGCAGGGCGCCCAACAACAAGCGGAAGAATTGGTCAAGTTGCAGAAGTCCATCGTCAACGCGACCTGGAACATCCGCAGGCGCGAGCGAGAAGCGAAGGTTAGCGACGAGTTCGACGCCGATGTCGATGTGCTAATCGAGTCTCAGCAAGATGCGATTGAGAAGGCGGTGGCGGCTGCGGAAAAGGTCGAGGACGCCGAATCGCGAGAGCATCTTGCCAAAGCGCAGAACGCCATGTTCGAAGCCGTCAAGAAACTGGAAGCGGCCAAGGCCGGCCAGGACTCCACGATCTTGAACAAGGCGCTCAATCAGCAGCGGCTGGCCTACCAGCAACTGCTCAAGCTGCGGGCCCGCGAACACGAGGTTGTGCGGCAACAACAGCAGCAACAACAGCAAAGCAGCAGCCAATCATCGCAACAAAATAGCCGCTCTCAACAGCAGTTGCAGCAACTGGAATTGGACAGCGATCGGCAAAGATACGAAACGCAGAATCAAGCCCAACAGCAGGCGGACGAACAGCAACAGGAAGATCGTCAAGCACTCAATCGACTCAAGGAACTGGCCCGGCGCCAACAAGATCTCAACAAACAGCTCAAAGATCTACTGTCCGCGATCGAAGAGGCGGAGGATGACAAAGAGAAGGAAGACCTCCAACGCCGACTGAAGCGACTGCGCGAACAACAGGAGGAAATCCTCCGCGACACCGATGAGCTGAAAGATAAGCTGGAGCAATCCGAAAACGCCGAGTCAACGCAAGAACAACAGCAGCAACTCCAAGATACACGCGAACAGATTCGTCGAAGCTCCGAAGCGCTCGAGAAAGGCATGGTGCCCGAAGCCATTACGTCGGGGTCGCGAGCCGAGCGTGAGTTGGAGGAATTGCGGCAGGAGTTCCGTCGGCGGGCGTCAAATCAATTTGAAGAGGACGTGCGAGATTTGCAGCGAGACGCTGCGGAATTGGCGGGAGAGGAAGACCAAATCGCCCAAGCGATCAAGGATGCCGCGGACCCTCAAAACAAATCGCTGAGAGATCGCGGGGATCGCTCGAAGATCCAAGAGAATATCGAAGCCCAACGAACGCGAATGGAAGACCTTCTGCAACAGATGGAGCAGACCGTGGAGGAGGCCGAGGCTTCTGAACCGTTGCTTGCCTCCCAGTTGTACGATGCGGTCCGCGAGACGAGGCAGAGCCAAGCGGATGAAGCGCTCGAAGCCACCGGCGAACTACTCAATCGCGGTTTCCTGGATCAATCGGCCCAGACGGAAAAGGTAGCCCGAGACCAAATACAAACGCTCAAGAACCAGATCGACGGCGCCGCCGAAAGTGTGATCGGCGACGAAGATCAGGCGCTCCGCCGAGCCCAAGCAGAACTGAGAGAACTTTCCGAACAACTTCGCGACGAAATTCAACGAGAAGCGAACGACCAACAACAACCTGGGCAACAGCCTGGACAACAGCCTGGACAACAGCCGGGTCAACAACCTGGTCAACAGCCTGGGCAACAACCTGGTCAACAGCCTGGACAACAACCGGGTCAACAGCCTGGGCAACAGCCTGGACAAC
>CAZWOU010000015.1:0-1349 GCA_964635375.1 uncultured Pirellulaceae bacterium | reverse complement strand
GACAACAACCGGGTCAACAGCCGGGACAACAGCCGGGACAACAGCCGGGACAACAGCCGGGACAACAGCCGGGACAACAGCCGGGACAACAACCGGGTCAACAGCCGGGACAACAGCCGGGACAACAACCGGGTCAACAGCCTGGACAACAACCGGGTCAACAGCCTGGGCAACAGCCTGGACAACAACCTGGTCAACAGCCTGGACAACAACCGGGTCAACAGCCTGGTCAACAGCCTGGACAACAACCGGGTCAACAGCCGGGACAACAACCGGGTCAACAGCCGGGACAACAGCCGGGACAACAGCCGGGACAACAACCGGGTCAACCGCCGGGACAACAACCGGGTCAACAACCGGGTCAACAGCAAGTTGACCAGCAATCGCGTTCAGGCGGCGGACCCGCGCTGGATCAGTTCTACCAGGGTGGCGACGATCGGTTGTTCAATCCGGTCACAGGCGGCGACTTCCGCAACTGGCAGGATCGTCTGCGCGACGTTGAGGAGACGCTCGATGACCCAGAGATGCGTAGCGAGGCCGCTCGAATTCGCGACCGCATGCGTGGAGTCCGCATCGATTTGAAGCGTCATTCCAAGGCGCCGAATTGGGACCTCGTGCGGGAGACGATCTACGAGCCGATTGTTGAGTTGAACCAGATGATATCGGAGGAGTTGTTGCGACGCGGGGCGAAAGAAAACTTGGCCCCGGCGGATCGCGATGCGGTGCCGAGTCGCTACGAGGACGATGTTAGAGAATACTACCGCCGGATAGGGATTGGCCGATGATTGTTTGGCCCAACGAATGGGGCGGCGCCGCATGGTTGCCCTATGTCATCGGTTTAGTGGCGATCGCCGCCGGACTTGTTTGGTGGGCGGTGACGGTTGGTCCCGTTCGCAAGCCAATCGTGCTTTTCTCGGCCGCGTTGAAGTGCTTGGCGTTCGTGGTCTTAGCTTTGGCGATTCTGGAGCCGCTTTTCTTGGGGCGGCGACCGCGGCCCGGAGCCAACTTGTTCATCGTGATGGCGGACAACAGCCGGAGTCTTCAGTTGCGAGACCGCGATGCGACCGCGACACGGGGCGAGGCGATGCGGCGCATGCTGGCCGAGAGACAGGCTTGGCGAATTCGTGCTGGTCAGGATTTCGACGTACGCAACTATCAATTCGACACTCGACTGAGTTCGGTCGATTCCTTTGAGGGCCTCACCTTCGACGGACGAGGCACGTCGCTGGCAGCCGCGCTCACGTCGGTCGCTCAGCGGTATCGAGGTCGGCCGGTAGCGGGCATTCTGCTTCTGACCGACGGCAACGGCGATCTCGACGCCGCCGAGGATTGGTCGCACCTTCCACCTG
>CAZWOU010000014.1:60660-69503 GCA_964635375.1 uncultured Pirellulaceae bacterium | reverse complement strand
TCCCAGTCGCTGGCGCCGCCGTTTCCTGCCTGCGGCTGGGCAAACTGGGGCTGCTGCGGGATTGCCTGCTGTGGGATTGCCTGAGCTGGCGGGGCAAAGGCGGGAGGCGCCTGCGGAGGATCTGGCTCAACGACGCCGGGCGGAGCTTGGCTCGCTAGAGGGGAAACCGATTCGTCGAATTGTTGATCAGCTTTCGGCTCAGAGAGGCCCTGCTCAACATCGTCTGTGTGCGAGACATCGTCAAAAACCTCATCGACGTCGCCACCGCAGTTGTCGAGTTCATTTTCAGTTCCCAGGGCGTCTTCCGCGCGTTCGGGTGCGTCGTCGGCAAAGGGGGCGTCCTCCTCAAGCGACAAGGCATTGGGGCCGTCGCCGGCCGCGCGCAAAGCTTCGACGGCGATGCGATGAGTCTTCATCAACTGTTTTTCTGTGAGCTTCAATCGCTCATTCAGCTCCGAGACAATTCTCTCGAGCATTTTGACGCCGTTGCTGTCGACCGAGTCGGTTGACTGTTCGCTGCTCATTGCTTGAACCTTGTTCCGTGTTGCCGTAGTGCGGTAATCGCCACGTTGCGAGTGCCTGACTCGCTGCAAATCTCCAACAACGAAATGCGTTTCAAATCCAGGCAGCCGCCCGTTTCTCAACCGCTCGCCTTGGTTTCAGGACTCGCCTTGCCTGGCGTCACTCGGCGCCTTCGATGTTGTCCAAGCCGCCTGTGTCGAGGAAGAATCTTTCATCCACGATCGTTCGCCACTTGAATGTAACATTTTCGCCCAGGATTGCAGGCTCTCCAGCAACCACGCCGGTGACCGAGTCAATCTCCAAATGTTCTTCGTTCTCTTCGTCGCTGCGGACTCGGCGAATTCGCAGCTTCACGTCGGTTTCACCGATCCGGTTTCCCGCGTCCATGCGAATGACGTAAATCGGGTTGGCCTGCACCTCTTCGTCGCCGACCATCTTCCGGCCAATCAAAACGCGCTGAGCCTTCGTTTCAAATTCGGTCCACTCGTCCTTGATATCGTCCCCCACGGGCTCAAAAAGAACGCGTTCTGAGCGGATAATGGAGGTCGATTCCGTCACCACGCCCCAGAAGTAGGTGTTTTCCGTCTCCTTGCCGCTCATATTGAAAACAAATTGAGGCAGCATTCCGTTGCGAGCAAGGAACTCGATGGCGGCGCCCACCACCACGGCGCTCTTGGGATCGACGATCACACCTGGGGCGTGCCCTTTTTCGTCCTGGTAGGGGTACCAATTGCCGGCGTAGTGGTTGTGCATTGGAATGATTCTGGAGGCCGGCAAAGGAACATAAGTGCCGACGAGTCGCTGCAAGTATTCCAGCTTCGTCGGTTGCCCGGCCAGCAGCACAATGTCGGCTCGGTTGTCGACAATACGGCAGCAGAAATCAAACAACAAGTCGTCGAAGACCTCATGCACTAGCTGCTCGAAGTCGGCCTTGTGATAGGTCAGCGCCATCGGCTGAAGCACGTTGTAATAGCCGACTCCTCGCAATTTGTTACAAGCCTGTTCGAGCGACTCCAATGCCGCAGGATCGACGATATCCGGATCGGTATGGGAAAGTTCCTCGTCTTCGATCCCATCGACGGCCAATTGAAGAAATGCCTCGGCGAGCGGGACGAAAATCCGATTGATCCAACCGATTCGACTGGTCGTAAACCCTCGGTTGCGCGGGACCTCGGGACCGAAGAGCACCTGGACGTCCTCTTTCTCGATGCCGATCGTATCGCAGAATGTTGGGACGATGATCTTCTCGAGCAGCCTCTTGACGAGTTGATCGCCAGCAACGGAGGCACCGTCCTGTTGCAACACCTTGCCTTGAATGGAGTCATCAATTCCAGGTTCGTATGTGTATTTCGCAATCATCAGGTCGGTCGTGCCGCCGCCGATGTCGATGCAAGCGATGCGCAGTTCTTGTTGGCCTTTGGGGGTCTCAAGGGCATGCGAGGCTGAGGCGGACGCTCCCCCTCCGCCGGGCCGCGTCGAGCGCCCGCGATTTCTACGTCGACCGGCGGCAACCGCGGTCTGCCCGGAAGCCGCTTCCGCCGATTCGCTCCCACCATCCTCGATTAGCGGTGTTGGCGCGGGGCTTCTGCTCAAAGCCGCGAACCACAGCCGAGGATCGTTGCCCAGCATCTGAAGTTCGCTCCAGATGTAGGTCAGGTGCACGGCGCTGGCTTCGTCGATGCTAAGCTTCAGCGTCGGCTTGACGCTTTGTGATTTCCCCAGCGTCTTGGCGAAAATCTCGATCGCCTTCTGCACCTGCATCTGCAGCCGTTCACGTTCTTTTTGAAACATCCCACTTGGGAACGTAAGCGTCACGCTATGCAGTTCGCGAGACCGCGATGAGTCGGTTGTCTTGGTGCGATAACCGGGCGAGTTGATGTGGGTGTAAGCTTGGCACATCAGCTCAAGCAGCGCCACGGTCATGAGCACTCGCGGCGCATGCATCGGCTTTGTCGGCGCGAGTGGGGCGAGCTCGTCCTCGTTCAGAAAATCCTTCTCCAGCAGTATGTCGCGGTCGTCCTCGTGCAAGAAGCGAAGCATCGAGCCGGCAAGCTTGCACGTAAATACGCCGCTCCCGCTGCGGTCATGCGGGTCGGCCATATACCAAAAGGCACCTTCGAGCCAACTGCTATCGTCGGCCCAAAGGTAGCGCTTGGGCGAGCTAACGCCGGTGCGAAAGTCGCCCACCAGATGCATGAGTTGGCTGACGTCGTAAACCTCTTGTCCCATCCGGCCCAGCGAAAGGTCGTCGAATAGGGTGGAGATAACATCCACGTCGCGTTCGCGAGTGACTTGCCGTTTTTTCAGCACGCCTTTGACCGTCTCGCGATAGAATTCCTTCTTGGATTGGGTTCTTGGCGGCAGGTAGGGCGAATTGCACCAGTGTGTCTTCGACGAGATCCACCGCGCGCTCGTCTTCCCAACTTCAACGCCCTCATCATCCCAGGCGTCAAAGTTGAATCGATTCATGAGCTCAAACGGCGTCATCTTCGGCTCTTGCGCCACTTCGCCCGACATCTCCAACAGCAGGGCCCCGGTGCGACTGTTGCCGAAGTCGACAATCATGTGAACCGGTTTGGCTTCGCCTGCGGTGGCCGCCGAGGCGCGCAAGCAAATGTCGATTTCGGGAACGCCAACTAAGGCTTGGCCTTCCAGGTCCATAATCCTGTCCAGCGTCAAGTTGAAGTCGCCGCTCAATTCAGTCGGGTCGCAGAAGAAGCCGATTTCGCGGTCGCCCAGAGTCGTGTCGACCGCGATGAACAACTTGCTGGCGTGCGATTGCACGATCTGCCACTGAATGTAGGGGAACTCGAGGATTTCGGGTTCATCGTCTGGATCTTCGGGTTCCGCGCCAATGCTGCGACAGTACTGCCAGCCGTAGCCGATTTGTGCCGTCGTGTACCGCCGCCCCGAGGGAAGCGGAACGCAAATGGTTTGAACGCCCGTGTTGGCGAACAGAGTGTGCATGCCTGTGTTTCGTCCTGGCTGGAGAATTGGAAGGGCGTTTGTTTGAATCGAGTCGAACGCGGCGAGAGTTTGCGAATCGTGGTCGATCGCCTGGACTAGTCGTATTCCTCGAGTAATTTATAGAGTTCGACATTGCCTGGAGGAATATGAATTTCCGCCCCGGCGCCGCCGGCCAGCGTGTCGCGGAGTCGCGTTCGCCAGCGGGAAACGAAAGGACCCATCAGGCCGAAGTCTTCCTCGTCGTCATCGGCATCCTCCACCGCGTGGCCGACCATGCCTGGATTGGTCATCCAATCGTTGAGCAGGATTCGTACATACCGCCGCCGCGCGCGTCGCTTGGCAGCTTCGTCTCGGATCTTCAGACCAACCACTTTGAGAAGTTGTTCATTGATGACAGGGAACACATCTTTCGAGCAAAAGAAGTCCCGCATATAGCGGGTCATCGCCGAGAAGTCTTCCTCGCTGAGCCAGGGTCCGCTACTAGGGGCTTCCGAGGTTGACTTTTTCCAGGCGTTTGGCGCTGTCACAGTAGCCCATTCATGCAGGAACTGTTGCAGCTGCGACGAGAATCTCTTCTCCATCGAATCCGGTCGTCCGGGCGTTGCCGAGGATGGCATGTCGGCAAAATCGGACAGATTCCACTGGTCGCCCTCGTCAAAGCACATCGAACCTTGCAGCGCTTGGACTCGCTCGTAGATCGCTTCCTTGTCCGAATTCAGCCATTCCAAGACGCGTTCGGCGCAGGCCAGCCGTTTCTCCCGATCAACATTGGAATCAGGGTCGACCAGCCAGCCTTCCGAGAGTTGCTTGAGGCGAACGTAGGCGTCCTTGATTTGAGTTTCCAATTGGTCCTGTTTCTTTTCGGCTGTCGTCACCTCTCGCCATCCTGCGCCAATCAACGACATGCAGCCATCGTCGTCTCGCATCGCGGCTTGCCATTTCTCTTGGGCGTTGGCGACGTGCCGCTCCACGTAGCCGCTTCGCAGAAACGCCTGTCCCGCGCGAAGCCACTTCTCCTTTCCCTCAGCCTGCTGAGCCTCGTCGTTCGCATCCCAAGTGCCGGGGTAGCGGATCGGGTAGACGTTGGTGAACGGCCTGTCCTTTCCGCCAAAGTCCGACATCACGGTGCCGAGTGCGTCGACCAATTGGGCGAGGCGAGTTTCATACAGGCCTGGCATCGCGTATTCGTCGCGGTTGCGGAACTCTTCGTCAATCCCGGTCACGCCGAGGAATAGTGCAGGCAGTTTATCTTTGACTTTGCCAGGCCAAACATCGTCGCCATACCGGGCTCGTCCCCACTTGTCCATGTGGAACTTCATCTGAGCCGTGACTTCCAAATTGCCTCCGCGGGCGAGCAACAGCAGCGTCTGAATCTGCAGCTCTTCGGTGTATCGCTCAAACAGATAGGCGACTTTGCCGCGCTTGACGATCTCCATCTGTTCGTCCAACGTGTCAGCCGCAGTCCGCTTGCCTTGCTCAGCGCCTTGTCGCCCGGCTCGCATCCCCGGTACGTCGAGAATGTCAATCTGCTCGATGACCTTGCGCCAATCTTCACTCAAACGGTGGGGAAGAATCGGCACGATCAATTCGAGCATGGAGGCTTGAATCGTCTCCAACGGCTCATCGCCGCCGCCTCGGCCGGGTTCATAATGCAACGCGTGCCAGCCATTCTTCTCGACCATCCGGATGTCGGCCCAGTCGACTTGTTTGAAGCATCGCGAGGCGCGTCGGTCGTGAACGCGGGCTCGCTGGCTATCGAGCAAGAATCGAACGCCGGCCCAGTGGGTAAGAATGGCGGGATCGCGATCGGGATTTGCGATCTTGCCGAGGAACTTGTTGATCCGCATGAACATCTCAGTCAGCGAGGTCCAGTTATTCCAGAACAAGCTGGCGGCGACGGCGATGTAGCCGTCCTCACTGAGCGGATACCGGGAGAGCAGGCCGTTGACCACCTTCTCCTTAGCGGGGAAGCCCCGACGATCCGAACCGTGCATGTAGGCGTATGCGTCCAGTAAGTCCATTCGCCAACGCCGATCAACCTCGGTGGCGGCGTAACGGCGACCGAGTTCGTCAAACATGGCCTCAAGTTCTGATTGGCTCCAGGAGTGGTCCGGCATCGCGCATTCGACCGTGAATCCTTTTGCCAGGACTCGCAACCATTGGGCTCGCGTTAGAGCGCGGACAATGACGGGGTATTCGGGCGCCGTGCTGGCAGCGATTCGGTCCTTGGTGGTGAAGCGAGTCACCAGGGCGGTGGCTTCGTTCGATCCGCTCTGGGGGTTCAAATCGTTGTCGAAGGAAAGATGTTGAAAATAAGCTGGCTCGCCATTCTGCTCGTCGCGGCCAAGCGGACTGTAATCGTCGCTGCTGGGCTCGAGAATCCGGCCCACGAACAGACTCTTGCCAACTTGCGACGGGCCGTAGACGGCGGCGGCGACAGGGACTTTGGCCGAACTATAGAGATTAGAAGCTTGCCGGCGCAGTCGCGTGAGCTCAAACTCATCGCTCTGGGCGATGGGCAAGAGATCCTTGGCCTTCCTCGCTTGATTGTGCTCGGCAACCCAGTTCGCTAAATCAGTCGCGAGGTTCTCGGTTGTCTCCGCGAGACGAATAATTCTTTGGTCGCGATCATCGGGAAATCCCACTTCCTCACACCCTCCAGAGCCTGACGAAATCGTTGCGGCTCGCATCCTACGAATCGAGTTAAAAAACGGATAAGCTTTATTGAATGAGGCTGTCGTCCGGCAGCTTTAAGTTCTTACTGAATCGTTTGGTTTCCTCGCCAATTCGGCGTTCGACGATTAGCTCGAAGGCTCGGTCCACCGGTTTGGCGAACGGTTTGGTCGTAATCGATGGGGAAAGACCGGCTGGCGTGCTAATCCAAGCTTCGTCGCCTGCGCTGCCCGGAGGCAAGATGCGGTACTCGCCCGCCTCCGCCACCATCAGCCGCAACTTCGCGAAAATCATCCCGCCATCGGCGTGGTAGGAAGCGTTGGCGATCTTGACCGGCTCAATCAGCTGTCCATTCTCACCCAACGCTATTTGCGTGGACGCCCCGTCAAGTCCGCGAACCGTCAACACATCGTCACGGCTCAAAGGGTTTTCGAGAAAATAGGAGCGGATCCGGTCCTGATCCCAACCGCGGAACTCGGATCCGTTCACGCCCACGATACTCATTCCTGGTCTCAGCCCGCTGCGCATCAGGATGTGGTCGTTCGCCAACCCGTCTGATACCGTCAGCCCGTCGCCGCGAAAGACGATTCCACGCCCCACATAACGCCCTGCATTGATGTCGTGTATCGAAACGGGCGGATGGGCCACGAAACCGTTGTCAACGGCGAGCAGCGTTGAGCCGCCTTGAGCGAGCAGCCCGCCGCTGCCGACGACATCGACCGCAATCTCGGTCACCAGGTGATTGTCAATGCGAGCTGTTAGTCGCTGGGAATGGGGTGTCGGAGCAATCGCGGACAAATAGCCAGTGCGGCGATCAAAGCCGACGTATTCCGCCAACGGCTGGGACTCCCAAATCACATTAGAAGGCGCGATTTCGATTTGTCCGCCATCGGGCTTCTGGGCGTAGATGCGGACCAATCGGCGCTGGCCCGGTCGCATTACGACCCGCTCGTTCTCAACCCAAATCCGCTCATACTCGACTCCCGAGACACGGACCTTGAGCGTCTCCACTTTGTCGCCCTGTTTGTAGGTAACAATCGCCTCGCCCGGGCCGCGAGCGACGAGATGTTCGTTGTCCAACACTTCGACAATGCGGGGATCGGACGACACGCCAACAACGGTGCGAATGTCGTTCGTCAACAAGTTCACCTGGAAGTACTCGTAAATCGAGAGGTTAACCTCCTTCGGTGAAATGGCAAAAAAGCCTGGACCGTAAAGCCCCTCGCCAGTGACGGTAAAACCGCCCTCACCTTTCAATTCGCCAATCGCCGCGACGAGTTTTCCCTCGCCTGACTTGATCGCGCGGACGCGTTGATCCTCGATATCCGCAAGGTCCGCAGGGGCAACGGAAGCATCCAGAAGCGTTGACCTTGCGAAGCCGTAGGTCTCGCCGTTTTCCCCGACGCCGGTGACCGTCCAAGCTCCATACTGGGCCTGTTTCAGAACGCCCGGCGCCACGCTGACGCCCAACGATTTCAACTTGACGTCGCTCACATCGACTTCCAACTCGGCTCGCACCTCTTCGGAAAACGCGCTTTCGCGATAAGTCGCGACGAGCTTCGTCTTGCCAGCTTTCACGCCCTCAATCACTCCGTCGTGCAGCATGGCGATGTCGCTGTCATCGACGAGCAACGTGGCCTGATCTGTGATATCGATCTCATTCCCATCTTCGGTTTCGCCAGTCACCACGATCTTATGGGTTGAGCCAATCATCAGATTCGCTTCGCTCGGCACGAGGCTGATGGCCACGGTTGGCTTGGCCGCTGTAACTTGAACTTTCAAATCGGCCGACTGATCTCCGTAGCGCGCCGTCACGGTTGTATCCCCAATGCCTCGCGCTCGCGCGACATTGGACTCCACGTCCATGACTCGGGGGTCATTGGATATGAAGATGACGTTGTCTGTAATATCGGACTGGAAAAAGAAGAAACGTGTCCGGCTGACCTTCATTTCAACGTTGGAACCATAGGGTCCCGTCCAAGCGGTGGGCGCGACGCTGATGGCGCCGCCGGAGAACATCAGCAGCAGGAGCAGAATCACGGCGAGGGCCAACAGGCCGCCCGCCATTCGCCGTCCGCGGGCGCCCGCCAGCGCGCCTCTACGACCGACTGGCGTCGTCAACTTCTGGCAGACCGGGCAGATCGCTTTCTGTCCCTGTCGATGGGCAAACAGATGCTGGCAGTCTTTGTTGCGGCAGACGGTTCCTCGGGCGGGATCGGTATCGACGCGTTGATAGCCCCAGCACCAGACGAGTTTCCAGGGTCGACCGTTGGCTCGGTACTTGAACAGTTGGCAACTCACATCGTTCGCCTCGGGATCGGCGGCGATGTTCTTCAAGGCTTTCGTGGCGACTCGTTGCAGCGTCTGTTCAGAGGCCGTTTCCGGGCGAGCTTTGCGCAACTTGTTCTGCAGTTCCTCCCAATCTTCCTTGAGCCCCTTTTCCAGGTCGCTGGCGCTCACCGGAGCCGCGGCGTGTTCCGTGACTCGTTCGCCTTCATGGCGAATAAAGACCGTCGCGCGTTCAGGGCCCAGCCAAACAGGTTCGGCGGCATAGTCCCCAACCCAGCGGCACAACGTGGCGTAGTTGGCGCCCGTGGCGTCGAGCATTGCCAGGCCGGGTTCGGTTGCCGTTTGCTGAAAGTCGTCGGCGCCTTCGGACAAGTCGAGGTTGAATAGTTGAT
>CAZWOU010000014.1:15244-60650 GCA_964635375.1 uncultured Pirellulaceae bacterium | reverse complement strand
GATTGGCCATAGGGGTTTCTGCTATCTGTAAGCGGAACCGCGTGGTTGTAACTGACCGATCGATGCTTGAAAACGCGTGGGAAGCCCGATGCCTGCAGGGCATTCTAGGCAACTTAGCGGGGCTTGGCGCCGCAACCGACTCGCCAGGACCTCCCGAGTCCGCCGGTCCTGGGTCGCAAACCGCACATTCAATTCTAAGCAACGCATAGGTATGACATCTAACAGACCGTTTCGATTCTATCGTGCAGAGGCGGGTGGAAGCAAGGATGACCAACGCACGGTTTTGGGATTGGCGGGATCGAACTATCTGTGTGGCTGGTCGCTGCAATGCCAGTCCATAGGCCAAATCCAAGCGGCATCGCGCCGAGTTGCGGATTCCCCACGACCGACTCAGTCTGCCATAACACAAACGCGCAGCGAGCCGGGTTGTACTCGCGGGCCGTTCTAAGGGCGTGAATGTGGGCGTGGCTTACTGGCCAAGACCTCGAAGCCTCGCCCAGGTCGACATGAGCGCGTCGACAATTGTCGGGGAATCTGCGGAATCTTCGGTGGGTTCGAGCAGGCGGAGCACCAGCAGGGTCGTATCGTCGTAGCGAATCAGGTTGTCATCGCGCATCTGCCGAATCCGATCCTCGAACGCGCTGGCGGGGATATCCCAGAACTCAAGCCAGTTAGGATCTCGGTTGTTTTCCATCTCGCGAACGCCCCAAGCGGCCAAAGCGTCAGTGGCCAAGACAATCGTGTCCCCGACCGCACAAGTGCCGCTCATTTCGAGCCAACTATCTCGACTCTTCTTTTCGGACGCTTTGGCGCTGCCAATGGTCGCCGGACTCGCCGTGAACTCTTCGCTGCGTGTGAGGGGAAAGACCTGAACGACTTGCTCGTCGTGGACATGGAACAGACAGCAGTCGCCGATTCCGTGCGCAATGAATTTCCATTCGTTCCGCCGCGCCTGATCGTCGTGAAAAAGGTTCAGCCAGAGCAGTGTGGCGTGGGCCCCATCTCGCAGCTTGGCCTTCTGATGCCAAGCGAGTTCGTTTTCATCAATCGGTTCCGCCCAGGCTTGACGGAGTTCATCAAGCCAATCACTAAGGTGAGGCGACTCAGGCGTAATTGGGCGGCGAACCGTGGCTTCGGCCAACAACCTAGCCCAACGTCCAGCGAACAACGATGAGGAAGCCCCGTCGGCTATCGAAGCAATTCCCTTTTCCGCGTCTGTTTCAAACGCATCTTGGTAGGCTTTTCGATCTTCGAGATCCTTGGGAATCCAATACGATCGGTGATCAAAAATCATGCTCGCCTCTCGCCCGCTGATTGCTTCTAGCGAAGCAACATTGCGGGCCGTGTGCCCATATCGAGGAACTTGACCAGCACGACCATGTCCGCATTGAACGCCATGCCCCGTGCGCCCGATTGAAGGGTCATGCCTTCCGCCAAAGCGCTCTGGTAGAACGGCGGCGGCAATTCGCTCGACATTTCAAACAACGTCTCGGCCAAGCTGTCGGGAAACTGCACGCCAGGTGAGGGAAATGCGAAGGGCGTGGAGGCTTCCATCGAGAGGTGGCAATTGAACAACAACAAATTGCCATCGCTCGTCGCCAGCGACCTCAACGCCTCGGCGTATGGCCGCGGGTCGCTGTCTTGTGATTCCCCATCCGTGATGTGAACCACCATCGGCGGAAAGCTGTCAGGATGTTCGGCGATCCAAGCAGAGATCAGTTGGTGGGCCTCGTGCAGCACGTGACACATCGGCGTGCTGCCTTCCGCAATCGGGTCGATCCAGACTGGATTGTCGAGCGGCGCTTCAATGATCTCGCCTGTCTCCTCGTCCTCAATTCGCTGGGTAACCGTCTCAATGCGAGCGGGTTGATTGCCGATATCGGTAATCGAAACTAGTTTCCGACCGGCCAGCGGCCCCTGCAACACCGGTTCGATAATCGGCTGAGCTTTATCGTCGGTGCGGTAGCCAATGACGCCGATGTCAAGCCAATCGCGGATGCCCGAATCACCAGCTGCGCGAATCGCCATGTTATGCAGCCAGGCATTCACGGCTTGCGCCAACTGATCGCACTTCCGCTGCCCGCTCCCACCCAGCGGCTCCACCATGGAGTAGGACTGGTCGAGCAAGAAAAGGACGCATCCTTTGTGGTCCCGGCTCATTTCACGTTGATACGACAAGGTGGGGATCTCCAGGCTCTAGATGCTGCGATACAGTCGATATTACCCCGCATTATGCCGCCAGCCGCCGCGGATTTGCAAGCGGGGGGAATTCGAAGTCTCTGACCGTCACCGCATCTCGCTAGCCCGAATCAATTTCGGTTGTGGTCGGCCGGACCATTTCTTGACGTCTTTGACCAGAACCTCGATCGCCTTGTGCAGCTGGTCATCCTTGTTCTTTGGCATGTCTCCTGGGTGCGGCCAAACGATGTGATGCGGTACGCAACCGTTCAATTCCATGTCCTTGCCGTCGAGCAGGAACCAGCCCCGAAACGGCATCCTCAGGAAGCCGACATCGGAAATCGAAGTTCCGCCGGTGCTGATAACACCTCCCGCTGTGGGCGTGCCCACGACCTGGCCTCGCTTGAGCGTCTTGACGGAATGGCTGAAAATCTCTGCATTACTGAAGCTGTTTTGGTTGCATAGCACCACGATCGGTTTAGACCAAGTTGCATAGACTCGGCGGTCGTGCGGATAGCCGCGTCCCCCGCCCCGCGGCGCGGTGATGGCGTGGTGAGGCTGAGTGAGAATCGTGAGCAAATGGTCAGTCGTCGATCCGCCTCCGTTCTCGCGAACGTCAATGATCAGGCCGTCCTTGCCCGATGCGATTGCGTACAGTTCGCGTTCAAATCGATAGAAGCTGGTCATGTTCATGCCTTGAATGTGAACATAGGCGAGTTTGCCCTTGGAAGCCTTCTCCACCGCTTGCTGCGAATCGTAGATCCACTGTTCGTAAAGCAGCGTTCTCGCCGAACGGTAGCTTATCGGTCGAATTGTCAGCTGACGCGTCTCGCCTTTGGCATTCTTGACTTTGAGCGAGATGTCGCGGTTGAGATCGCCGTTGAGAACCGCCGTCATCTCCATGGCCGGATCGACGTCATGGCCGTCGATCGAGAGAATGACCTCGCCACTATGCAGCCGACTTCCTTCCCTCGACGCTGGACTGCTGCGGAGAACGTTCTTGACTTTCAAGCCGGGCCCTTTGAACGCGTTGTCGAACCGCACGCCAAAATGGGCGGTCGTATCTTTCCAAGTGGCCGAGCTTGTGGATGTCGCGCCATGGCGTCCGCCAATGTAGAAGCCGAGGTGTGATCCGTTGAGTTCGCCTAACATCATGTTGACGACAACACCGAGCGTCTCCATATCCACCGCCTCGGCGGCCATCGGTCCGTACTTGCGGCGAATCTCCGCCCAGTTGCGATTGTTGAGTCTCTCGTCGTACCAGTTGTCGCGCATTTCCCGCCAGCACAAATCGAATACGACTTGGTTTCGCGCCGGCAAATTGAGTTTCTGACGGGCTTTGAAAGCGTGAGAGGCTGCCTGCCCCGTAGAACTCAAGGAAGCCGGTTTTCCCGATACGAGCCAGAGGATTTGGTTGCCTTGAGAGATCCACTTGGGGTTGGCGCCGACAGTGGAACTGAGCAGTTTGGGCGTCGTGCTCGTCGGCGGGGAAATCGTGTAAAGGCCGCGTTTGCCGGCGATGCTTGCCGCAAAGGCAAGCTTCTTGGAGTCATGCGACCAGAAAAGACCGCCTTCGGTTGTATTGCTGATTGAAATCCGTTTCACGCGCAAAGCGAGGTCGTCGAAGTCGATTTTGACTTCAGGCAATTTCTTTTCGGGCGTCTTGGCGGCCGCTGCTTTGGTCTCTGCCGCCTTCTTGGCGTCGCCCGGCTCTTTTCCCGCCGCTGGCTCTTTTCCCGCCGCTGGCTTCTCGCTCGTCGACTTCGCTGGCGTCGATTTCGCTGCGGGCTTGGCCGCGGGTTTTGCGGTGGTCGACTTGGGCGTTGCCTTGCGAGCCTTCTTGATCTTCTCCAAAGCCTGCTTGAGCCGTGTGTCGCGAGAGGTGGTCTCGCTTTCCGCTTTCTGTAGTTGGACGTAGTAGATATCGGTTTCCGCGCCAACGCGGCGACCGGTGAAAGCGACCATCTTTCCGTCCGGCGACCAAACTGGTCCCGAGTCGTTGTCGGGGTGTCGGGACAAGTTGTAGGGGGCTCGCGAGCCATCGAGAGCGTGGACATAGATGTCTCGATTGAAGTCGTTGTCGCTCAGTGCATAGACCATCCATTTTCCGTCGGGCGACCAATCGAAATCGGGCGCGTTCCACGATTCACGAAGGCGTTTTGCGTTCTTGCCATTAGCATCCATCACCCACAGATCGCCTCGACCTTTTATGAAGGCCAATTGCTTGCCTGTTGGACTCCAGGAAAGCTCGGATTCCTGATCGCCGTCATTGGTCATCTGAGTTAGCGAGAATTCGTTGTTCTGCCACCAGTAGGCGCCGTCGTCCTTTCTACTCGCCTTCCAGATGTCACTCTTTCCACCACTGTCGCTGACGTACCAAATCTCACTGCCCGTGGGTGAAAACGCGGGTGAGCTTTCAAGCTCCGGCGTGTTCGTGACTTGTTTAGGCTCTTTGAGAACCGTGTCCATCACCCAGACATCGCCGCCCGCAACAAAGGCCACTTCGAGCCCGTCTTTGGAGAAGGTCACAGTCGTCGCGGAAGTGAGCACTCGATGTTGTTCGTTCCGTTGGATCTCATCGCCGCGATGAACAAGGCGAATACGTTTCGGTTTCTGCTGCTTGTCGACGTCGATCCGATAGAACTCAAATCCACGCCGAAAAACAATGGCCTTCCCGTTGGCGGAGATTGCCGGCATCAAGACGGAGTCATCACCGGTGAACTTGGTGAGCTTCTTTTCTTTGCCGCTTTTCAGATCCCGGCGATAGAGGTCGAACGCCCCAGCCTGAGCTCCAACATAAAAGAACTCCTTGCCATTGGGATGCCACAACGGGTATCGAGCCCCTTTGTCTGGATTGACGAGCATCTTGAATTGCTTTGATCCCAGGTCGTACAACCAGATTTGCCCAGCCTGACTGCCCTGATATCCCTTGCGATAGCCGCGAACGCCTTCTCGCACAAAGAGGATCTTGGAGCCGTCGCGCGACAATCGCCCGTCGCTCCCATAGGCGTCGAAAACGATCTTTTCTCGGGAGCGCGGACTCGGCTTAACTTGAAAGAACCGTTCAGACTTCCGCCAAAACTGGTCTCGACTCGCCCGGATCAGCATCGACTCGCTATTCCACTGTTGAAGCGAACAGCCTTCCGAGTGAAAGGTGAACTGTTGAGGTGCGCCGCCGCCAACATCAACGACGTGAACCTGCTCCGCGCCGCTCCGATCGCTGATCAGCGCAATCTGCTTTCCGTCAGGCGAAAAAATCGGGCGTGAATCGCGCGACGTCGAGTTGGTCAGTCGCCTCGCCACACCGCCATTTGCGTTGGCGAGCCAGATATCGCCGTTCCAAGAGAACGCAAGCCGTTTTGCGTCAGGCGAAAACGCCGGATCACGGGCAAGCCGAATCGGCTGATCAGCGGCCGAGGCCACACAGCAAGAAAGCAATCCAAGAATCGCTAGTAGCGACGACCGTTGTACGGTTTCGGACATGACGAAAATCTCAAGTTGTAGATCAAGGATGAATGCCAAATTCCAGTTTACGCCGAGCTGAAGTCCAGTGGCACGGTGGAAAGCCAAAAAAGTCCCTGCTTTCTGACGACACCTGCCTGTCACTCCCACATTTTCGCCCTGCCGAGGTTCGATACCATCGCTTCACCGACCCGAAATCAGTGCCCGTTTCGTTTCAGCATCCCGCGCCCAGTAATCAGCCGCCCATGAACCTAGCAACCAACGAACCGCCAGAACCAATTGACCACGACGCGAGCAACGAAATGGGACCGGAACAATTGACCGCGACGCGGCCAAATTAAACGCGACGCGGCCATTGAAACCAGGGCGTCGCTACGCGGCTGAGGCCGCGGGCGCTTTACCCTGGGCTGACACAGGGACGACCCTTCGGGCCTTACGGATGGGCGTCGATAATGGAGGTGATGCATTCATGTCTCAATCGCTCGCGAAGGTGGCCGTTCATTTTGTTTTTTCCACAAAGTATCGAACGCCGTGGTTGTGGAATCGAGCATTGTGCACCGAACTCTACAGGTACATGTCATCAATTCTCCGTGACACGGTCAATTCACCCGCCATTGCCATCAACGGAGTCGAAGACCATGTCCATGTCCTCCTGTTGTTGAGTCGAACGCACGCCATTGCAAAAGTCATTGAAGTGGCGAAATCCGAGTCAAGCAAGTGGGTGAAACGCCAAACCGATGAGACACGCGGATTCAGGTGGCAGAGCGGCTATGGCGTCGTTTCCGTCAGCGAATCAAATATCCCTCGGGTAAGGCACTACATCCAAGACCAAGAAAGACACCATCGTCGCATGTCCTTTCAACGTGAATTTCGCGAATTGTGCATTCGCCACGCACTGAAACTCGATGAACGGTACGCCTGGGATTGACAACTCTTCACACAACGTTGTTCAGGCCCGAAGGGTCGTCCCTGTGTCAGCCCAGGGTAAAGCGCCCGCGGCCTCAGCCGCGTAGCGACGCCCTGGTTCTGGTTCATTGGCCGCGGCACGGCATACCGATTCGCGAATGGCACATTCGGGTCCGCCCCACGCACGGCATATCAATTCATCACGGTTGGGATCCGGATCCGTCCGCCCGCAGGGCACATCCGGTGCGGGCCGCTTCTGGGAGCCTAAGATTCGATTGAAGCCGCAATCGCGGTATACTCATGCTAAGCTGGCAACGCCACCCTCACCCGGAGCCCTTCTCGATGACACCTCTCGCCATGCCGTTCGCGCGGTTGCTGTTTTGTTGTTTACTCACCTTCTGGCTCTTCTCACTGGGGTCGAATGTCGCGGCGGCGGAGCCGGTGAAGCTGGCAACGGTCAAGGATCCGGGCAAGATCAGCGGCGATGAACCGCTGGCGAAATCGTTTTCGCCGGCCGCCGCAGCTCGGTACATGGACACGGCGTCGCTGCATTGGCAGAAGAGCCGAAAGTGCGCCGCTTGCCACACGAACATGGGACACCTCTTTGCTCGCCCAGCGCTTGGTGATGTAGCCGCCGAATCGGGAGAGGTCCGCAAGTTCTATGAAGAGTACGTCACGAAACGCTGGAGTGATTCGCTGCCGCGTCAGGGTGTCTACGCGGTAGTTGTCGCGGCGGGGCTCGCTTGGAATGATGCTCAGACGAGCGGACGATTGGAGCCGACAACGCGGAAGGCGCTTGAGATCATGTGGAAGACGCAAAGGGAGGCCGGCGACTGGAAATGGCTGCTTTGCGGTTGGCCGCCCATGGAGTCGGACTCACATTACGGGGCGACTCTGGCGGCCGTGACGGTTGGCATCGCGCCAGAGGACTACGCCAAGTCAACGGAAGCAAAGGAGGGGCTGCAGCGTATTCGGAAGTTCTTCAAAGCAAATCCGCCACTCTCATTTCATCACCGAGTCATGTTGGCTTGGGCGTCAGTGCGAGTGGCGGGGCTGATGACGGATTCCGAACGCGAATCCGTGCTCAAAGAACTACTCGACACACAGCGTCCCGATGGCGGTTGGGCCACGCCGCAAATGTTCTCCACTTGGGACGCTTTCAAGCGAAAGGACGACCTAACGCCTGACCTAGAAACAAGCGACGCCTATGGCACAGGATTCGCAATCGTGGTCTGCCGGGAACTCGGCTTGCCGGCCAATGACGTTCGCCTTCGGCAGGGCGTTCGTTGGTTGAAGTCAAACCAGCGAGCCAGCGGGAAGTGGTACACCGCGTCGCCAACCAAAGACAGCCGCCATTATATGAGCAACTTCGGTACGGCGTTCGCCGTCCTCGGCCTGCAAGCTTGCGGCGAGTTGCCCGGATGGCCGTTCGCAAAGTAACGAGGCGGAGAGGCAGCGAGGTGCTTGCGAATGTCGGGAGCTTCCAGGCGGCTAGTTGCTTGCTGCGTGCGCGGCTCACTCGCCTCGACGGAACGGGTTCCAGCCACGCGTCTTCTTTGGCAAACTGAGTTGGCCCAGAGGGACGCAGGGCGTATAGATCTTTTGAAACCCCAAGTCGAATACGCCCCAGAGGGCGACATAGTGGTCCGCCCAGTCTTCGTTGAAGGCGATCGAATGTCCCTTGTTGTCCGCCAGCCATCCTTTCCGATAGACCATTGCTGCGTACGCCGAATCGACGGTATCGATCCGAGTCTTGTCGTCCGGTTGTTTGCTGCAGACGATGATTCGAATCCGCACCGCAGCGAATTTCTCCGGCCATTCCCAGGCGGCGTGAAAACCGCCACTCTCTAGTTGGTCGACACCTAACGGTTGCAGGGAAGCGACAAAGACCGGTGCCAGTTCAGCTCGCGTCCAGGTCTCAACAATATGCTCATGGTGCGGCGACTTCGCGCAGATTTCACGCAACAAGCCCAGATCGAATTGCCCGATGAATCGCTTACGGTCGTTGCCCAGCAGTGCTTCCAAGAGGTCGTTCTTCTGTCGAACCGCTTGCTGGGCGACTTCGTCCTCGGCTTGCCTCAGTTTTTCGCGAGTTGCTTGAGGAAGAGCGAAGCCGTCGAGGCAAGAGGCGGTTGTCAGCCGGCGCGCGGCCTCCGAATCGCCCGTCTCCAAAGCCTCCTCGATTCGCGTGAAGATACGCGAACGCTCGAGTGCGGCCGCGTAACGCTCGCGCCATGCATCGGCTTCACGACAGTCCTCGAACAGTTCGTCGTTCCACACATCCAACAGGCCCTTGTCCGCGGCGTCCGGCGGTAGGGATGCGAGCCCTTTGATAGTCTTGAGCAAGGGGATCCGCTTTTTCGCCAGCTCATAGCGAGCTCGCAGCCCCGCGCCTGCATGTTGGGCCTCGCCCGATTCCTTGAGTCGGCGCCAAATGTCGATGATCTGCTCTTCGGTCTTTGCACTCGACACGCGGCGAGCGAATTTTTCGTGGGCTTTAGCTCGCTGTAGCACGGCCTTGGCGCGCTCTTCGACGAGCGGGTGGTATCCGTGAGTCAGCTGTTCGGCCACACCCAGCATGCTCTTTTCGGCTTCCTCACCCGACTCGTCCGCCAAGCTTTGAAAACGCTCGAACTGAGCAACTCGAGCTAGGGCGGCGTCGTAGTCGGGGCGTGTTGCTTCAGCTTTGGGCCACCCGTCAAAGTGCTGAGCGACCCAAGAGGCAATCATCAGTTTGTCTACCTTCAGCGAGGGACTACCGTGACTTCGTTTCATGACCGCTTCCCAAGCGTTGTAGAACCGTTGCCGCGCGGCGCGCTTCTCAACTTGCGGTTTGAGCTGAGCCACCGTCTCGTGGCCTCCAGCAGCGCGAATCAGCCGCCAAATGGAAAGCACTTTGTCGTCGTCGGAAGCGGGGTCGCCAAGCAACGTCCGCAGTTTTGAGACCGCCTCCAATTGTTGGTATTCGTGCCGCAGGGGCTCGCCGCTCGGTCGGCCGGCCAAGATACCTTCGCTCTCCTTCCATGTCTGTCTAAAAGCATCCCAACATTTCAATGCGAGTGACGATTTGAGCACTTCAACCGCATGGGCGACCTGGTCGGCCTTGCTGGCTTTTTCGGCGATGTCCGCGGCAGCTGCGTAACCTTGCAGCATGGCGGGTTGGTACAACCTGGCAAGTTCCGTTTCATTGCCTTCATCAAACGCCTCTTGCATCGCTTTGCGGACGTCAACTCGCTGCCTGGCCGAGGCAATATGAGCTTGGTACTCGGCTGGGACCTGCTCCCCTGGCCTCAACCGCTCGACTCGCAGGACGACTCGATCCCAGTCGCCATTTTGAATCAACTCCGTGAGCGAACTAGACCACAAGAGCACATCATCAACAGCGGGCGTTTGATCGGTCGGGGCGGCTGCAAACTGAAACAGATTGTGGGCGAGACCGCGAACAATCGGATCCGGCGATCTCAGCAGATCGGCATAGAGCCGCGACTGGTCCGGCTGTTGGAAGTCTTCTGGTCGAAAAAGAAGCTTGTCATAGGCTGGCGTCTCGACGTGTTCAAACCACAGCATCGGCTGGGCCGCAAGCGCCCGTAATGCTGTGTAGATCAACAGCGCCGAGAAGTTGTCCAGGTCCGCGCAGAGCACGGTCTCCCCATTTCGCTGAGGATGTTGGTAGGGCGGCAAACCGATCTCCAAGTTGGTCCTGCCCATCAACTCAGGGACCGCCAGGCAATCATAGTCAACCAGCTTGAAGTGCCCGTCACGCGTGACCATCACATTGCCGTGCTGCAAATCTCCGTGGGCCACACCGGCTTCACGGAGTTCCGTCACCAATTGGAGCCAGACATCAGCCCCAATCCGCAGCGCTTCGCCGTAGTCTTCCTTACAGCGGGCCCGCGTCCATTCAAACAGCGTCAGCCCGTCAACCCAATCCATTGTGACTAGCGGGTACATCTTTCCGTCCGACGCGGAACGCACGCCCTTCTCGGTGTAGTCGAACGGCAACATGCAGTGCAGGGGATGATCTTTGAAAAAGCGACTGCAAGCGGCGTAGCGTTCGCGCCGCTCGTCCGCGCGGCGGTTAAAAACGCGTATCGCGACTTCACTGCCGTCTGCGCAAAAGCCGCGGTACACCGTGGCGAAGTTTCCGGAACGAGGCCGGGGTTGGCCAAGGTGATCAACTTCAACTTCGCAGGCCTTCAAATCGGGATCTTTGAACGCGACCGCGGGGTTGCGAATCATGCGGCTGAAGTCGGAAATCAAAGGCCACGACATAATTCAATCTTCTGTATGCCGATTCAAACGAATCTCGATCGTCCGGATCCCGCCGACGAGACTGCCGGTGAGAACGCTGCGGGGACTCCCGACCAAAATGGGCGATGGGGAATTCGAACGAACCCCCCGGAAGGCCATCAAGCTCTATCATGACCGACGCAGGCGGGGCGAGGCAAGCCCTCAACAGGCCTCTAAAGCACGCCGAAACGCCGAGTCCAACGCCGCTGGAAAGTCTCAGCCACAAGCAAGACGATGGCAATGACGACTAGCCAGCACCAAAGAGCTCGGCTAAGCGAAACCGTGCTGGTCTCCGTTTCTATCGCTGTTTCGGGAACGTCCGCCAACGATTCGATCATCGCGCCTCGGCTCGCCAAGGCCGCTGACCGCAACAATTCTAAGTCGGCTCCCACGTGCCGAAATTCAGCGCCGTAGTTTTCGTAGAACCGCCAGTTTCGTCGCAGTTCCAGCGTTCCGCGGCGAACGATGACTTCGCCAGTGATCGACGGATTGCCGGACGCGAAGGGCAGTGTCGCGACATAATGGCCCGGCGCGGACAAAGGCGCTGGAATGGGATTGGACCCCGCAGAATCGAGAACCACCGACACCGAGGCGTTTGAGTCCCAACGTTGCCCGTCGACCAAGTCGATTCGGAGCTCAAACCGAGATCCGTGGAAACGGCCGCCAATCGTAATTGGGTCCTGGGCTGGTTCACGCTCAACCGTGGAAACAACCGCCCTCCAAAATGATTCAAACCCGGGCCATTTTGTCCATTCGGCGTTCAGTAATGAGTCACTGTCGCAGACGATAGACGCCACGGTGCCCGCTTCGTGTTTCCGCCAGACGATCAGCGGCTGGCCGTCGTCCGTGAGGTAGGCCAGAACCGTGTCGTCCTTGGGGCTGGTCTCAACGACTCCGGTCAGCGGGGGCGAGGACTGCATCGGGACATTTTCGAATCCACCCTCCAACTCGAACACCGAAAACCGATTGGGACCGATCTTCGCGACAGCTTGGCGAGCCGCTCGAACCAGTACGTTGGGAAGTTCGTTCGGATCGTCGCAGTGGTAATGGCGACCAGAAGCGATTCGAGCAATATCCTTGAGCACGAGTTGCTCTGCGCCAGTGCTGACGGAAACCGTCGCGACCGAGATCCCGCTCGACTTCAGCCGCTGTGCGACTTCCCCAAAGTCCCCCGGTGAGGAAATGCCATCAGTCAAGAGAATCAAGTTCTTGTGCTCGACGTCAACCTGCTCCAACGCCAGTTGAGCGCGCTCGATCGCGGGATACATATTCGTCTCGCCCTCAACTTGCAACTCGGCAATTCGCGACAACAGCGTCTTCTTGTCGCCGCTTGGGGCGATCTCACTGACCCACTTCGAGCTCGTCCCAAACGCGAGTACGCCAACTTGGTCCGCCTGGTCGAGCAACTCGACCGCCTGCCGCGCAGCCTGTTTGGCCATGTTCAGCCGGTTCTCGTATTGCATCGATTCCGACTTGTCGATGACCAACACCATGGCGAACGAAGGGCGTGAAGTTTTCTGAGTCGAAGTCGATTCGCTTACAGGAAGCCAGGACTTCCATTGTGACGCTTGCAGAGCCTCCGCGCCGTAAACGCTGGCTCCGCCAACGACAACTACGCCGCCCCCTTGGGCCGCGAACTGTTCGACCGTCTTCTGCTGCCGTGCATTCAGTTTTGCTGCATCCGACAACAGCACAAGGCAATCGATCGCCTTCAGTTTCTCCTCCACAACGTCATCCACGGACCAGCCTATGGGTTGCAGGCCCAACCTGCTCAGTTCGGCGTCGAGCGCTGCTCGTTGCGCGGGAACTGAATGGACGATGGCGACTTTCGCCCGAAGAGAAGAACGCCAATCAGCGCGGAATCGGTTATTCCGACTCTCCCCATCAGCCTCGCTCGCCAACTCGACCTCAATCGTCGCCCGATCGCGTCCCAAAGCCGGGGACGAGGACACGAAGCTATTGAGTCCCGGCGAGACCGAGACAGGCAATTCTGTCGGTTTCTTATCAACCTGGATCGTCAACGTCGCCTCTGCAGCCACATTCGATTCGACGATGATCGTCAAGTCTATTGAGCGATCTGGACGGTTCGGCGTCGTCTGGACGTTGACGATTCGCATGTCGTTGAGCTTGGGCGGAGCGAAGGCAAACAGGGGACTGTCCAGGTTCTTTACCGCAGCCAGAAGACTGCCACTCGTCTCTCGACCGTCCGACCTGAGCAGCACGGACGAGGCACCCTGGCTTGCCCCCGCCACGACGCCTATCGCCAAGTCGCTGCCATCGTCCAAGTCGCCCCCAGTTTCACTCGAACCGACTAAGGCGGATGCTTTGAACGAAACCGAAGCGTCGGCGTCAACGTCCGTTGCGAATGCAGGCGTGGCGTTCATGCTATCGCTCGCATCCTGGACGAAGACTGTCGAGTCGCCGCGGCTCATTTGATCAACCGAAGAAGTGACGATGTCGGCCAGAGCGATAGTCAACACGCCAGCCATTAGCAACTGCGTCATGGCCGTCCAACTCCGCCGGGGGAGCGAGGACCGCAGCCAGCAGAGCCCGATGACGGCGAGCAAAGGCACAAGGATGGCGAGCCGCAAGGGCGCGAGCAAGGAGAGTTCCATGTTATTCGGTGCCCCCCAGCGCACAGGCGAGCGACTCGCTCACCCACAGCAAGACGGCAATCGCCAAAAACCAATTGTGGATGAGCTTGGCCGGCAATCGCGCCGGCTCAATACGGATCGAACGAGCGGTCGTCGGTTGGGCGATATTGCTCTCGGCAGCGGACACCAGGTTTGCATGCCACGTGTGAGATTTGCCATCGGGGCCGCTCCAACGCCAAGGGCCGTGTTGGTCGAGTGGTCCGAAAACGCTTTGTCCAACAGCGACGCCATGCACCGTTGCGTCCGGCGCTCGCATCTTGCTCGCTTCCTGCGAGTCGACGTGAACATTGCCGTTGGTCGCCTGGCCGAAATCAACGCCACTCAAACCGACAAGGTCGATCGCCGCGTGATTGTCGAGCGCCAGGTGATCTCCTTCGGAAATCTCAACCTCAATCAAGTTGCCCGTAACTTCCTTTTGAATCGTGGCTTTGCCATCGACCAACGGCACCTCAGTCTCATCGATCGACTCACCATCATTCCGCCATCGAACCGTCACGGACGCGACCGGGTCGGCGCCAAAGGACTGCAAGTGGACGACAACCACTCGCTGATCGGATTCCGCTTCTGCTGGAGGTCGCGAAGCGATCGACGTAAAGCCGACATTCCGAGCCTCACCGCCAATCGATTTCACTTCAACCCGCTCATCACCTTCGTCATCGATGTTCGAATCGGTAAATACGATCACTCGAGCCGGGTTGGCGGCGCCCATCAGGTCTTTCGCCATGCCGATTCCACGCCGAGCATCTCCGCTCGCGTCGCAGGGCTTGGCCGACTTGACTGCGGCCAAGAAATCGGCTCGCTGATTGGTGAGTCGGTGCGCAACGTGGGGCTCCACGCCGACAACGATTAGAGCGGCGCGATCACTCGAACCGAGATTGCCTGCAAGGGCGAGAATATCTGATTTCGCCTGCTCGAATCGCGAGGGCGCCACATCCGTGGCTTGCATGCTCGCCGTGCCGTCCAGAACAAACACGAACGAACGTTCCTCGATTTGCTTTGGTCCTAACATCGGCATCGCCAAACCGACCGCCAGAAAGACAACGATCAGCGACCGCCAAGCGGCGGCGACCCAGGGTCGAAACCGACTCCACGACGAGCGGTGGGCAAGCGCGCGACGCCAGAGAAACAAAGTTGCCGTGCCCTGCACGCGTCTCCTGCCGCGAATGGCGTAGATCAGGCAAATCGCGAGGACGGCCAAGATCCAAGCCAGCGACTGAGGATTCCTCAAGTTCACTGCGTCCTCCCAATCCGCGATGTGCGGCTGAGGACGGAGAGGACTTCATCAAAGCTATCGTCGACGCTAACTCGAGCCCAAAGCGCGCCGGCGCGATGACAAACTCGCCTCACGCCTTGCAGGTAGTGGACGACTTCCCGCCGATAGGCCGCTAAGTCCGCGTCCAGAATCGTCGTCGTCAACGTATCCTGCGTCTCGATCTCCTTCCAATGAAACCGGCCCGACTCGCTAGGATTCACCTCTTCGCGCGTATGCAGTTGCAGCAAACAAACGTGAACGCCGGCGGCCGACAGCAAGCGTAGTGCCTGAACGAGTTGGCTCGACGTTGGCTCGAACAAATCGGAGAGCACCAAGAGCGTTGCGGGACAGCGCCGCAAACGCAGATAGGAGCGGGCGGCTTGGGCCAGTTGCAATGGATCGCTCGCCGGCGTGCTGGCGTCGAGCCGAATCAGCAAGCGGACCAAATCGTCGCGGCGCCGAATAACGGGACCGAGCCGAGCTGTCTCGGAAGCCACGCGAAACATCCCCACCGATTCGCCCTCATTGAGCGCCTGAACGGCCAACAATCCTGCGAATCGCTTGGCCCAGTCCAGCTTTGCGCCGCCGTCAATCGACATGCTGCGCGAGTGGTCGATCCAGATGTCCAGCGCTCGCAGTTCATTGCCGAAGTACTGCTGAACGACCAATTCGTCCAGCCTAGCGCAGCGATTCCAATCGACCCGCCTGAGGTCGTCCCCGGTGCAGTAGTCCCGGCACTCAGCCGGCTCGATCGCGGCTTGGACTGCCGGCGATGGGTATTCGTTGAGCCAACGTTTACGCCACGAGTCGCCTGCGCGGCGGCGCAACCAAGGAGAGATCGACAGAATATTTTTTCCAAGCGCTGACATATAGAATGCGTGGGTTACTCGATACTATTGAGGACGGATTCAACGATGTCGGCCGGATTGATCGAATCTGCATGGCCATCGTAATTAAGGGCGAGGCGATGTTTCAAAACCATCGGCGCGACCGACTTGATGTCGCTGACAGTCGGTTCGCCCCGATTGTCCAACAAGGCCAGCGTCTTGGCTCCAAGCAGCATCGCAGCACCAGCGCGAGGACTGACGCCGACTTGCAGGTATTGGCGGCAGGCGTCGGGCGACGACTCACGTTGAGGTTGCGTGGCGCCGACAATTGCAGCGGCACATTGGGCCGCGGCGGCTGATGCAGGCACCGCTCGAACCGCCTCCCGCATCGCCAAGACTGCCTCGCGATCGAGTACGTTCTCTACCGGCGCGAGAGGCCCGCTAGCGGATTGCAGCACAATCTGCTCCAGCGCCGCCGCATCCGGCGTTTCCAACCTCACATGAAAGTGGAACCTATCGAGCTGGGCCGCCGGCAAGGGGAAGACGCCATCGGAGTCCGAGTCACCTCGGGTGGCCGCGACAAAGAATGGGTCGGGCAAGTCGTACGATTCATTCGCCACGGAAACGCCGCCGTCCTCCATGCCTTCCAGCAGTGCGGACTGGGTCTTTGGAGTCGCCCGGTTGATTTCGTCAGCCAACACGACGCTCGCAAAAAGCGGGCCTTGCTGAAACTCGAACTTCCGCCGCCCATGACTTTCCAATACGACATAGGTGCCGATGATGTCCGCCGGCGTCAAGTCGGGTGTGAATTGGATTCGCCGGTACGACAGAGACACGCACTGCGCCAGTGTCTTGACGATCAATGTCTTACCCACGCCGCTGGGGCCTTCCAGAAGCACGTGCCCGCCGCATGACAAGGCAAGCAGGGCTGTCTGAATAGCCTCGCTTTGACCGAGCACTCTCGACTCGATCTGCTCCTGAAGTGTCTTGAAGTTGTCGCGAAACGCCGAGGCTTGCTGTGGATCCATGCAACTACCAGTGGGGATATGGTTCGATTGGTATTTGTTCTTTATGTCTACGCTAACTAAGGCGCGGCCGCCTGTCGTCTCAAGATTCTCGCTGCGTTGCGTCGGTTGAAGACATCCGCGTCGCGCAGGGCTTGGCGGACAGCTGTGTCGTCGATCGATTCGAGATCGAGCGGCAATTCGGCCAGCAGCCACAAGCCCAAGCGCTTTGTGGCGGCATCCTTCGAAGCAATCGCCTTCGTCAGGGCTGGACGTAACGTCTCGTCGGTCTCCGACCAGCGGTCCGTTTGCTTCAGAAGATCGCCATGACGGGCAAACCACTTTTCGATGGTGGCGTCCGCTTTCTCTCTCCAAGCCGCGTCTTGTTTGTCCCAACTCTCCCAGACCGTGCGGACGGTGATCTGCCCCTCTCTCGCGAGAAAGGCAGTTGCTCCCGCCGCAACTCCCGGTTTGCCGCTTGAGATCAGATCCCAAGCCTTGTTTACGGCTTGTAGTCGCACGGCGATGTCCGACGGCTCGGTGCGATTCTCGAGCGCGTAGCGCAGGGCTGCGAGGCACGCCGTCTCGTCGGCCCCGCTTTCCATCTCGACAAGAATGGTCTTTGCCGCAGACCACCCCTGCCCACCAACGATCCTCGCAGTCGCTCGTCGAATGTCCGCATTCGAATGCCCCAATAGCTTTGAAAGGCTCTCGATTGGAGGCGGACGCTGCTGGCTCAGTCGCTCGAGAGATTGCAGAGCTGCGAAAGCGGCGATGTGGTCGTCGCCAGTTGCAATGGCAGTCAATTTCGCAAACGCTGCCTGAGGCTTATCCAGCAACATCAAGGACTCCGCCGCCGCTCGCGCAAACAGCAGGTCCTTTGATTCCAAGGCTGTTTCAAGTTGCCTGACCGCCTCGGAATCCGGCTCGCCGATGCGGCCAATCGCTCGGGCCAGATTGCGTTTCACATCCTTATCATTCGTGGGATCGGTTAGACCGAATGTCATCTTGGGGATAGCCCCTGATGCCGCTGGGCCAATGCGGCCAAGCGAGTCGGCTGCGTACCAACGAACGACTAAGTCCCGATCCTTCAAAGCGATCGCCAAAGCGGTCGCATCGGCTCGCTTGTCCCCCGTCTTCAACCGACCAAGAACATAGGCGGCACGGCGGCGTATCACATCATATTCACTGCTCGCCAATTCCTTACGCCACTGATCGGGAGAAAACTCCTGATAGTCGGCCTGGCCGTTCGCACATGGCGGAAATGCCAGCCCCACCAACAATGCGACCGCCACACCGCGAGAGCAACTGAATGAGCCGCGCAGATCTGGTTGCAGAGGAGCGGGGCGAAGCGGCCGGTTTTTGAAACGAAGAGCCATCACTCTATTCTAAGCGCTTCAGCGAACATCGCTACTGCTGTCCCTGCGGAATCGATGGAATTCACGAATGCCCGACAGCTCCCGTCGTCGCCTCTTGCCGCGAGGATGAATGCCTCCTCAACGACGCTGCTGGGCGCCGAGTACATACTGGGGATTGCGTTCCAGGTATTTGGCAATTCGCTGTTCGCTTCCAATCGCGTCGGCGATGAATTCGACAGCAAGTTTCAATCGCTCCTCAGGTTCGGCAGTGCTGAGCCTGATAAAACCGAGCCCGGCTTCGCCGAAGCACTCGCCGCCTAAACAGGCGACGCCAATCCGCTCGTCAGCCGCCTCTAGTAAGAACAGCGCGAAGCCGTGCGACGTGATCTGATGTCGTTCGCAGACGGCCTCAATGGAAGGAAAGACGTAGAAGCTGCCGCCAGGCATCAAGCAATCGACGCCGTCGATTTCGTTCAAAGCGACCACCAGCGATTGGACTTTTTCTCGAAACTCGCCCATCCGCCCATCGCGAATCTGGTCGTCGTTGTTCAGCGCCGCGACGCCTGCGAGTTGCGTAAAAGGCGGTACGCACGAGAGAGCAGTGTTGGTAAGCAAGGCGAGTCTGTTGGCGATTCCTTCGCTGCTCGCCGCAAAACCGAGCCGCCAACCACTCATGCTGTACGATTTGCTGAAAGTATAGGCAGCAACACAGTGGTCGAGCATATCGGGTTCGGCGAGCGGAGTATGATGGTCCCCGCTCCAAGCCATTTGATCATAGGGTTCGTCACTGAAGAGCGCGATGTTCTTTCCGCGAACCAAGTTCGCAAGTTCTCGTATGTCTTGACCTGTCGCGACTCCGCCCGTGGGGTTATGCGGACTGTTGAGGAAGATCGCCTTCGCCGAAGGATCTGCACTTATGAACTGCTCCACGTCGTCCAAGTTGGGCCGAAAATCCCGACTGTGCTGGAGCACGGAATAGACAATGCGAGCCCCCCGACGCAGGATATTGGGCGGGTAGGTCGGGAAATGCGGACTGAAGACGAGCACGCTGTCGCCTGGGTCGACAAACGCCTCACAAAACAACTGCTGAAATGTCTTGGCGCCAGCGCCCGCGACAATGTTCTCGGGTCCGACATCCACTCCATATTCGCGTCTCAGATAGCCAGCCGCCGCTTGCCGGAACTCGGGGATGCCCGCCGACGGACCGTAGTGGCAGCGATCCTCCCTTATCGCCTGAATCCCAGCCTCCACAGCAGACGGCGAAGAGCCGAACGGACTGTCCCCGATTTCGAGTTCAATTACGTTCTTGCCGTCGGCTATCTGACGCTTCGCCAAAGCCAGTACTTCGAAGGCCGACTCGGCGCGGCACGAACTCATGAACTTGCTGGGGGATGGCTGCATTGGACCACTTTGTGTGATGGGGCGCCCTTGTTATACCTTCCAACGTCGCCCCGCGGGGAGCGGTGGCCCGACCAGGCACCGAAGAAACGTGAATCAGTTGAGCCGGATGCGAGCAGACTGTTAGAATCTGGCGATGGCGAAAAACAGACAGTACTTGGCATTGCTTCGAGGAATCAACGTTGGCGGGAAGAACGTTATTTCCAAGGACGACCTGCGCGAGTGCTTTGAGCAACTCGGCTTCGCCAAAGTAACCACCTACATCCAAAGCGGCAACGTCCTTTTTCGCTCTCAAACAACGGGCGTCAAGGAGTTGACGTCGGCGATCGAAGCGGCGCTTTCTGCACGGTTTTGCTATGCAGCGCGCGCCGTTGTCCTAACTCGAAGCAAGTACGAGTCCGCAGTGCGAGGCGCACCAACTGACTGGGGCGCGGACGACACGCGCAAGCACAACGCCCTATTCACGCTCCGCGGCCTCACGGCCAAGAAAGTGATGTCTCAACTAGAACCGCCTGACACGGACATTGAGACTGTCACATCCACGTCGGGCGCCATCTTCTGGTCCGCCTCGAAGGAGCACGTGACCAAGACGACGATGATCAAGCTGTCCAAGTCGCCGCTCTATCAACAGCTGACCGTCAGAAACCACAATACCGTCTTCAAGTTGTTAGACATGCTCGCGAGCGAATAGGAAAAGACTCGCTCAATTGTCGTTCGCCAGCAGTTGATCAAACCGTTCCTCCGTAAGCACCTTAACTCCCAGTTTTTCAGCTTTGGCGAGCTTGCTACCCGCCTTCGCTCCTGCGAGCAAGTAGTCGGTCTTCGCCGAAACGCTGGATGAGGTCTTCCCGCCGTGCTGTTTGATGGCGGCTTGCGCCTCGGTTCGCGAGTAATTCTCGAGCGTGCCGGTGACGACAAAGGTCAAACCGGAAAATGAGCCGTCTTGTTCGCCAGCGATTGTCGGAGTCGCGGCAACCAAAGACACGCCGCTCGACCGCAAATCCTCAATCAGCGAACTGCCGGCGTCGCTGTGCAGAAAATCGTGGACGCTCTGAGCAATGACACCGCCGATTTCGTCCACCTCATCGAACTCCTCAAGCGGCGTGCGTTGCATTGTGTCGATGTCGCCAAATCGTTGGGCGAGAATTTCCGCGACTCGCCCACCCACATGGCGGATTGAAAGGGCGTTGAGCAAACGCTCAAGGCCTCTCGACTTGCTGGTCTCAATGCCGCCAAGCAGCTTCACAGCCGACCGTTTCCCCATGCGTTCGAGCTTCAGTAGGCCATCGACATCGAGGCGGTACAAGTCGCCGATCGATCGGACCAAGCCGGCATCGTAAACTTGCCCCACGACTTTGTCGCCCAAACCTTCAATGTCCATCGCGTTGCGAGTGGCGTAATAACGCAGCTTCTCCTTGATTTGAGCCGGACAGTCTGGATTGGTGCACCGCACATAGACGCCACCATCGTCTCGGCTCAATGCCGTCTCGCATTCGGGACACCCTGTTGGCGTTTTGAACTCGAGCGAACCAGACTCTCGTTCATGCTTCTCAACTCGCACGATATGAGGAATGATCTTTCCCGCCTTTTCGACAACGACGGTGTCGCCAACTCGAATGTCTTTGCGTTGTATCTCATCAAAGTTGTGTAGACTGGCGCGACTGACCGTCGTCCCGGCCAACTCCACTGGTTCCATTTCGGCGACCGGAGTGACAGCACCGGTCTTGCCGACTTGCAGCGTGATGGAGTTGAGTTTTGTGATGGCTTCGTACTTCTCCCACTTGTAAGCCACAAGCCAACGAGGACTCTTTGAGCGGGCGCCAAGTTGTTCACGCTGGTCTAATCGGTTGACTTTCAGCACCAAACCATCGACCTCAAAATCGAGCTCATGAAGTCGCTCAATTGTCCGCTCGCTGTATTGAACGGCGGCCGAAAAACTGGGGAACCCTTTGGCCATCGGCGTGGCTGGCAAACCAAATTGGCCAATCAACGCGAGAAACTCAGTATACGTGTCGACAGCGACTCCATCGCATAAACCCATCCCGTGACAGAACATGCGCAAGTTGCGTGACGCACATATCTTTGGATCGAGCAGTCGAATCGCGCCAGCCGAGACATTTCGAGTGTTCTTGTAGGTCGCCTCGCCATTGGCTGTTTGCTGTTCATTCAATCGCACGAGCTCGTCGTTAGCCATATAGACTTCGCCGCGCACCTCAAGCACGGCGGGAGGCGAATCGGTCAGCAATCGCAGCGGTACATCGGCGATCGTACGGACATTGTGAGTAATGTCATCGCCCACGACGCCGTTGCCGCGAGTGACCGCGCGAGTCAGCAAGCCGTCTTCATAGATCAACGTCGCCGCCACGCCGTCAATTTTCAGTTCGACAACCCATTCCAGTGCCTCGTCCGGCAGCAAGCCCGCGGTTCGATCGCCGAATTGCTCAAGCTCTTCAATGCTGTACGTGTTGTCGATGGACAGCATCGGCATCCGGTGCTCGACTTGCTCCAAATGGGCAACGGGAGATTCTCCCACGCGCTGAGTCGGGCTGTCGGCGGTTACCAGGTCGGGGTTGTCGGCCTCCAGTGCCTTCAACTGGTCCATCAGGCGGTCGTACTCGAGATCGCTAATTTCGGGCGAGGCGTCGACATAGTACTTCTGGTCATGCTGCCGAATGACGTCTCGTAGTTCCTCAATCGACACGGCACTCTTCCTGGTAGTCATGTTAGCTCCCCCTAGCGCTGATGCTGTTCCAAGATCTGCTCTCCATCGCTTACGGCAGACGCCCACATTCAGGAGCCGGCCCCTGGCCGGCGGAGTTGGGCACCAAGCAGATGAACTTGAGCGGCGAATCGCCGGTGTTTCGAAACTGATGGACCTCGTCGGGCTCAACGAAGACGACATCGCCCGCCTCGATCGCGTGGGGCGAATCGCCTTCATAGATCTCACCCTGCCCAGCAAGCACATAGACTTCGTGCTCGTACGGGTGATGGTGCTTGGGAGTGTGGCCGCCTGGTCCGACTTCGAATTGCCTCATAGCGAAGTTCGGCGCCCCGTCATGAGAGTCGACAAGCCAACGGACTCGGCACTTCTCCGCACCTGGCATGTCTACGTCGTGTTGTGAGATCGACTCGTTACTCTGCACTTTCATGCTTCGATTCCCCTGAGGTGTTCAGTTCTGATTCGTCGGCGTCCCCTGCGGTTGGCGCTGCGGTTGACGCGTTGCCCATCCAATAGCCATCGGTGATTATGGCCGCCACAGTTGTGACCGTTAGAATTCCCAGTTCCAGTAGGAACAGCGTGACGCCATGTTTGTCCAGGAACGTCATCAACGGCGACTCGTCGGAGCCATCAAGCAATTGCGGCGAGGCGCCACGCAACGCCATCACGCCATAAGCTGCGGCGGTGATGAGAAAGGCGATGCCGACCAGGATCGACAGAGGGTAAAACGGGTTGAAACGCCGGATAAACATTCTTTGTCGGCCGCTCTTGTTCAATTGGTCTTTGCCCCACAATGTACACGCCAATGTACACTTGCGCGAAAGGCTGGCAAGAGAGGCCCGGTGCACTGGGTCGCCTTCAAGTGGCCTAGCTCACGTCTCAATGCGGGACAGGCGGGAGCGGGCGGGGCGAGAGGAGAATACTGGCGCCACATCGGACGATTGCCGAGGCCCGGCCTACTCACAAGCATTCCGGGCAATTATGATGACCGGTTTGGCGTCATCCAAATTTGTCGTCCATACAACAACCCAACCGGCGACGCCGCGTGTGGGAATACAGGCGATCATGAGTTCAAGCTACGACGAAATCCGACTGGAAGGCGTGGAGGTTCACAATCTGCAATCGGTTGATCTCGCCATTCCTCACGGAAAGTTGATCGTGCTGTGCGGCGTGAGCGGAAGCGGCAAGACCAGTTTAGCGCTCGACACGCTCTACGCAGAAGGGCAGCGACGCTACATCGAGAGCTTCTCCGCGTATACTCGGCAGTTTCTCGAGCAGCTTGAGAAACCGCAGGCGGAGAAGATCGAGGGAATTCCACCAGCCATTGCGGTCACCCACAAGCACACTTCTCGGTCGAGTCGATCGACGGTTGGAACAGCGACAGAAACGTCCGACTATCTTCGTCTACTGTTCGCGAAAATTGGTCGCACGATGTGCAACTCATGTGGCCAAGAGGTTCGTCCGGAGAGCCCGCCAACGGTGGCCAAACAGATATCCAGCCTCCCCGACGGCGGCAAGTTCATGATCGCCTTCGAACGCGAGTTTGATTTCGATCAGACCGAAGCGGAGTTGAGATCATTGCGGGAGGACGGCTTCGTCCGAATCATCGAGGGCGGCAAGCTGCATTCTCTGGCCGACTTGAATGGTTCGCTTGGATCTGCGGGCTCGCAAAAGTCGATTATGGTTGTTATCGATCGACTTGTTGTCGGGGCCGCCGGTTCAGAGCGTCTACACGACTCGCTGGAAACTGCATTTGTTCACGGGGGCGGAAGGTGTGTGGCTTTGGTCGACGCCGCGGTTGATGCACCCGTTTTGCGATCCAAACCTCGCTTGGTTGCGGACGGACGCGAGTTCAATGTCTGGGGCTTCAGCGCGGCGATGACCTGCGACCCGTGCGGGCTTGAGTACCCACGGCTAGAACCTCGCCTGTTCAGTTTCAACAGTCCTCTGGGCGCTTGCCCCGATTGCGAGGGCTTTGGAAACATCATCGACATCGATATGGACCTGGTCGTTCCGGACCCCCAAAAGACGATCCGAGACGGGGCGATTGCGCCTTGGAACACTCCGGCCTATTCGCACGAGTTAGAGGAGCTAATAGAGTTGGCGGGCGACTTTGATCTGCCGCTGGACACTCCTTACAAGGAACTTGAGCCGCGACACCTGGAGTTGATCCGCTGCGGCGTGCCGGAACGAGAGTTTGGCGGACTCGATGGCTTCTTCGCCTGGCTCGAACGTCGCAAATACAAGATGCACTTGCGGGTCTTCCTTAGTCGCTGGCGCAGTTATCGCCAGTGCGTAAGTTGCGGCGGCGCGCGTCTTCGACCGGAGAGTTTGGCGACGAAGATTGGCGGAAAGAGCATCGCGGAAATCGGCGAAATGCGGGTCGCCGAGGCGAAAGAGTTCTTTGGGCGATTGGAGTTGGCGCCGCGTGAACTGGACATTGCCCGGATCATGTTGGAACAGGTCGTTTCGCGACTTGGATTTCTCCACGAAGTGGGGCTTGGCTACTTGAGCTTGGAGCGAACGTTGCGAACGCTCAGCGGGGGCGAGACCCAACGCGTGGCTCTGACTTCGGCGCTCGGCAGCAGCTTGGTCAACATGCTGTACGTACTGGACGAACCAACCGTCGGCCTTCACCCCGCAGACGTTGAACGGCTGGTGACGACGATTCGAGGCTTGCGTGACCGCGGCAACACGGTGGTCGTGGTTGAGCACGAGGAGGCAATGTTGCGGGCGGCGGATCGGTTGATCGAAATTGGACCCGGTGCGGGCGAGCGCGGCGGCACGGTGGTTTTCGAAGGTAGCCTGCAAGAGATGATGGAGCCGGACGCAAGTTTGACGGGTGAGTTCCTCACGGGCCGACGCGGCGTCACGGTCGGCTCGACCCATCGCGAAGCCGGTCGGGGATGGGTTCGGCTAGCCGGCGCTTGCGGCAACAATTTGAAGAACCTGACCGTCGAGTTTCCACTCGGAGTATTGTGCGTCGTGACTGGCGTGAGCGGATCGGGCAAAAGCACGCTTGTGCAGAACACGCTCTACGGCGCCCTCTGCCGCCGCAAACGAAAGGACGGGCCAAAACCCTACACGTACGACGACGTCTACGGAGACGGGCAAGTCGATGACATTGTGCTTGTGGACCAAAGCCCCATTGGTCGTTCGCCCCGATCGAACCCGGTCACTTACATCAAGGCGTTTGATCAGATTCGGGCTGTCTTTGCCGATACCATCGATGCGAGGACGCGAAACTATACGGCGGGCCATTTCAGCTTCAACGTGAGCGGAGGGCGCTGCAGCCATTGCGATGGAGACGGCTACGAGAAAATTGACATGCAGTTTCTTGCCGATGTCTATCGGCGTTGCCCACAATGCGGCGGAATGCGATATCGCGACGAGATTCTCGAGGTCACCTATCGCGGCCGCAATATTGCGGACGTGCTTGAGATGACGGTTCGCGAAGCGTTCTCGTTCTTTCGAGGCCAAACGAAAGTGCAAACCAAGCTCAAACGCCTGATCGATGTGGGACTCGACTATCTGCGACTCGGCCAACCGGCCAACACCTTATCGGTCGGCGAAGCGCAGCGACTCAAGCTGGCCGCCTACTTATCCACGGCGGCTCGAAATCGGACACTGTTCATCTTAGACGAGCCGACGACCGGCCTACATTTTTCCGATGTTGTCCAATTGCTCGATTGCTTCGACGCGTTGCTGAACATTGGCCATTCGTTGATCGTTGTCGAACATAATCTTCAGCTGATCAAGGCGGCCGATTACATCATCGATTTGGGGCCAGGCGCGGGTGATGACGGAGGGCAAATCGTCTGCCATGGCACGCCTGAAAAAGTAGCCCGGCATGCCGATTCGGCGACTGCACGATTCTTGGCTGACGCCCTAGTTGGAGTTGACGAGTGACCCATTCCGTCGACGACGTGCAAGCGTTCTTTGGGGAACTTAACGAACACACGGCCCGAGTCTACGCCACGATTGACGGGCTCTGCGGCAGCGAGAGATATCGGCTGAGCGGCGAAGTCCGGGGCCCGTTCTCGGCCGCTGGCGTCACCCTGCCGGCTGCCTTTAAGATGTCCCACGTGCCTGGTGAGACGTTGCTCTGCGCAGCTGTGGTGACCGACCCCTGCTTTTGGGTCTCCAACCAACCGGCCATCTACCGACTGAAGATTCAACTGTTCGACGATCAGCAACTCGTGGGCGAGACAACTCGACAACTCGGCTTCCGCCCGCTGGGGGTCCGAGGGCGGAGTTTCTTTTTTGCCGGGCGTCGTTGGGTGCTGCGGGCTGTCCAAGCGGGGCCTGATCATCAAACCGATTTCGCGCGGTGGCGAGAAACCGAGACGACCGTTGTTTGCGACTCGATCGATAACGACTTCCTCGAGCAAGCGTCTCGACAGGGAGTCCGCATCTTGGCCGATTTGAGGCGGCATGTTGACCCGGCGGACTCGCTGAAACGAGTTGGCCAGTTCCCGGCGGTGATCGCAGCGATCTTGAACCGTGATGCAGCCGCCGCGATTGACGGCGAACCGAGACGGCTTGCACGCAACTTGTTGCTAATTGCCGACGGCGACGCCGCAGGCCTGGCGCCTGGTCAGCAGGTTCGCGATTGGGCCGACGCAATCTGGCGACCGGTGGCAAGACTGGCCGACATCAATCCGGATCGGCCCGTTGTCGTATGGCGCGCGGCGGACGGCGACGACGGCCGGCGCGAGACCGTCGACCGACTGCAGGCTGAGTTGGCGCCGCGAGGCCAATTCGCGGGCTATGCAGTAATCAACTGATGTCTTCGATGCTGGCGATGATCCCGTCGATGACCTCATCGTCGGTTTTCGGGTTAAAGAAGACAGCCTTCCAAGCTGGAATCTGAACGCCGTTGGGGCAATAGCCAACGGAGGTTGTGAAGCTCAACCTGGCGTCGACCGCCGGGTCCAGCGAAGACTCCCGCTTGTCGAACAAGCGGCGAATTTCGTGGAGGTACTGCCCCTGCTCTTCGTCGCCCAGCTCGCCCGCACAGAGTTTGGCGAAGATTTCCTTCGCATCACGGCCGCGTGGCATCACCCACCAGCAGACGGTAGGCCCAGGCGTGTCCAAATTGATCACTTTGCAATAACTGAGTCTTTCAATGCGCGTCTTGAGGCGATGGGCTTTTTCAATGGCGTTGGCGACCAACATGCGGTAGCCGGTCAGCCCAATCCCGTTGAGCGACGCCATCACAGCGTAGGGTCCGATACCGGGCCGAGAGCATTCGAGCGTAAAGAGAGCCGGATCGTGACGGAAATCGGCGTCGCAAAAATAAGGCACGTCCTGCCGCGTCCGCGCCAGTCGAGCCAAGTCGTCTCGTTTGCGGACGATGAAGGCGCTCGAAGGATAATGCCCCCAGCCCATCTTATGAAAGTCGATTGTGACTGAGTCCGCAAGCCTGAAACCAACGGTCGCCGTCTTGGTTCGCTCAATCAGTTCGAGTGTTTCAGGTTCGGCGCCAAGTGGGTTGTTTTCCACATCGTACTCAGTCAAGAAACAACTGACCCAACCGACGGCGGCGTCCACATGGAGATGCGGTCGGGTCGCGCCATGCTCCTCACTCTTGCGACCAATAATCTCTTTGATCGCTCGAATGTCGTCGATTCCAAAGGCGTCGGTGGTGCCAAACGTCGCAATCACAAAAGCAACTAGTTCGCCCTTCGCATAGAGCTCCTCAAGCTTGTCCTCGAGCAAATCCAGCCTCATCGACATATCTGGATCTGTTGGAATGGCATGCAAATTCTGAACGCCAATGCCTAGCCAGCCGGCGAGTGTGGCGTTTGAGTAATGGCCAGCTTCGGAGACGATTCCTGCAAGCGACAAACCTCGCATTCCGTTCTGCATCGTACCGGGCGCGACCTTCTCGATGCCAAGCTTCCCGCCGTACAGATTTGAGATAGTCCCGCCAATCGTGAACACGCCCCAAGGTGTTTCGGTGTGGTAGAAGATCAGGTTCGCGAGCGCGGTGATCGACTTGACCTCCAGTTCATTCGACCTCAGACAGTACTTGTCGACGCAGAGATTCGGGTTCTTCAGCAAGGCAGCGATTGCCCCCACGAGCGAAGCATAATTGGGAGGCCCTTTGACGTTTTCCAGATGGAGTTTGGACTGCCAGCTATCGGTGCCCCAGAAGAACGGAAAGATCGCGTCTCTCGCGTCCTTGAGGTTTCCGGGCAAGGTGTGGATTTCTGGATTGGCCTGAGCCGTCTCGTAGTTCCGAGACATCAAGCCTCCGGGCGGCAGCGACTGCTCTGCATCCAGAGCGGAGAGCATCTCGTCGAAAATCTGCGAGAGCTCATCGCGACGACATGTGAAGAACGTTTCCGTAAGTTCATTCAGCCGTGCTTGATCCATCGTAGCCTCCGCTCCTTCAAAATGCCGTCCGCAGCACGTGGATGCCGCAGAACTCTGGTCGCAGCCCAAGTCGCTCGGGATCCGTTTCAAATTGTGCCTGGGAACGATCCGCCATCGATGAGAATATTCTGCCCGGTGATATAGCCCGATTTGGAACTGCAGAGGTAAGCGCACAGGTGGCCGAATTCTTCGGGCGAACCAAACCGCCCAGCCAAACTCTGCTCAATCTTCTTCTTGCGAGTCGCTTCGTCCAGCAACTCGGCCACGCGTTCGGTGTCAAACGAGCCAGGCAACATGTTGTTGATGGTCACATTATTCCGGATCAAATCGCGTTCACGAGCAAGGCCGCCTATGAATCCGGTCAAGCCGCCGCGAGCGCCGTTCGATAGACCCAGGATATCGATTGGCGATTTGACAGCGGCAGACGTGATATTTACGATCCGGCCGAACTTCCGAGACGCCATGCCGTCGAGCACGGACTTGATCAGAAAGATGGCCGTCAACATGTTGGCGTCGATCGCGGCGAGCCAATCGTCGCGGCCCCACTCGCGAAAGTTGCCGGGCGGCGGACCGCCCGCGTTGTTGACCAGAATGTCGGGAGACGGGCACGCGGCCAGCGCGGCGTCGCGTCCCCAGTCCGTCGTGATGTCAGCCGCGACCGTCGTTATTTTCGCGCCTGTCGTCGAGCAAATCTGTTCAGCTGTATGCTCGAGCGTCTCTTCACCACGCGCGACGATCGTCAACTCGACGCCCTCAGCTGCCAACGCAAACGCGCACGCTTTTCCCAGTCCTTTACTCGCGGCGCACACCAATGCTCGGCGGCCGGCAATTCCTAAGTCCATCGTTTTCTCCCTCTCCTCGATTCGACTTTCCCCTGGCGCAAGAACAACTTGGGCGCGAGGCCAGCTACACGCATCCTAACGTATGGTGTCGATCGCGGGTCGGGAAGAGGCTGTGATCCCCGCGGCGCCCGTGCTCGAGACCTACGTTGACTGCCCAAGCAGTCCGTGTTCCTGGTAGAAATCGGCCGCGTCGGAGATCATTTGGGCGAGCGAGACGGCGGGGCGCCAAGCGAGTTCGCGTTGAGCTCGCGAGCTGTCGAAGAAGCGGTTCCGAAATCCAATTTCGACCATGAATCGCGAGAATTGCCCGATGCCTAGCCGGCCCAGCGTCATGTCGTGCAGCCAAGCGGAAGCGTAGGCGGCCGGAAAGATCGCCCCTGGAAGGACGCGATCCGGGCAACGAACGCCGAGCGTCTTTGCGATCGCCGCGAACACTTCTGCGAGCGGGCAATTGTGGGCCGAGAGTATGTACCTCTGCCCTGGCTCGCCCTTTTGCCATGCAGCCCAATGGCCTTGAACGCAATCCCCCACAGACACAAGACCAAGTCCGCCAGGAGGCAGCCAGCTCAGACGCTCTTGTTGCAACTGTCTGAACATGACGCCCGTGTTCATTTTAACGTCTCCAGCGCCAAGAATGGTTGACGGGTTAACCGCGACAACTTCGATTTCTTTACACGCCAGCGCCATGAGTTCCGCCTGGCGTTTGCTTTCCATATAGGGATTGGCCACAAACCGGCGGTCGAACGCGGACTGCTCATCGAGCGGTCGGCCATCGAGAGGAATGCCAATGGCCGCAGTGGAGCTTGTAACGATCGCGCGAGGGATTCCGGCGAGCGATGCAGCCGTGAGGACCGTCTTCGTTCCGGTCACGTTGATTCGAAAACACTCGGTGCGATCTCGGGGCAGATAGGAAATGAATCCGGCGACGTGGAACAGGCCGTCGCAGTCGCGGGCGGCGTGAAGCACCGATTCTTGGTCCGTGATATCGCCTTGGAAGACTTGCAACGCGAGATCGTTAAGCAGCGGATGAGTCAGCGGCGGGCGCCGGACCAAGGCGTTCACTTGATGGCCCTGTTGAACGAGCATGCGGCATAAGTTGGCGCCGAGCATGCCTGAAACGCCAGTCAACAAGAACCTCATTCTTGCCGCCCCTCATCACTCGGTTGCTCCCGCGCCGCAGAATCGGCTGTGACTCCAATAAAGAACCGGTCGATCAACTCAACCAATTCAGGCCATTTGTGGTCCACAGTCATGGCGTGTCCAGTATCGGCCAGGTGATGTAGCTCTTTGTTCTTCGAGGCAGCCTGTTCAAAATATTCGGCAGCCGCTGGGCTGTCGATGACTCGGTCATCTGGCGAGAGTATCATCAGCAGCGGGGTTGAAAACTGCGTGCCGGTCGAGCGATTCTCTCGGATCAGGGCGAACGTTTGATCAAACAAAGGGCGGGCCGAAAACGGAGAGCGGAAGGGAAACTTCTCGTCAGTTGCGACTTTGGCGTCGAGTCCAAAAGGGGTCTGCGTGTATTTGGTGAACAGAAGCAGACCATTCCCGATAGCGTGCCAACTTTCCGGCGGCAGTAACGGGCTGCGTTCCGAAGCCACTTCAACCGCGGGCGCAAGCAAGACAACACCGTCGGCGGCTTGGGGGTTTCTCCGCAAGTGGTGAATTGCAATCGCGCCACCGAGAGAGTGGGCCACAAGGACAACGTGACGGTGGTTTCGTTTGAGCCGGACCAGCTCCTCCTTTACGGCGAGCAGCCATTCCTCTTTCGTCCCGGCCGCATACTTTTCGGTACGTTCGGCAAACCCGGGCAAACGCATCGCGTGGCAGGCGTAGCCTCGCTCGCCCAACGCCTCGGCCATCTTCCGGTAACAGGCTGGGGAGTCGTTGATGCCATGAAGCAGAAGAATCGCGTCCTTGCCTTCGCCGCATTCAAAGGCCTGGCAGCCAGCCTGAACTCCAAACTTGTCGCGCTCGACGGACGCCTCCCATCGTCGGATGCGAGCCCCAATCACGACCGAGTAGACAAGATCACCCAACAGCCATAACACCACGACAGCGCCAGCGGCAATCGCCGTTCGCCGAGTTCGATTCTTCATCGGAGCTCTCTCAAAATCAACATCGCGGTTGCAACGCTACCTGGCGCAGCTCTCATGGCTCGAGACTCTGCCAACAGTACCAAGACGCAAAACTGCAATAGGGCCGCCACGAGCTAGCGATCTCGCGGAGGACCGGGCGGTCGTCCGCCGAATCAAGATTATAGATGTGCTGCATGCCCTTGCGAACGCCTAAGTCGTCTTCGGGAAAGACATCACAACGTGAGAGAGAAAAGATCAGGTACATCTGAGCAGTCCAGCGCCCGATGCCGCGAATCGTGACCAGCTCGTCTATCACCGCCTCATCGTCCATCGAGGTGTGGCGTTTGAAGCGGATTTCACCCGCCTGAGATTTCGCCGCAAGATCGAGAAGATAGCCGGCTTTCTGGTTCGAGATTCCCAGGGACCGCAATTCATCGACCGGCAGGGCCGCGATGGCGTCGGCAGAGAAGGCGCCGATTCGCTCTTTGAGTCTGGCTTGGATCGTGCGCGCAGCAGCGCCTGAAATCTGTTGGGAGAGAATCGAGCGGACGAGTGAGGCGAAGCGTCCTCGAAGATGCGGAATTTTTGGCGGCCCCACCGCCTCAATCACATCCGCCATCTTGGAGTCGTTTCGTTTTAGGCAACTCACCCCAACCCGCACTACGTTGTCGCTGAAGCCAGCCATGGGCCAGTGTTCTCCGTTGTATCTCTGTGCCGCCGCAACAGCCGGCTCTATGCGCCGTTTGTGTTCAGTCGTCCGCCAAGTTTCGATTACAAATAGAATCGATCTCAGCGACGATTTCCATCGTGGTCTCGAAGCATTGGATCCGCAGTTCCAGTTCGGCCTGACAGCTGGCGTCAAACGGCCGCCCTCGCCTCTGGGTCAGCCAGCGATGAATGACACGATAGCCGCCGATCCGCCAATCGAGCACGCCAGCGGGAGCGGGGATGAAGGCTGACGAGTGCACTCGAATCGCCCCGCCTGCGCTGTCGTAGACCGGGCGAGCCTCAATCGGAGAGATAGCTCCAACCGCTGCTGAACTTTCTCCGTCCTGTCTTTCTAGTTTATCGCCAGCCGATTGCGCCCCCTTGAGATGGGCGCTGATAAGGCGACGCCCCAGTTCAACCATGGAACGAAAGTCATTGCCTCTAAGCTTCGGCGGCAGAGGAGGAAAGTGGGTTCGCAAGTCCTGGTGAAAACCCTTGCGGTAGGAAGTCGAGTGAAAGAGCGCGTAGTAATAGGGCCAGAAACAAGCGTCGGAGCCATCTAGGGGCAGTTCCTGAGCGTCTCGCCAATGCTCGTCTAGCCACGCGGCTTGCACGTTACCACGGCCCGAAAGAGTTTTAAAAGGCGTCAGGAAAGGCGCCCCGTGACCGCTATGGAAAACGCGGTCCGAGACAAGACAACTTACGGCGAGGAAGTGATCGTAGCTTCCGGGGTTCGTGCTCTGTCGCATAAACACAAGCCCTCTCGCCGACTCGCCAAGCATATGCTGCATTACCGCCAGCCTCGCTCGGCCTAACAAATCCGGGTCGAAGTAGACGTAGCGAACGTCGAGCGGCGCAGTCATGTAAGGCCGAATCAACTCGGCTTGAAACGTCGCCGCGGATCGCCTTCGCTGCAGCCATTCTGGAACGCTTGGCAACACTTCGACTCGGTTTCCCCCAAGCCAATCCCGCATCCGAGCCCCAAGCGTCTGGGGACAGATGTCAACGAACAGGCGATCACATTTCGTCTGTACGCCGGAACCGTAATGGACAACCGCGCGATCGATCGTCGATGCCGGTTTCGGACGACCCGCCGCCGCCCCACGCAGCGCTTCGTCTTCATTCGTAGTTGGCGAAAACAGAAAACTCGGTTCGCTCGGAGTGAACTCGGTCCAACCTGAATCGGAAAGCGTCGCCAGGCTTTCCATTTTTTGTTGACGCGTACCGCGAATACTTCGATGAAATACTCGCCCTGACGCTTCCGCTTCGCACTTGACGCCCGCGTCGCCTAAGGCGCCACGCTGACGTTTGAGCAGGACCAGAATCACAACGCCCTGACGTATGCCGAACACGTTTTCGTCCGGTTGAGCGCCGGCCGTTTCGCCTTTGCCAACACCGCCATGCAAGTCAATTACCTCAATCCGATCAAACGACTGCAGTAGTGACCAGCGGAGCATTCGGCGAGTGATGCTTTCCAGAAACGAGTTGTTGAGCACAAAGGCGACAGCGCCAACCCCGACCTCATCGACTTGGTGTTGGGACCAGCGGAGAAACTTGATGTAGTCGTCGTTCAAGTTGAGTTTCTTTTCACTGAGCCCTTGTTTGTAGTCCCGAAGCAGACGTTCGAGCCAGGGAAATTGATTTCGACAGCCGAAGTTGGCGTAGGGCGGATTGCCCAGAATGACTAGGCGTTCCAGGCCGTTCGCAGAGGCGAACGATTGCCTGAGTTGCTCGGCCCGCAGGTCCAGCGAATTTGCGCAGCGAAGCTGGGTGCGATTGGCCAACAATACAGCGGCGCTCATAGCGCTCGCGGGATCGCACTCGACGCCGGCGATGACCGCCCTACCCCAGCGCTCCGCTGCCTCAGTGAGGAATAGTCCCGAACCGCAACAGGGATCAAGGACTAACGTAGTAGGCTCGTCGCATTGCGGCAGCAGCTGGCCAATTCGGTCGACAATACAGCGGACAATCGGCATCGGCGTGTAATAAGCGCCGAGAGAGCGACGCCGCGCGGGGTCGCAGGCCGTGGCAATCCACTCCTGAAAATAGTACTCGGCCGGGCCACCATAGGAATAAGCGTCGAGTCGCTCGCGAAGCTGCCCAACAACATCGAGATCGAGCAACTCGAGCAGTTCGCCGGGCCATAGCAGTCGTGAAACGGCCGCCGCCAAACGGCGCAATCCCTCGCTTGGCTGGGCTGGCGATGGTTGGCCCTCAAGGAACCAACGAAGCAGCTTCAGATGCAAGGCGACTCGCGCCAGAGTCTCAGGTCCCATGGGCCGAGCCGCATCCAACGCGGCCTGCCGGGCCGCTTGCAGGGAGCAACGTAGCGCTGGGTCTCGCCGAATTCGGTCGGCCCAATCCTCCAGACAGGCTGGTGTTTGGGCGCACAACTGGTTCAGCCATGCGTTCATGCTGTGCTTCGCACCATCCGCGGCTCAAGCCGTTTCGAGCGACCGCCGCGCGAGTCTTCTTCGACCGCGCCGTTTTGGCCCGCGCGGCAACCAAAGCGGGAATTCATCGCTTCCGCGCTGACGAAATCGAGCGGCTGATTCAGATGGTGGAGCAAAATGGAATCGGCTTGGATACCGAGCGAGTTGTAAATGGTCGCCAGATGATCGATCGAACTTGCGTTGCTATCTACAATTGCTGTCATGACTTAAGTCGATGAGTATCCGCGATTGGTCGGGTCCTGTCAACGTTTTCTGATGTCAAACCACATGCGGGTGTTTCGCCGTGGAGAACGCCCGCTGCCGGAGTTGAGACGATTGTCTGAAATCAGCGTGATTGGGCTTGGCGGGTACATCTTCATCGACGGTATCGCGTATGATCTAAGGCCTAACTTTCTTGGGAGCGTTGCGTGGCGAAAGTCAATCAATCGATCGAGCAAACATCCGACGCATTGGATGGCAAGTCAGAGCACGACGGTTGGCTCTCTCATTGGCTATCAAAGCAAGGTCCAACGACGTTTTCCGTTTGGGCGATAGGCGCTGCGTTTTGCGTCTACTTCTGCATGTACGCCTTTCGCAAGCCTTTCACCGCGGGCGAATTCCTCGGCAGCGTGTCGATCTTGGGCGTCGCATTGCCCTACAAGAACTTGCTCGTGATCTCACAGGTGCTCGGCTATTCCTGCTCGAAGTTCATAGGCGTGAAGCTGATATCCGAGACCAAACGCAGGCACCGGCCCTGGGTGATCGTCACCGCCATCTTGGCCGCGGAAGCAGCGCTTATTGGGTTTGCCATCACCCCACGGCCCTACTGCGCGCTGTTCTTGTTCGCGAACGGTTTGCCGCTCGGATTCGTCTTTGGCTCGGTCTTGGCCTACTTGGAAGGTCGAAGGTTGACCGAAGTTTTGGCAGCCGGATTGTGCGCTAGTTTCATCCTCTCGACTGGCGTCGTCAAGTCGATCGGCCGTTCGCTCGTGCTGGACTTCAACGTGAGCGAGTACTGGATGCCGTCTTTTGTTGGCGCCGCGTTCTTGCTTCCGCTCATCATCGCGGTTTGGTGTCTGAAACAAGTCCCGCCTCCAGCGTCGAAGGATGTTGAATTGAGGTCGAAGAGGCAGCCTGTAACACGAACCGAACGGTGGTCGTTCTTCTTCTCCCACGCCAGAGGCCTGACGCTGCTCGTCTTGGTGTACATCGGCTTGACCGTCATCCGCAGTTATCGCGACGATTTTGCGGTCGAGATATGGAAGGAGTTGGGCGAGGCGAAAAAACCGGAGATCTTTGCCCAGACCGAGTTCTTGGTAATGTTGATTGTGATTGCCCTCAACGGCGCCGCCATCTGGGTCCGATCCAATCGGACCGCCTTCTTTGGATCTCTGTGGCTCGTCACCCTCGGCTTCGTCGCCGCTGCCGCCTCGGTCGTGCTTTACTATTTGCAAGTCGCCTCGCCTTTCGTCTTGATGGTGGGCACGGGGATCGGACTCTACGTTCCTTACGTGGCGTTCCACACGACCGTGTTTGAACGTTTGATCGCAGCCTCACGCTGGCCGGGCAACATCGGCTTTCTGATTTACATCGCTGATTCAACGGGATACCTCGGCTATGTCGGCGTGTTGTTGGCGAAGTCGTTGGGGCGAGAGTCGCAGCACACGTTGACTTTCTTCCTGGTCGGCACACTGGTTCTATGTGGCGTATGCATGTTGATGACTCAACTGGGGGCAATGAGCTTTCAACTGACTTTGCCAGACGAGCAGAACAAGGCCGCAACCGCAGAAGGGGGCGTGGATGAGTGAGCACGGTTTGGCGGCCCTATTCGTGGGCGCGAATCAACCCTTCGATATGGTTCGAGCCGCCCTACCCGATCTGGCTGAGCGGGAGATTCTCTGCAGGGTTGAGGCCTGCACCATTTGCGGAAGTGATGTCAGCACATTTACAGGCCGCCGCGAGGGTCCCGCACCCTGTGTCTTGGGGCATGAAATCGTTGGCCACGTGGCGGCTATTCGAGGTCCGCTGAAAGACCTTCGGGGGCGCGACATCCAAATGGGAGATCGCATCGTCTGGTCCGTCGCCGCCAATTGCGGCAGATGCGAACTCTGCCGCCGCGGTTTGCTGCAGAAATGCAAGAACCTGTTCAAGTACGGACACCAGGCAGGAACTCCGGAGCGAGGTTTTCTTAGCGGAGGGATGGCCGAATATTGCCGGCTTGTCGAGGGAACTCACGTGCTCTGCTTGGATGATTCTCTGCCCAGCGAAGTCGCCGCCCCAGCCAGTTGCGCGACGGCGACCACCTTCGCCGCTGTTCGCATCGCCGGCGAGTTGGCCAATCGACGAGTTCTCATTTTTGGCGCCGGCGCATTGGGACAAACGGCCGTGGCCATCGCATCGACAGGAGACGCCAGCGAGGTCGTCATTTGTGATCCGGATAGTCAAAGACGCGATGCGGCGACCGCGATGGGAGCGACCCGAGCGGTGACGCCCAAGCAATGCAAGTCGCTTCGCGGCAACATCGATGTGGCGTTTGAAATGTCTGGGTCCGCGGACGCCTTTGAGGCCGGCGTCAACTCACTGGGCATAGGCGGCGTGCTGGTTCTGGTCGGAGCCGTTGCGCCCTCTCGCAACGCCTCATTGTGTCCAGAGTCGATTGTCCGCAGGCTGATTCGCATCGAAGGCGCCCACAACTACCTGCCTGGCGACTTGGTCGAAGCGATCTCGTTTCTCAGCCAACACGGAACGTCGCTCCCCTTTCGGTCGCTCGTCGAGGCGGAATATTCGCTTCACCGAGCCAACGAGGCGATGCAATTCGCGATCGACTCGCGACCTCCTCGCGTCATGATTCGCCCCTAGACGCCAAGCAGCAAGCAGGCGAACAGCAAGCAGGGGAGCTATCGAGTGCCGCTCCGCTCAAGGTTTGTTGGCCGGATCGAGTATGGCGTTGAGTCTGCTCTTGATAATCATGGCCCAGAGATCGTAACCTACCTCGTTCAAATGAAGCTGGTCTCCGATGAAGAGTTCCTTTCGAGGCTCTCCCTGCTCGTTGAGGTAATGCGAGGCCGTGCCAATCCAATGAACGTGGTCGTGGTCTGAACAGATTTCGGCCAAGGCCGCGTTCACTGCTTGCGTCTTTCGCCAAACCTTCCAGCGACTTGCAGTGGGCGTTATCGCGACAAAGAAAATTGGCGTCTCGGGAAACTTGCCGCGAATATCTCGAATAATCGAGCGAACATCGACGGCCACAGCTTCCGCCGTTCGGTCCGTCGCTCTTCCGCTGACGTCGTTACCGACGAAGATTGCGATCGCGCGAGCGGAATGCGGGTGGGTCAGTCGCTTCGCGTAGACTCGTAGATCAGAATACTTAGCGCCGCCATAGCCTCGGCGAATCGCGGGGAAAGGCGCCATGTCTTCCGCGATCGTCTGCCATCTCCTCACGCTCGAACTGCCGATAAACAGAATCGAATCGCTCGAGTGTGTCTCTTTCTTGTCGAGCGCCTCGAGGGCCCGAATCGCCGACTCCCAGCGTTCAGGTCCCGGTGCGGATTTCCGGTCGGTGCTCTGTTGACCGGCGACTTGAGAAAGAATGGCCACCGCGAGGAATTGGCTGGCAAGGTTCATCGAGCGATCTCCTGGTTGGATGTGCAGGCATTATAACCACAAGCACTGCGAGTGCTTGCATTGCTACACGATCCGCAACTCGAGACCTTGAACCAATAGCGAGAGAAGGCAGACTAGATCTTCACGCCGACCGCTTTGGCTCGTCGCCGGAGGAGCAGTTGAAAGATAGTTGCTCGCCGCTTGGAGGAGATTTTCTTGCGAACATACTGAAATGTCTCCATCACCATCTTCCGCGAGAGCTTGTTCTGCTTCACGAAAAGCACTGTCTTTTTCACGAACGCCCGATCGTTCGGCGTTCGAGCTAGGAGGCCGTTCATCAGAGTGTCTTCGAGCCCCGCGGTGACCGCCGCCTGCGCGGTTGAGTCGCGAGGCGATGCGGGAATCAAATGGCTTAGGCATGCACAGGCGGCAATCAAGACGATCGGGAGATAGATTTTGCGCATCATAGTGCCCTATGGAATCGAGGATACGAGAGGCGTAATTACTCGATCTTCGCAACTGGGACAAGACCGATTCAAAGCCATCAGGGGCTCAATTTCGTACTGCTGAAGGCTTGCTATCGTCCTCGCATGCGTTTCCAATCTGTTTCAGCCTGATCTCCCGCCAGCTAACGGATGATGGAAGTGAGACGCAGCCATGATCGAATCACAGTTCACGCGACGCGAGTTGCTCAAGAGTGCGTTTCCCGCCGCGGTCGGCATGGCCGCTTTGTGCCAGGGCAAGCAGTGTGCCGCCTCATCGGCCTCGCTGTCGGCGCCGGTTCGCCGCATCACCCACGGCCCGCGGCGGCATTGGTTTGGCTACTACGACAAACTTCAGTTCGACCCAACCGTTCGGTACGCGCTTGGGATGGAGGTCGCATTTGAGCATCGCTCGCCGACGAGCGAGGACGTCATCAAGATCGGAATGGTGGACCTGCACGACAACGACCGCTGGATCGAACTTGGCGAAAGTCGCGCATGGTGCTGGCAGCAAGGGTGCATGTTGCAGTGGCTGCCAGGGTCGATGACCAAGGTGCTCTGGAACGATCGCATCGGCGACGGCTTCGTCTGCCACATTTTGGATGTTGTGACGAAAGAGAGGCGAACGATCCCACATCCGATCTATTCGGTCAGCTCCGATGGCAAGACGGCCGTCTCGCCGGATTTTCGCCGTATCAATGATGTACGGCCGGGCTACGGCTATCCCGGTTTGCCTGATCCGCACGCTGCCAACCTGGCCCCCAAGGAATCTGGAATCTTCAACATCAACTTAGAAACTGGCGAGTCGAAACTGATCATCTCGCTTGCCGACATGGCTCGCATGGGGGCGATCCCCAACGCGACGTTGGGCGTCAAGCATTACTTCAACCACCTGCTGTTTAGTCCAGATGGCTCCCGCTTCATTGCTTTGCACCGGTGGCGATATCCAAACGGAAGTCGACTGACTCGAATGATCACTGCCAATCCGGACGGTGGCGACATTCGCATGGTCGTGGGTAATGGCTACACGTCCCACTTCATCTGGCGCGATTCCAAGAGCATCCTGGCCCAATCGCGACATTTCCTGGGCAATAGCAACTGGGCTGATTTCCTGTTCGAAGACAAGAATGGCGGCGGCGACGTGAAAGAGATCGGCCACGGCGTCTTAGATCCCTCGGGCCACCTCAGCTACTTGCCCGGGCTCGAATGGATTCTGAATGACACGTATCCCAAAGGCAAAGCGAGAATGCAGACGCCGCACTTGTATCACGTCGAATCGGGACGTCGCATCGATCTAGGCGATTTCCATCTGCCGAAGATCTACGCGGGCGAATGGCGAGTCGACACCCACCCACGAATTAGCCCCGACGGTCGCTATGTCTGCATCGACGCCCCGCACGAAGATGAAGGTCGCCAACTGCACCTGATCGACATTAGCGGGCTGCTGTCCTAGCTTGGCAAACGCCGCTTAGAAGTACAGCAACGCGTAGACAATTCCTCCGCCAGCCGCCAGCAATGCGAGAAGCAGAATCCCGATGGTGACGCCCCATCCGCAACACGCGCCCTGGTTCGAGGTCGCGGTCGATAAGGCCGTTTCCAAATCGACCTCCTTGCCCATCCGGTCATGAACCGTCAAGCCGTTTTCAGCAAAGTGTTTGCGTAGCTTCTCGGTCGCGCTCTTCTGTCCGCTGGAAACGCCAATTGCGATTCCGGCGCCAATGCCAGCACCCATACCGACGCTCATGCCGCCTCCAAAACTCTCCGCAAATAGCATCGCTGTCCTCCGAGGTGATGGCCGTACGACTGTGATAGCCGCGCGAGTAAGTCGTAAAACCCGTCTGTGTGTCATTCACCACAGAGAGCGGATTCTTGCTGCCCAAGTAAGGCGCCGAAACTGGGGGCCCTGGGCGCGAAAACCGTGAGTCGCGGAGAACTTGCTACGAGCCGGCTTTATCCAACATGGCCTGAGCCCGCGCGCCGGCCTCGGTATCCGCACTTGTCTTCACCAGCGTTTCCAGAATTCGTTGAGCTTTCTTGTGGCCGCTGGGTGAGGGCGATGAGAGCGCCGCGAGAGCTGAGTTCAGCCGTTTCATCGCCGCCATTTCTATCTTGACAGTCTCGTCTGCGTAAAGTGTTCGCACCGTTTCTGCCAACCCATCCGGCAGTTGAAAACCCTTGAAACCACTGGCAATGGCGGAATACTGACGGTAGGCGGCGTATTTGTTTCCCGCGTTTGCGGCCTCCTCCGCCAACTCAATCTGGCGACCAACCTTCTCCTCAACGTACTCATTCAGCCGGCTTGCGGCGGCGCTAACATCTGCTTTGCTCGATTGGATTCCCTTTCGCACGGGCGACGCAGCTGCTGAGTAATTGCCGAACTCGACCGCCTGCCATGCGGTTCGCAGTTCTCTGGGAATCCCCTGTGGGTCCACATTCCAGCGAGCCCCCTGCAAAGCGCGATTGGCCGCTTGCCCCAAATCGTGAGCGCTGGCCCGCATGACGCGACCGTCCGAGTTGAGGATTGCGGCTGCCCAGATGTTTTGCAGACTTATCGCCGGCACGCCCAATTGCTTCTCAACTCGGCGATCCGTGTCCACGATGATTGGAATCGTGATTCTATTCTGCCTCGCGTACGACTGTACTCGTCCGCGCGAGTTTCCGGAGTTCACAGCGATCAGAACAACAGGTTTGCCGGTAAGCTTGTTGGCGACCGCCAACAGTTCGGGCCAACGGCCCTTGCACTTCGGTCAACCCTCTTCATACAAGTAGAACACGGCCGCCTTGCCCTTGAGCATTTGGGTCGTGAGCGGAGGCGAATTGATCCAATTTGCGGGATTCGTAGGCAGTTGCAACGGGCGAGCCTGAGCGGCATCAGTTTGCGCTTCGGCCGAAGGACTCAAACCCAGCAATAGGGCGAGGATCGCCAATCGACCGACGCAGTTCCTCCGACTGGGCGTACCGTTTCTCGACATACTCATCCTCGAAATGCTGTTCATTGGCAGTGTTTGACTATGCCCAATCATAACCATAATCTCTCCTTCGGCGAGCGAAATGGCGCCCCTTACGCATCGAGAAGGCTAAGATGACAGTCAAGACTCGAGGCACAAGACGACGATTCTTCAACCTCCTAAGGATATTGCAATGCGAGAATTCGGATTCCAACTGCCCCTGCTTATGGCCTTATCCCTGATCGCTCTTCCCTCTGCCGCAAAGGCTCAATCGGATGCCAAGCCGATTCTGCCCGGCGCGCGACCGAGCATTGACGCGGCCATGTATCCGACGATTCAAGCGGCGCTCGACGCAGTCCCGGCGGCTGGCGGCGTGGTGCGGCTTCCCGCTGGCGATTTCAAGATCTCCAAACCGCTCATGCTGAGAACGGGCGACACCAGGCTGGAGGGCGTTGGCGCCGCGACGAACATCATCAACACGAACGAACATGGATTGCCGGCCTTGATCGTGGCCCACGCCAAAGGTCAAAAGGTGGCCAAAGCCGATCGATTGTGGCGAGTTAATTTGGCCAATTTTCGCATCACGGGGAACGAGAAGAGCGGGCACGGAATCGAGGCGACCCTGATTGAGGAGATCTTTCTGCAAGGCGTCTCCGTCTCCTACAATGGCGGCGATGGCGTGCGGCTGACCAGTTGCTACGAAGACCCTCGAATCAGCAACTGCCTGCTCACCTACAACAAAGCGGTGGGACTCAATATCTTGGGCGGCCATGACATCGTTGTCTCGGCCAACCAGTTTGAAGAGAATTCGGATGCGCTACACTGCATCGACAGCTACAACCTCTGCATGACGGGTAATAATCTGGATGACCATCTCAACCGTGGCGTGCTGATTGAGAACACCTACGGTTCGGTCCTCTCGGGAAACATGATCGAGGAGTGCGCAGCCGCCGCGGTGACCCTCGACCGCGATTGTTACGGAACAACCATCAGCGCCAACGTGATCGCTCACAACGGAGCTGGCATCGACCTAATTGACGCCCATGGCTGTGCCGTGAGCGCCAACACGTTCACCATCATGAAGAAGGACGCCCTGAGGATTGGACCTGATAGCGGCCGTATCACCGTGACCGGCAACAACTTCTCCAACAGCTACCTGGGTGATGCAAAGATCAAGCGCAAAGAGGGAGACCGGGCGGCCGGCGGACTGGTACTCGAATCTACTAAACACATCACAGTGACCGGCAATTTATTTTCCGGCTTGCAACCCAAAGCCGTCGAAATGCGAGGCGCCAAAAGCACTGGCGTTGTCTTCGCCGACAACGTGATCGTTGACAGCGAGACTGACTTGCCCGAGTGAGCCAATGACGACATCTTGGGCGGATCGCGGGAAAGTGCAGGTAGCCCCGCAATTTTCATCAAGCCATCCAGACGAGCGAAGAATCACAGCGAATCACAGCGAATCACAGCGAATCACAGCGAATCACAGCGAATCACAGCGGGTCTAAGCTTACTGCTTCTTCTCGCTTGGGTCTCGTTACGTCTTGAAAGCGTTGGCGAATGTCGCCTTGGTCCGTCGCCACATCGTCTCCGACAGCACGTGCCCTGTGTCCTTTTCGATGAAGTAGGAAAAGCGATTCTTGGCGTTGAGTTTGGCATAGGACTCCTCGATTTGCTCGACCCCTTTCCTGACTTCCTCGATTGGCGAGCCGCGATCCTTCTCACCGAAGTTCATGTGCAGATATCGGGGTGCGATCAGTGACGCGATGTCGGGCGTGTCGCCAAACTGGTGGATGCCGGGAATGAAGTTGGGAAAGCAGTGCAGCAGTTTCGTCCGGTGAATTGCCCCGTACGTCGGCAGGCAGCAATTGCCCACAAGGCACTTCAGCCGAGGCTCCCAGGGGCCAACGAGCCAGGTATGGGTGGAGCCCATCGAATGCCCATAGCAACCCAACCGCTCGCCATCCACTTCGGGACGCGAAACCAAAAAGTCGACAGCGCGTCGCATGTCCAGAATGTTCTTCCAAGCCATACAACGCCCAGCCACAACTTGCCGCAGAAACTCGAATCGTTCGTAGGCTCCCCCCTTCAGCTTCTTCTCGGGGTCTTGCCGTTCCTCAAAGCACAAGGCGTCGGGGCAGATTACGACGTAGCCCAGTTTGGCTAGGGCGACGCCCGTATGGTGCATTGGGTTGCCGGCCAGTCCCGCCGGTTCGCTCTTGCCCAAGTGCCACTGCCCCGCGTGTTGGTGCCAAACAGCGACGCCAGGCGCAGGGGTTGCGTCGGTCGCGCTATCGGGAACCAACAGCACTGCCGGAACTCGGTCATCTGGTTCCACCGAATAGCGGATCCACAACAGTCGGTAGCCATCCTCTTGCTGTTCACGTTCAATCTTGGCTTCCAACGGGCAGGGGTCCGGCCAGGTCCCGCCAAGGCACTCAAGCAATTTGCCCTTGAACTCCTCGCGGGAAAGTCTCTCTTTCCCTGGGGGCGACTGTGCGTGCGACATCTGACCCGCCTGTGTTGTTAACCCCGCAGCCACAATGGCCGAGGATGTTGTCAAGAATCCGCGTCGGTCCAACATCGGTTGTCTCCATTTTGGAAACGCCAACCGGCTTCCCCTGACGTGGCCTGACTTGCTGACTCTTTCGTCGGGTTCGCTCCCGAAGACTTGCCGTCAAATGACGCCGTCGGCGTTTCGGAGAGGGTTGAGACGTTTCAATATTCGCAAGGGGGTGATTCTAATGGCTTCAACCTTGTTTATAGTCTCCTGAGCCTGCGGGGCAACGTCAATGGTCGAAACGACAGCAGTTGTTGTTCGGTTCGCGCACGGGAATGGACATTCAAAATGTATCTTGGCATCGAGATCGGCGGAACAAAGCTCCAGCTTGGCGTTGGCTCCGGCAAGGGCGGTCCGTTGGAGACGCTGGAGCGTTGCGATGTGAACTCAACAGGCGGGGCGGATGGAATTTGTCAGCAGATCGCGAAGATCGGCAAACGGCTGATTGACAAGCACGATATCCGCCGCGTTGGGATCGGGTTTGGGGGCCCGGTCGACGCGACGCGAGGGCGAGTGATCAAGAGCTTTCAGATCGAAGGATGGGACGGTTTTCCGTTATGCGATTGGTGCCGAGAGGCCCTTGGTCCGACCGCAGTGTTGGAAAACGACTCTAACCTCGCAGGTCTCGGGGAGGCTCGGTTCGGCGCCGGACGCGACGCGCGCGTTGTTTTCTACAGCAACGTCGGAAGCGGGATCGGCGGAGCGTTGGTGATCGATCAAACGCTCTACGTAGGTGGCGTCGGAGCGGCGGTTTCCGAAATCGGCCACCTGAGGCCTGGGCTTGATGCGCGTGGCCCGGATAGCACAGTTGAATCCATCGCCAGTGGTTGGGGGATCGCTGCCCAAACGCGGGCCAGTTTGCGTCTGGCCGAGCTGGACCAAGCTGAAGCTGCCGAGGAACTGTTGGCACACTGCGACGGCGACATCAACCAATTGACCGGCAAGATGGTGGTCGAGGCGGCTTGCCAAAACAACGCCCTGGCCACTGAAGTCTTCTCCAACGCCATCCGCACCTACGGTTGGGCCCTCGCGCAGGTCGTCACGCTATTGGCTCCCAACCTGCTGGTGATCGGCGGCGGCGTTTCACAGGTCGGCGAAACGATGTTCCTCTCCCCGCTCCGCAACGAAATCGACCGATACGTCATCCCGCCGCTCCGCGGAACGTACGAACTCGTGCCAGCCACCCTGGGCGAAGAAGTTGTCGTCCACGGCGCGCTCGCCCTGGCTGCCGATAGTGACCAGTGAATTACTCCGCCCTGTCTGTGTCCATGGCGTTGTGCTTGTGTCGCGTGCCGTTGTCCCCGGCACTGTGACAATATGGCCG
>CAZWOU010000014.1:0-15144 GCA_964635375.1 uncultured Pirellulaceae bacterium | reverse complement strand
TGGCGTTGTGCTTGTGTCGCGTGCCGTTGTCCCCGGCACTGTGACAATATGGCCGTGACAATATGGCCGTGACAACTGCCTCTCGGTTCATTGGCGCGCGGTTCGGGAGGACAGAGGTCGGGGGCAATCAGGATGGAAAGCGACGAAGATGAATTAACATGGATCGCCGTGGAGGATACAATTTGTATTCAGACAGACACCAACTATCTCGGGCCGTACGCTCGCTATTTTGAGCGGCATCCGAGACCGCCGAATTCAGCATAACCGTGCGCCGGAGTTGCCGACCGGTCGCAAACTGAAATCAACGTCACTGGAGCGGCAACCCAGTGATTCAAGCGTTGGATGGTCTTGATGGAGAAATGGGGAAATGAAAACGAACTCTCTCTTTTTTACAGGGATTGGCCTTTGGGCTTCAGGAATGCTTGTAGGAGCTAGCGTGGTTGACCTTTTTCCCCTCGGTTCAACTTCGTGGCATCCCGCAGTGCTGCTTGTGATTGGCCTGCTAATAGGGATCATTAGCTTGGCCGGACTCTACAAGGCTGATCACCCCTCACGTGCTTAGTGAAGAGGCGATTTCGGCGTTCACACTCTCATTATTCGTTGGGTTTATCCGCAGGCGAAGGCACGAAGAAGAGGTGGTTTTCGCCGCGAAGGAGCAGTCCGTTTGAGACCGGCACGGGTGCGGCGATGATGGATTCGCCCATATCATTTTCTGACAGCAGCTCAAACTTGCCGTCAACTTTGGCGACGAACACCACGCCGTCTTCGCGAGCGGCGTACAGGTTTCCGCCAGCGATCAGCGGAGAGGAATAGAAGTTGGCGCGGCTCTTCGGAAGAGCTTCGCTCCAAATGGTCTTGCCGGTCGCCGGGTCAATGCACTCAACTTCTCCCCGATCGCGCACCAGGTAGACCTTTCCTTTGTACTCCGCGGGACTAGGAACGAAAGTTCCGATATCGTCGCGTTTCCAAACCCGATGGGTCTGGGTGACATCGCCGGCGCCCCCAATCCGAATCCCGTGTAGTCTCGGGGCGCGGCGATCATTTCGACCGGCGGGCACCACGGCGATGTTTCCGGCAATAACTGGTGTGGCTACCGCGGGCCAAAGTTTCACAGACTGGGGATTGAAGTCCCCGCACGACCAGAGCGTTGCCCCATCCGCGACGTCATGGGCCGTGAGGTGTTGCGCGCCCCAAACGAGAAGCGATTCCTTGCCGCCTTGTTGGATGACGAGTGGCGTCGTGTACCCGTGGTCTCCTTCTCGCGGCGTCTTGAAATTTCGAGGAACTTTCCACGCCATCTTTCCGCTGGTCTTGTCAAAAGCCGCCAGCCACGATTCTCCTTCGTGCATACGAGCCATCACCAAGTATCGCTCTGTAACGACAGGGGAAGTGCCATGGTCCCAATAAAGCGTGTCGGGACCGAAGCGTTTGACGAGATTGGTCTGCCAACGCACTTTGCCATCAAACTCGACTGCAGCCATTGTGCCGCTCTTGTAGTAGACGAAGAGTCCCTTTCCATCGGTTGTGGGTGAAGCATTGCTTCCGGATCCGTTTCGATGTTTGCCTGGGTTTTCAGGGCCGAAAGGGGTCTGCCAAAGTAACTTTCCAGCCATATCAAACGCTAACAGAGCGTCCTTTCCGTTCAGCGGGGCCGTGAGATAGATCCGTTTGTTCCAGACGATGGGCGTCGAACATCCCTTGCCCGGAAGCGGCGTTTTCCAGAGCGTGTTTCTGGCGTCCCACTGAACCGGGTAGCTTCCGTCTTCGATGCTGCCATTGTCACGCGGCCCGCGCCAACGAGGCCACTCCTCTGCCTGGAGCGACGCCGAGACGAAGCAGAGGCCGAGTGCGATGGCAACCAGTTTGGACGAGAAACGATGGCGGAGGGAATGTTTCATTTGAACTTTGTCCTACGAGATTCTGCTCTGAGGTTGTACTCGGGTATTTTCATCCAGGGACCGTGTATTTTCATCCAGAGACGCTGCCAATTCCCGATCTCTCTCGACTTCTTTCTCATCGGTGAATTCGAGGCCGCGGCCCAGTGACTAGGTTAGCATGTGTTCGGCCTCCCTGCGCGCGTGTCCCTGCGCGCGGGCTTGCGCGAGCGTGGATTGTGAAACCTTTTCGCACGCGGTCCGCACTTGGCGTTTTTGGCGACGCCAAGTGGACGAAGACATGCGGTGATTCTTCTACTGCGGCGAGAGAGGTGAAACGCGTTCGCCTACTTGCTAACTGGGATCAGATGGATTCGACTTCTTGTCGACGACCTGGCGATGATTCGCTTCTCTGGCGACGCTTTCCGGAGAGCAGGCTACGCTCACAGGTGGAGAATTCCAATGAAAGTCGGCATAGACACTTACAGCTACCACCGCCTGTTCGGCGAAGTTTATCCGAACCAGATCGATCCGGGGCGGCGATGGGAGTTTGAGCAGTCGATCGACGAAGCGATTCGACTGAATGTGGATGGAATCTCGTTGGAAACCTGCTTCATGCCGAATTTCGATGCAGATTACCTCGCCCAGATCAAAGAGAAGCTGGACGAACAGGGGATGGAGCGGATGATCGCATGGGGGCATCCGGACGGCCTGGAGGGCGGCAAGAATCGAGAAGCGGCACAGGAGATGGAGCAACATCTCGCGACCGCGCAGTCCATCGGCGCGACGGTTATGAGGATCGTCGGCAGCAGCCTGATGTTTCGCGATGAGCCTCACGGTCCCCAGATCGAGCGGATCGCCGCCATCCTCTCGGAAAGCGTCAAGAAGGCGGAAGACGCCGACGTTCGCCTGGCCATCGAGAACCACATCGACTTCAACTCCGATGAGATTCTTGAGATTCTCGACCGCGTCGACTCGCCCTATCTGGGCGTCAACTTTGACTCGGGCAACACGCTGCGAGTATTCGAGGATCCCGTTGAGGCAGCCCGCAAGCTTGCCAAACGGACCTATGCCACTCATATCAAAGACATCGACCCCTCTCACGGCTCGCCGCGGGATTGGACCTTCTGGCCAAGCGCTCCCGCGGGAAGCGGAATCATCGACATGCCTGGCGTCGTGAACGCATTGGCGGCAGGTGGCTATGACGGCATGCTTTGCGTTGAGATTGACTTCCTGAAAGATCCGCAAGCGGACGAAACCAAAGCTGTTGAAGATGCAGTGGCTTATCTGCGGACGCTTGTCGCCGAATTGTCGAAATGACTGAATGAGCATACGGGACCAATTGACCGCCGAAGCGTATTCACTCAAGTTTGAATCGAACAACCGAATAGGTATTGAAGCAATGAGAACCACCTGGACGTTTCATAACGCCGGAGAACTGTTGTTTGGCCGCGGCGCCATCGCCCAATTGGGTGAGGTCGCGCAACGCATGAACGCCCGTCGAGCGCTCGTGATAACCGACAAAACACTGGTTGACGCGGGACTGGTCGATCAAGTCAGCGCCCCATTGGCTGACGCCGGCGTGCAGGTCGAGGTGTTTGATGGCGGTACGCCAGAACCTCCGTTTCACGCAGTTAACGATGCGGTAGCCATGGCCGGTGACGTGAAGCCCGACCTGCTTCTCGGTTTGGGCGGCGGCAGCAACATGGACATCGCTAAGGCCGCTGCCGTCGTGCTCGCTCATGGCGGAGCAGTCAAGGACTACGCCGGAGACCAAGTCGTTCCCGGACCGATCTTTCCTCTCATTCTCCTACCGACGACCTCCGGAACGGGCTCGGAAGTGACGGCGGCATCAGTCCTCTGCGATCCGGACAGCGGTGGAAAGTTCGGAATCCTCAGCAACTACTTGAGACCAAGAATTGCCATTGTCGATCCCATGTTAACTGTCAGTTGCCCTCCGAAAGTGACCGCCGCCAGCGGCATCGATGCGCTCACCCATGCAATTGAAGCCTACACAGCCATCGACAACGAGAACTTTCCACTGCCTTCGGGTGAGCGGACTGTTTACCAAGGCCGCCATCCGCTGGCGGACGTGCTGGCGGAACGAGCGATCGAATTGGTGGGGCGTCATTTGCGCCGCGCCGTAGAGAACGGCAATGATCTGGAAGCTCGCGAGGGCATGGCCTTGGCGGCGATGCTGGCTGGGATGGCCTTTTCCAACGTGGGTGTGGCGGTTGTTCACGCCCTGGAATTCGCCCTCAATCAGGTCGCGCATACGCCACACGGCGTCGGCTGCGGTCTGTTGCTGCCCTATGTGATGCGCTTCAACGCCCCCGCGCGACTCACTCAGACCTCGCGAATCGCCGAACTACTGGGAGAAGCTACTTCCGGGTTGGACGCCGAGACAGCCGCGGACCGGGCCATCACTGCTGTCGAACGGCTCAAGTCGGATATCGGGATTCCCGCGAGTTTGAGCGAAGTGGGCGTCCGCGCGGATCAAGTTCCCGAGATGGCGAAAGCCGCTTTCACGGTCAAACGCATTCTCCGTGTCAGCCCGCGCCCAGTCACTCAAGACGATCTTGAGCTGATCCTGCAGTCGGCGATGAGTTGACGCTAAGTTCCATTACCGCGACTCAAGACCACAGAGGGCCGCGGAGGATCTTTGTGATCAGGCGAGGACTTCGTTAATCACGCGACCGCCAACGTCCGTCAGGCTTTCCTTACGGCCCTGATGGAAATACGTCAGCAACTCGTGGTCGAGACCCAGCATGTGCAGAATCGTGGCGTGCAAGTCGTTGAAGTGAACCTTGTCAGCAACAGCTTCAAATCCGAATTCGTCCGTTTTGCCATAGTTCGAACCACCTTTGACTTTCCCCCCAGCCAGCCACATGCTGAAGCCGTACGGATTGTGATTGCGCCCCGGCGCGTCTTTCCCCTCGCTGAACGGCATCCGGCCGAACTCGCCGCCCCAGACAATCAAGGTGTCTTCCAGCAAGCCTCGCTGCTCAAGGTCGGTCAACAGCGCCGCGATCGGCTGATCGACCTCCGCCGCGTGGCGACCATGATTCTTTTCGATGCTCTCGTGCGCGTCCCAGGTCTCCTCCAGATGCCCGCCGCCGGAATAGAGCTGAATGAAGCGCACGCCTCGTTCGACCAAGCGGCGTGCAATCAGACAGTTACGGCCGTACTCGTCAGTGGGCTGTCGACCGACGCCGTACATGTTCAGCGTGCTTTCGGTCTCCTGCGACAGATCTACCGCCTCTGGTGTTTCGGTCTGCATTCGATAGGCGAGTTCATAGCTATTGATCCGCGCCGCCAGTTCCCTTCCACCGGGCCTCGCGTCCAGGTGGCGCTGATTGAGTTTCGCCAGCAGGTCGAGTTGTTCGCGCTGCACCGGTCGGGTGATATGGTCGGGAGCTTTCAAGTCGAGGATTGGATTACCAACGGGGCGAAAGAGCGTCCCAGCATAGGTGGCCGGCATGAAGCCGCTCGACCAGTTGGGTTGACCGCCAATAGGGCCGCCGCGTTTATCCAAAATGGTAACGTAGCCGGGGAGACTCTCGTTTTCGGTTCCGAGACCGTAGACGCACCAGCTGCCGAGCGATGGGCGGCCGATGAAAGTCTTGCCCGTGTTCATCGCGACGAGCGCCGAGCCGTGGGCATGACTATCAGTGTGACACGAGTTGAGGACGCACAATTTGTCGGCGTGTTTGCGGACGTTGGGAAAATAGTCCGAGACCATCAACCCACTCTCGCCTCCAGGACGAAAGGGCCTCCAGGCGGGCGTCAGGAATCCCATCTTGCGACCGCCCGAGTTGATGAACTTCTTGTCAGCGGGAAGTTGTTTGCCGCCGTACTTTTTTAGTTCCGGCTTGTAGTCGAAGCTGTCGACCTGCGAGGGAGCACCGTTCATCATCAGAAAAATGCAGGCCTTCGCGCGGGGTTTGAACTGCGGCTCTCTCGCGGCCAGCGGATTCAACGAACGGTCGTTCTCGTCCGCGGCCGCATGCCGTGTGAAAAAGCCATCGCGCGCCAGCAAGCTCGTCAGCGCTAACCCCGTGAAACCGCCGCCCATCTCCCAAATGAACTCGCGGCGGGTTTGACCGCAAGGAAACATGAGTTGCTTCGACATGACTAGGCTCAGTCCACGTAAAGGAATTCGTTGGAGTTCAGCAACACGTGAGCTAACGACGCGAGTGCAAGGGCTTGGCCCGGCAGTGCTCGGACAGAGTTCGGCGTCGCAAAAGGAATGTCAAAACGCTGCGCGGCCTCGCGCTCAACGAAGGCCCGCTCGCCATCGGAGAGAGCACGGGCGTAAACACGTATTTCAGCAATGCCGCCATTCCAGTATTCGCCATTGATGTTCCCTTGCTGTCCAATCACCCAGTCCGTGGACAGATCTCGGGCGGGGAGCCGACTCTTGCGGGCGGATAGCTCCCGGCCGTTGAGAAAGACTGCGGACCGATCGGCCCCGTTGATCGCGGTGATCACAAACGGTCGGCTCGGACTTCTGATTCGCCCGGCGGCGGCAAAGGCGTCGCTAAAACGGACTGTGTCTTTTGAGGTCAGGCCAAGGAACAGAGACGACACGGAGTTGCCGGCCGCGCCGTTCCAGTTGGAGAGGATCTCCCGATGCCCAGCGGTCCCTCGATCGTTGACGATGGCGATGATCGTACAATCCTGCTCTTTCAACAGCGCCCCGTGCAGATGCATGAACCGCCGCTGGCCGTCGAACGATACGGCTGCCCGCCCCGCGCCGAGTGATTCCGCCCCGAATCCGCTGCGATCCAAACTCGGCTGGTGGCTGGCCGTCGCCTGCTGAGCGTGATGATCGTGTCCCGATTGGTCTTTCCATTGCGAAACACGGTTGGCGGAATCGACCGTGACTCCCCGGTCCGCTCGCAAGTGCAGCACCAAAGCTTGGCTGAGTTGATCCGCTCTCTTCGCCGCGTCTTTCCCGATTAGCCCGAGCCGCTCCTGATGCTGTTCCTCGAACCGCCGCGATTGACTCGAGAGATGGCGCGTAGCCAGATCCAGCTCATCTCGCGATGGTTTTCTCCCATAGACTCTCGCCCAGAGTTCAGTCACCTGGTCTCGCGGATCCGCAGTTGCCGCTAGGACGCTGCGAGCGAGCGATTCGCTTCGCAGGTGAACGAATTGGTTGTTCAGCATCGCCAGTGATTGGGTCGGGACGGTTGTCGTACCTCGCTTCCCGCTGGATTGAGTCGTATCACAGAAGTCAAAGGTCGTCATCATCGGCGGAGGCAACCCGCGTTTTGAGAAGATGTAAAGGCTGCGGCGAGCCTGTTCTTCTGGCGATGACGCCTGCCAGGCGGCTGCCTTTTTGGAAAGCCCTTCCAACGCATCAGGGCTGATCGAGGGACGAAACCCGGGGCCGCCGAGACGCGTGTCCAATTCGCCCGTCGTGGCCAGCATCGAATCGCGGAGCGCCTCCGCATCAAGCCGTCTTCGTTCCGCCCGCCACCACGTGCGGTTTCCGGCGTCCAGTTTGGCCTGCTCGGCAAATCGGGGGTGCAGCGACGATTGTCGCCAAGTCCTGGACGTCAGGATCAGCTTGTGCATTCGTTTGATAGTCCAACCGCCACTCATGAATTCGGCGGTGAGCCATTCGAGCAATTCCGGATGGGTGGGCGGATCGGCCAGAAAACCAAAGTTGTTCGGCGAACGTACAATTCCCTTGCCAAAATGATGCAGCCACAACCGATTGACGAGAACGCGCGGAGTCAGGGGATTGTTCGGATGGGCGATCCAGCGGGCCAATTGGAGTCGGCGGCGAGAAGTGGTCGAGCCCTTAGCGGGAGGATCGAAAACACGCTCCAACGCGGGAATCAACGACAGCGAAGCAGGGACAACCTTCTGCAACGGACGCTCTCGCTCTCCATTCTTCAGTACGTACAGTGGCGCAGGCGTTGGGCCCAAATCGCTCCAACCAAGCACGTCGTCGAAACCCAGTTCATCCAACTTGGGTCCGCCAAGCAGACCTCGCCCGCGCGGAGCGATCGGGCCCGCCCAAAAGGCTGAGCCCATGCGGTAATAGTCCTCTTGGGTGATCGGATCAAACTTGTGCGAGTGACAGCGGGCGCATTTCACCGTCATGCCGAGAAAGGCGGACGAGGTGGTGTGGATGAGGTCTTCCAAACGGTCGTACTGGTAATCGAGCGGATCGTTGGGCTCATCGTTCCAAGTTCCCAATCGAAGAAACCCGGTCGCGATAACGGTCCGTTCGCTTCGCTCCGGAAGTTCGTCGCCCGCAAGTTGCTCAACAATGAACTGGTGATAGGGCAAATCCGAATTGAGCGAGGCAACGACCCAATCGCGATACTTCCAGGCGAAGGGTTTCTCCTGATCTCGCTCGTAACCGCTGGTGTCGGCGAAGCGAACCAGATCGAGCCAGTAGCGCCCCCAGCGTTCGCCGTAATGCTCCGAGGCGAGCAGCGTATCAATCGCGTCTTCCCACGCGCCAGGCGACGTATCGTTCTCAAACTGCTCGATCTGCGCCGTCGTTGGCGGCAGGCCAAGCAAATCGTAGTACAGGCGTCGCAAGAGCGTACGCTTGTCGGCTTGTGGGGCGGGAACCATCTGCTCCTTCTCCAACCGAGCAAGAATGAATGCATCGATTTCATTCTCGGGCTGCGTCGCCAACTTCAGCTTCGGAACCTGCGGGCGCTGGATGGGTTGAAGGGACCACCAGTCTCGTCCTGCGCGGACGTCACTGGTTCGTTCGAACAAGTCGAGCCTCCGCTTCTCCGGCCAGGGGGCTCCTGCGATCAGCCAGCGTTCAAGAAGTTCGACTTCCTTTGCCGGCAGTTTTTGAGGCTTCCCCTGCTTCTGCGGCGGCATCTCGACATCATGAACGCGCAGCAGCAGGTGGCTTTGTCGCGGCGAATCGAGATCAATCGCCGGCCCCGAATCGCCTCCCTCCAGCAGTCCTTCTCTTGTTGTCAGAAGCAGGTCCCCAGACGGATTCCGTCCCTCATGGCACTCCACACAACGTTTGATTAGCAGCGGCGCCATCACGGTTTCGAAGTCAGGCGATGTCTCGTCGGCTCGCGACGCTTGTCGCGGAAACACGAGCAGAGAAATCGCCAACGGCAGCAGGAAGGTTCGGGTCTTCATCTTGAACGCCTACCTGGGTGGACTTCGGTCATTCAATTTTCAGTCGACAACAGTAGTGGTAATCTTACTCGCAATCTGGCTCCTCCGTCGCGTCAAAGAGGGACCGGAGAGATATTTGCGGGCCAAATCAAGAGTGGCGAGAAGGACAAGGCGACTCTCACACGGGCTTGGCTTCGATGCACGCAAGTGGGAATTCAGCATCATGCGTCGACGCCGGTTGATCGCACTTCGCGGCGTCGAGGGCGCGAGAATCGCCGCGGGCAAGTCGCTGATGTGTGGCGAGTCGGAGCGTTGGACGTCTAACGTTCACGGGGTTGCCCAGTAGCCGCCGCGAGCGTGGTCGAAAATAGCTTCTTCTCCCGCGGGCTGTTTGGCAAACTGACCGTCGCGAAAAACCTCCCGACCTCTAACCCAAGTCCGGACGGGCCATCCTTGCAGGGAACGCCCGTGCCATGGACTCCAGCCGCACTTGGTCTCTTGCGAAGCGTTGTCGACAGTCGCTCGCTTCTGCAAATCGACGAGAACCAAATCGGCGTCATAGCCATTCGCAATCCGCCCTTTGTCGACGATGTCCCAAACCCGAGCGGGAGCGTCACACATCCAGTGCACGACTTGCTCCAAAGTGCAAAGACCCTGCGACACACGGTCGAGCATCAGGGCCAATGAGTTTTCTACAGCGGGCAAGCCGGATGGTGATTGAGGATAGGGCCGTTGTTTTTCCTCGAGCGTGTGCGGAGCGTGGTCGGTGGCGACGACTTGAATCACGCCATCTAACAGCGCCTGCCATAAAGCGGCGTTGTCATCGGCTGTTTTCAGCGATGGATTCATCTGAATCAAGGTTCCCAAAGATTCGTAGTCGTCCACGTTGAATAGCAAGTGGTGGGGACAAACCTCCGCGGTCACGAGACCTTTGTGGTCGGCAATGACTTCCAACTCGTTCTTGGTGGAGACGTGCAGCACGTGAAATCGATGTTGATGCCGTTTGGCCAAATCGAGAGCTCGGCGAGTTGCAATCTCGGCGGCTGCATGATCTCGGATAAGCGAATGATCGGCCAGCTGTTTGCCGCCGTGGAGCCTTGCCGAGTTGGCGCGAACGGTGGCTTCGTCCTCACAGTGAGCAGTCAGCGGCAGTGAAGTTTCGGCGAAAATCGCCTCGAGCCTCTCTTGCTCGTCGACAAGCAAATCGCCCGTGCTGCTGCCAATGAAGATCTTGATGCCAGGCGTGCGATGGGCTGACTTGAGATCCTCGATATTGTGAGGCGTCGCGCCGATGTAGAAGCCATAGTTCACCAAGCTTGTTTGGCTAGCGAGCTTCAGTTTGTCTTCAATTAGCGATTGCGTCACTGCGGCGGGAATCGTGTTCGGCATTTCCAGGAAAGTCGTCACGCCTCCCTTCGCGCAGGCCCGGCTCGCGTGGGCAAGGTCCTCCTTGTGGGTCAGACCCGGCTCGCGGAAATGGACCTGATCGTCGACGACGCCCGGCAGCAAGTGAAGACCCCTCGCGTCGAGAACTTCGTCCGCGCGAGTGTGTTCCGCCGCATCGATCTCAACAATCGCAGCGTCTTGGACCAGCACGTTTGTGCGGACGATTTCGCTGGGAAACACAACATCGGCGTACCGAATAAGCAAGGACGGCATAGAGGCGACTCAATCTTGAGTACTGGTCGATCGGCGGGTGGCTTACGCAGACGGCATGTTGACGTCCATCGGCGGATGAGACAAGGGTCCATGGCCGCCGCGTTCCCGGCATCGGTCAGGCTGGGGGCATTTCCCAGACGACAATTTTGTTGTGTGCCGCGGCATAAATTCGGTCGAAGGACTCGGAGACGACGAAGTCGTGAATGTGGGCGGGCGCCTTGTCTTGCTTAATGATCTTGCCGTCGGCGAGGTTAATCGCTTTGATGAATCCTCCGTGGTCGCCGCCAGCCGCAAGCAACCAGTCGCCGCTTGGACTGTAGACAAGCCGTTCGACGAGCCCCTTATATGTGTCGCCCGGGAATTCGTGCAGGCGTTCGTTCTTCGCCCAGTCAAACACCTCGATTCTGGCGAGCGAGCCGAGGTGATCGACGTTGCCTATTTGGCCGATTCCCCCCGCCGCCACTTGTGCGCCATCGGGTGAAAAGGCGAGCGAGCGAATACCGCCAATCGAATGAACGCGGGCCTTCGGGTCCCAGGTGTACATCTTCGGCGCCTGCAGTTCCGCCAGGCGTTTCCCTGAATCCAGCTCCCAGACGACGATATTGCCAACTTTGTCCGCGGTGGCGACATGCTTATTGTCGGCCGAGCACGTTACGGCATAGAGCATCGAAGGGAAGTGATTGGGAGTTCGCTCGGAATGCCCCTTGAGTTCGCGAATCAGTTTGCCACTTGACGAGTCCCAGACGCGGCAGACCATGTCGTCGGCTACGCTGAGAATCTTCGATTCGTCAGGCGTCGCGACAACCATTCGAATCCACTTGGAGTGGGCCTCAATAGCGCGATCCGCCCGCCCGCTGTTCGGCTGGCGCCAAATCAGCCGGCCGTCAAAACTGCCGCTGACAATCGCGTCCCGCGCCCAGACGACACTGCTGACATAGGAGTCATGCCCGCCGTGAAGCTTGGCTTCAGGCTTGTCGAGGGCCACGTCGATCTGAATGACGTCACCGCTTGAAGCGCCGACAAACAGCTCCTCGCTGCCAGGTCGTCGGGCGATCCCGAAGAGAATCTCGGGGCGTGAGATCTGCTTCGTGACTTTCAGGTTTTCAGGGTTCGGCTTCATCATCTGCCTCAGTTGCGACGCGGCGAAGAACAAAAAGGAGTGGTCTGCCGGCGCCTGCCGGCACACCGATGCAGTCAGGCTAGGCGAGGATTTCCTTGATCGGCTCGCAGCCAATGTCGGTCAGTGGTATCGGCCGAGAGCCCAGCCAGTACTGATGTTGGTGGTCGATTCCAAGGGCGTTGTAGATCGTGGCGAACAACTCGGCCGCGCCGACCTCGCCGTCGACGACATGTTGACCGTCATCGTCCGTTTTGCCGTAGACCGAACCTCCCTGCACGCCACATCCCGAAAGCGAAGCGCTCCAAGCTCGAGCAAAGTGGTCACGCCCAAGGCTGGGATTGATGGTGGGAGTCCGGCCAAATTCGGCCAACGTGATGACCAGCGTGTTTTCCAACATCCCCCGCTGCTCAAGATCATCGAGCAACACCGACATCACGTGGTCAAGCTCGCTGACGAGTTCCAAGTGAGTCTCGAAGTTCTGACCGTGGCTGTCCCACCAGGCTCGCGACACCTTGACAAAGGGCGTACCCGCCTCAATCAACCGTCGGGCGATCAGGGCTTGTTGGGCGAATAGGCCCGGCCCGTATTTGTCACGGATCTTCTGAGGCTCTTCCGAAATGTCGAACAGGTTTTCGCTGGCCATCAACCCACGCACGCGTGCGTACGATTCGTTGTGGCTACCCAAGGCGCCCGACTCGCGCCCGCGGGCGAATTGCTGACTCAGTAGTGCTCGCAGATCAGATCGCTGGGCGTGATCCAAATCGGCCAGACCTTCGGGCAAGCTCAGATGGTCAGGTTTCGAGTTGGTGGTCAGAAACATCGGCAGGTAGCGGGCGCCGAGAAATCCAGACCGACCGAGCGCGTTGCCTCGACCTTCCGTGGCGGTATAGAACGTGACATAATCCGGCGTCTTCGACTCTCGGCGACCGAGTTCGCGAGCGAGCACGGCGCCCAAGTCCGGGTAGCGGACTGTGGGCTCGTCGCGGCGGCCGAGCTGCATCAATTGAGCGCCGGTTCCGTGCGAGGCATCCTTGGTGTTGAGCGAGCGAACGATCGCCGTGTCCTTGATCCGACTGGCCATCTTAGGCATCAGTTCAGAAATCTGGACGCCAGGCGTGGAGGTCTGTATAGCTCGGAACGGACCTCCCGTGGCGCGTCCCGGTTTGGGGTCCCATGTCTCTAACTGACTTGCGCCGCCCGCAAGCCACAACAGAATCACACGGCGTTCCTTGTTCTTCAACTCCTCAGCCATAACTGGCTGCTTGAGCAGATCAAGGGCGGTCATGGGCGACGCCGCCAGCGTTCCCCCGCCCAGTGTCCCCAAGAAGCCTCGCCTGCTTAGAGGATGTTCGCCGGAACCGCAGTAGAATGTCCGTTTGGCCATCGTTGTTTACTCTTGAGAGTCGTGCGCTAAAGTGAAAGCCGATCGCTCGCCGCGGTGCGGTCTTCAAGAACCACATTTCCGCGTCTTCGCTATAGGCCCTTGAGTCAGCCCGCATCACTCAGTAATTGAACCGCATCTCCGATCCGGTGAGCAGCGCCCAGACTAACTGGCGACAGGCGTCCTTACGACGATCCTTGCGCTCAGCCAGGAAGCCGACGATGGCCTCAGTTTCAGCGGTGCGCGGCGCGCGTCCGTGGACAGCCCAAATTAACTGCGACACCAGTTCGTTGTCATCCTCCAGCTTGCTCAGTGCGCCGACCAATGTATCGCCATCATTCAAGTGTTCCCGAGAGAATTGGTCGCCATTGGAAAACAACAGGGCCTCACCAACGCCAACTTGGAATTCAGGTCCGGGATGTTCGAGCTTGGATGCGAAGCCTTGCGACTGTTGCTCGACTTGTGCAATGCGATCTTTTCGCTCGTCCTCGGAAACGTCTTTGCCAAAGCGGGCGGGAGAAGAGGCGGCGAGCCGAAGCGAAGTGGCGTACTGGGCCGGTGCAAGAGGTCGAATCTCGCCAACAGCAAACAGATCGCGGCGAGGTCGCTTCGATTGGCTGTCCCAGACCGACGATCGGGCGTAGGTTTCGCTGAGCACAATCCCTCGGATCAGGCGCCGCAAATCGTAATTGTGGGTGCGGACGTCCCTCGCCAACCACTCAAGCAGTTCCGGGTGGCTCGCGGGATTCTCCGGGTGCATTTGGTCGATCGGATTCACTAGGCCGAACCCGTTCAGCCGAGCCCAGATGTGATTGACAATCGAGCGTGAGAAATAACCTTCGCCCTGTTCGGAAAACGCAGCGCCGACGAGTTTGGCCCGACGACTTTCCTTGGGCATGGCCGGCGCCTTTTTTTCTTTCTTCAGTTCTTCGAGCAGTTTCTTTTCCTGCTTCTTCTGCTCGTCCGACGGTTCTTTAGAATCAGGTTCGGTGATGATCTCGCCAGTGAGAAACATCAGCTGAGCATCATGTGATTCGCCGTCTGTCGTCTTGTAGTTGAGCGAGCCATATTCGCGTTCGCCGACAAATCCGCCATTCTCAAACGTGCGGGCAAAGAACGACTTCATGCCGTAGTAACGCTCTTGTGTCCAATCCGGCGCCTCGGGGTGGTCGTGGCATTTGGCGCAGCTGATATTGACGCCGAAAAAATCGACACTCGTTTTGACCGTCAGTTCATCGAGGTCCTTAACTCGTGAGCGCACGTATTGGATCGCACCCTTCTGCTCAGCATCGCCAGCGAGGCCGATCAGCATCTCGCGAAACATCTCATTCCAGGGCCGGTTCTCGCCGAATGCCGCTGTCAGGTACTCTCGTAGGCTTGAACGGCTGTCGAGCATCAACATGGCATCGAAGGCGTTGGCTTGATGACGCGCGTAACTTGCGTCCTTCAGCAAGCGGTCCACTAATGCCGTTCTTTTGGCCGGGTCCGTCTCCTTGCCGTACGTCTTGGCTTCAAACATCGTTGGGATTCGGCCTGCCAAATCAAGCGTAGTGCGTCGCAGCAGAGTCCCGTCGTCTGCTCGAGGAGCCGCAACAGCAGAGGCTCGCTGTAAGGCGGCATCGACATAATGGTCGATTGCTGTCTCAATTGGCGTCGTTGCGGGAAGCAATTCTTCCGCCAGAGCAAGCCGCGCTGAAAAAGAGATGAGGAAGGCGACCAGGAGGGTGCCGTAAACACCGCAGAGCAGCTTGGAGAACCTGTCAGTGAACCGACAGCGGGGAGGTCGTCGCATGGCGGCCTTTTGCGAAGGTAGGAAACCGAGAATCGGCGCTGCCCCAAAAAGGACAGCTGAGGCATGGCGTTTCCGTTCTGCCGACAAAACAGCGGGTTCCTGGCCTCGGAAACGGTTTCCCAGGTGTTTGTCCCTGATTTAATTTACTTGGCGAGGCGAGGAGCGGAATATCCCTGTTCACGAATCTGCTTGAGTAATTTCT